>NZ_JWMC01000051.1:0-60895 GCF_000812405.1 Pseudomonas sp. PI1
TTTTTCGTGGGAGCCGGGGAGGGTAACCGAAGGGGGTGGGTGTTATGGGGGGGAAGGCGTTGCAATTTGTTGTGGGGGGGTGAGAGCGCCCTCTCCCCAGCCCTCTCCCGCAAGCGGGAGAGGGAGCCGTTCGGAGCGGTCGGATAGTTCAGCGTCAACCGGCAAGTTCGTAGGGCGCATAACCGTTCGCGGTTATCCGCCGCATCTCGGCGCGGGGCAGGACAGTTGCGCCTACGCCGCCCAACCCTCGCCATTCCAATGTAGGAGCGCGCCCTGCGCGCGAAGTCGCGGGTAGGGCCCGCTTACGTTCCAGGAAGCACGGCTTTTCGTAGGATGGTGTTGAGCGAAGCGATACCCATCATCACGACCGCATGGGTTTCGCCAAGGCTCAACCCATCCTACGAAGAGCGCCTCGGCGCAGCTCCCATGCAGGAGCGCGCCCTGCGCGCGAAATCGCGGGAGCGCTAGAACCCACTCTCGCGCATGAACACCGCCGCCAGGTGCATCAACCCATCCGCCAGCAGGCTGCGGCGCTGGCCTTCGATCTGCAGGTGGCCGCGGGTTTCGTGGAGGTTCGGTGGGGCTTCGTCCAGTTGCACCAGCACGTGGAACAGCGGGCTGCTGGGCACCAGTTGGTCGCCGTGGGGTTGCACCGCCAGGGGGCCGCCGTGGCGGGAGGCGAGGGCCGGTTGGCCCAGTTGGCCGATGCGCGTGGTGCCTATCTGCAGGACCTTGCCGGTGATCGCCCGGGGCACGCCCTCGGGGTAGAAGCGCACCGCGCTGCCTTCGCCCAGGCGCTGGATTTCGTCGGGGCCGACGTAGGCGTCCACCTGCCAGCTGCGTGGGTCGATCAGCACGCCCAGGGGTTCGCGGGTGCCTATCCACTGGCCGCCGCGCCAGTCCGGGTTCAGGTCCAGCCACTGGCCGGCGAAGGGCGCCTGCAGGTTCAGCCGGGCGATTTCCGAGCGGGCGGCGCGGGCTTCCTGGAATTGCACGCCGTAGCGCTGGCGGGTGGCGGCTTCCTCGGCCAGGCCGCCGGGGTCGGCCAGCAGGCCGGCCAGGCGGGCGCGGTAGCCTTGCATGCTGGCTTCGTTGCCGGCCAGGCGGATGGTGATGTCCGGCTGGTCGAGCACCACCAGGGTCTGCCCGGCCTGCACCGGGCCGGCCTTGCGCACTTGCTGCAACAGCGCCGGGAAGGGCGCGTAGAGGCGCACCTGGTGCTCGGCGCGGGCCAGGCCCACGGCGTGGATCTGGCTGCGCCAGGGCACCGCGACCAGCAGCAGGGCGGCCGCCAGCAGGAGGAGGAAGAGATGGCGGCGGCCGCGGCGCACTTCGCCGCGGTGCTGCCACCAGTGTTTCAGTTCGCGCCAGATCGGCTGCACGATGAACCAGGAGATTTCCACGGCGAAGAGAAAGATCCCGAGCAGTTTGAAGAAGAACAGGTAGACGGTCACCGCGATGCCCAGGAACAGCACCAGGCGGTACACCCAGGTGACCATGGCGAAGGCCACCAGCAGGCGCCGCTGGCGTGCCGGGAAGGCTTCCGGCCAGGCTTCGTCGAGCCCCAGCAGGTTGCGCCGCAGGGTGACCTTGGCCAGGGCCGTGGCGCGCTCGTGCAGGTTGGGGAAGTCGAGCAGGTCGGAGAGAATGAAGTAGCCGTCGAAGCGCATGAAGGGGCTGGCGTTCAGCGCCAGGGACAGCGCCCAGCTGGTGGTGGCCAGGTACAGCAGGGCGTTGCGCAGCGGGCCCGGGTCGCTCAGCGCCCAGCCCAGGGTGGCCAGCCCGGCCAGACCCAGCTCGGTGAGGATGCCGGCGCTGGCGATGGCCAGGCGTTGTTTCGAACTGCGCAGCTTCCAGCTCTCGCCGGTGTCGGTGTAGAGCATCGGCCACATCACCACGAAGGCGATGCCCATGTGCGCCACCTTCAGCCCCAGGCGCGTGGCCACCAGGGCGTGGCCCAGTTCGTGGAGGGTCTTGGCCACCACCAGGGCCAGGGCGAAGCTGAGCAGGCCCTCGGTGGAGAAGGATTCCACCACGTCGTGGCGGAAGGTGTCCCACTGGTGCGCCACCAGGACGATGCCGAGCAGCCCCAGGCCCACCACCAGCACGCCCATGAAGGGGTGGAACAGCCAGCCCAGGGCGCCGGCCAGGCGCCGCAGGTGGCGTTGCGGGTGCAGCAGCGGGATGCGGAAGAACAGGTAGTGGTGCAGCCACCATTTCCAGGTCAGGAACTGGTTGCCCTCGCTGGCCTCGCGCAGGCGCTCCAGGGCCTGGGCGCCGGGGCGCACCAGCTGGTGGCGTTCGAGGAAGGCGCGAAAGCCCAGCACCTGCTCGACGTCGGGCTTGAGCGCGGTCTGCTCGGCGATGTCTTCGGCGATGCGCCGCGGCGTCTGCTCCCAGCGCAGCAGGCATTCGAATTCCAGCCAGCCGATGCGGAAGAAGCGGTTGGTGACGTTGTCGTGGATCACCCAGGCCGGCTCGCCGTCGGCATTGCTGCCGGCCTCGGCGATGTCGAGGTCGTCGCGCAGCGGCGGCGTGGGCAGGTCTTCGGCGGCGGCGTCCATCACCAGCCGGTCCAGGCGCGGGCGGCGGCCAGGGGGCGGCGCAGCAGGTAGTAGCCCAGCGGCACGCGCTCGCCGTAGAGTTTGGCGGTGCCGTGCAGGCCCAGGCGGGCGTGGGCCGGGGCGCCCTCGACGCTGGCCAGCAGGCGGTAGGAGGCCACGCCGTCGTCGCCCGGGCGCGCTTCGTAGCTGGTTTCGAGGATTTCCCCGTGCAGCGGCGAGAGCGGGTAGGCGGTGAGGAACAGGGTGACCGGCGCGCCGCTGTCCAGGGCGATGGCATCGGCCACCGGCAACTGGATGCGCATGCCCGGCTGGCGGGGATCGGCGACCTGGAGGATGCGCTCGCCGGTGACCACCGGTTTGCCCAGCCAGTCGTTGGGGTCGCTGTACACCGCCACCCCGGCGCGCGGCGAGAGCACCGTGGTGCGCGCCAGCTGCGCCTGCACCGCGGCCAGTTCGGCGCGGCGTTGCCGCGCGGTGCCGTTGAGCACCGCCAGCTCGCCCTTGCTCTGCGGGTTGTCGAAGGCGCGCTGGCTGGCGGCCAGCAGCTCGGCGTCGGCCACCGCGACTTCCTTGGCCAGCACTTCGGCGCGGCTGCGCAGGGTGGTTTCGTCGAGGGCGAATAGTGGCGTGCCGACCTCGACGCTCTGGTTCGGCCGCACCAGCATGCGGGCGATCACCCCGTCGATCGGCGAGCTGATCACCTGGGCGTTGCGCGACACCACCTCGGCCGGGGCCAGCGCGGTCTGCCGCACCGGCACCAGCAGCATCACCGCCAGCACCGCCACGCCCAGCAACAATTGGCGCCGGCTGGGGCGCCAGAAGCGCAGCGAGCGCGGCTTGCCGAAGGCCGCCCAGCAGTGCGCCCAGGTCTGGAACACGCCCTGCAGCAGGTGCTCCACCGAGGGCGCCGGGGCTTCGTCGAGGAGGAACACCAGCAGCCCCAGGCGCTGGCCGTGGCGGTCATGCAGGGGGATGACCCAGAGCCCGCTGGGCCACCATTCGGCCCAGCCTTCGGCGATGTCCTCGGGCACTTCCAGGGTTTCGCGGGGCAGCCAGCGCGGCGCGGCGTCCGCCACCTGGCCGCTCAGCCAGCGCCCGGCGCGGCGCAGCCAGACCAGGTAGGGCGAGTCCTCGGTGGGGCGCGCAAGGCCGGAGATGCACAGCAGCTCCAGCTGCTGGCCGTGCTGGGCCAGCACCAGCGCCTGGTGGAAGCGCAGCAGGGCGTAGAGGTCGTTGGCCATGGAGAAGGCCAGGGCGTTCAGCGACTCCGCGGCCAGGGCGCGGTCGCGCAGGTTGGCCAGGCTCAGCAGCAGCTGGGGTGGCGGAAACATCTCGCTCATGGCTGCTCACTCTTGCGCGTCGGGGAAGCGCGCGGTACCGCTCATGCCCGCGATCAGTTCAGGATAGGCCGCATCCAGGCGGGCCTCCAGCTCGACGGTCTGGGCTACGGCGTCGACCCGCGCGTTGATGGCGCTGACCTTGGCCGGGTAGCGCTTGCCGGTCTCGTGGATTTCCACTTCCACCGGCATGCCGGGCTTGAGCTGCGGCAGCAGGGTGGAGGGCACGTTCAGGCGCACCTTGAGGGCGCCGTCGCTGACCAGGTCGAACAGCGGCGCGCCGGCCTGCACGGTCTGGTACGGCTTGACGTAGACCTTGGCCACGCGCCCGGCGAAGGGCGCCTGCACCTGGCAGTAGCCGGCCTGGGCGCGGGCCAGGGTGAGGGCGCCCTCGGCCTTGCTCACCTCGGTGGTGGCCATGGCCACTTCCAGTTCGCCGGCGGCGTCGAGCTTCTGCAGGTTGCGCTTGGCCGCCAGGTTCTGCCGGGCCATGCCCAGCTCGGCGGCGGCGACCTTGGCGCGGGCCTGCACCTCGACGCACTGGAGCTGGGCCAGCGGGGCGTCCTTGGCGACCTTCTGGCCGAGGCTGGCCTTGAGTTCGCCGAGGGTGCCGTTCATCTGGCTGGACAGGGTGGTCTCCAGGTCCGATACCAGCAGCACGCGGATGGCGTTGGGTTCGTCGCCGGCGGCCGGCGGCGGGAGGGTGGGGTCGCCGTCGGCGGCGAAGGCCGACGGCAGCAGGGCGAGGAACAGGAACGGCAGGCACGACAGGCAGGACTTACGGCTGTGCGGCATTGGCGCTTCCTTCGTTGCTGCTGGAGAGGTTGTTGCCGGAAAGATTGCTGCTGGGGGCGCCCGCGCTGCTGGCGGTCAGCAGGTTGCTGCCGCTCTCCTGTTCCAGGGTGCGCTGGATTTCCCGGGCCAGGGTCTTCACGTCGTGGTTTTCCACCTTGTCCGGCAGCACGGCGAAACCCACCGAGTTGTACAGCCGGCCCCAGGCGGCCTGGGCGTCGGAGTAGGCGGCCTCGCGCTGGTAGCGCGAGAGCAGGTAGCGGCCTTCGGCGCGGATCAGCTCCAGCTCGGTGCCCAGGGCGGCGCTGCGGGCCTTCTGCGCGTAGTCCAGCAGGCTCTTGTCGACGCGCAGGCTGTCGTCGGCGAACTCCACTTCCTGGCGCGCCAGCTGGTAGCGCAGCAGGCCGACGCGGACCTGGGTGAGGATGGCCATGGACAGCGCGGTGCGGCGCATGTCGTCGGTCTTGGCCTGGGTCTGCTGGGCGGTGTTCAGCGCCGGGTACTGCAGCAGGCGCAGCAGGTTGATGGAGACCTGCACGCCGGTCTCGTTCCAGTGGTTGTTGTACAGGTACTTGTTGGAGTCGTACTGGTAGCCGTAGTTGACGCTGACGTTGGGCCACAGCTGGGCCTTGGCGATCTTCAGGTCGTTCTCGTCGACGCGCTTGCGGTACCACTCCTCCATGATTTCCGGGCGGTGCTGCAGCGACAGCTGCTCCAGTCTCTCGACGTTGCTGGTGACCAGCGGCAGCGGCGGCTCGCTGGTGTCGGCCAGGAGCATCTTCGAGTTCGGCGGCAGCGACATCAGCGCGGCCAGTTCGGCGCGGGCGAACTCCAGGTCCTGGCGGCGCACGGTGAGCATGTACACCGAGTCGAGCAGGGCGCGCTGGTAGGCGAGGATGTCCTGGCGCGGCAGCAGGCCCTGGTTCTCGGCCTCGCGGGCGGCGGTGAGGGCGCGGTGGGTGCGCATCAACAGGTTGTCCACCTCCGGCAGCAGGCGCTGGGCGCCCAGGGCCCGCCAGTAGGCGTTGCGCACGTCCTGCATGACGTTCTGCGCCACGCGCTCGCGGCGTTCCTCGGCCATGTGGATCTGGTCGGCCTTCTGCTGGGTGCGGTAGTAGGCCACGCCGAAGTCCAGCAGGCTCCAGGACAGGCCCAGGCTGTCGATGTCGCGGTAGCGCTCCTCGGAGGTGGACGGGCGCAGGGACACCTGGCGGTCCTGGATACCGATGGAAGTGCCGCCGGAGTCGTTGTTGCGCCCGGCGTAGCCGGCCGAGGCCACCAGGCGCGGCAGCATCTCGTGGGCGGTGACGTCGCGCAGGTCGGCGGCCAGGGCGCTTTCCAGCAGCTTCAGGCGGTAGTCGAGGTTGTATTTCAGGGCTCGCGCCGCGGCCTCGTAGAAGGTGATGGGCGCGTTCACCGGCTCCTGCTCGCGGTACATGCGCGCCTGGTCGTCGATGACGCGCTGGCGCATCTGCTGTTCGTCGTAGGGTTTGGACTCCATCAGCGAGGAGCAGGCGCCAAGCACGGTGCTGACGGCGATGATGGCACTCAAGGCCTTGAGGCGTTGTCCCGGCATAAGCATTCCTTGTTCAATGCGTGTTTTTTTCTGTCGATCCCGATTCAATTCGCGCTCCCCCTGCGTTGCGCGGCTTCGCGCAGCTGTTGGCGGAAGCCGCGGGCGGTCTGCGCGGGCTTCTCGGCGGCCGGCACCAGGTCGCTGGCGCGCGGCGCCCAGAGCGAGGGCTCGCTGAGCAGGCCGTCGGCGCTGAGGTTGGCGCGGCCGTGGCGGCCATCGATCCAGGCCCTTTCCCGTTCGCTGGCTTCGCGGCTCTCGGCCACCGCCTGGGCCACGTACTGGCCGGGCACCAGGCCCAGGCCCGCGCCGATCGAGTCCGCCTCGACCTCGGGGGTGAGGAACAGGTCGGCGCGGTTGCCGTCGACGTGCCACATGGATTGCATGAGGCGCTGCTCGATGCTCTCGACTTCCGGCAGCACGAAGATCGCCGGCTCCAGGCCCAGGCCGGGGGCATTGCGCTGGCCGTCGCCGGGGCGCTGGCCGAAGTAGGGGCCGGCCGGCGGCTGGATGTAGGGCGAGGCGATCTCCAGGGTGATGGTCAGCTCGGCCTGGTCGGTGGCGCCGGCGAGGTCGGCGACGGTGTAGGTGAAGACGTCCTGCAGCACCCGGCCCAGGCCGGCGGCGGCGAGCACCTCGGGGTTGGTCTGGTCGATGCTGTAGGTGTAGCTGCCGTCGGCATTGAGGGTGAGGAAGCCGTAGCGCCCGGCCAGCACCTGGCCGACGCTGCCGGCCGCGCCGCTGGCGTTTTCCGCGCCGACGCGCACGCCGACCACGCTCAGGCGGTCGCCGCCGTCGACGTCGCTGTCGTTGGGCAGCACGTTGCCGCTGGCCTGGGGCGCGACCACCTGGTCGCTGGCGGTGTTGCTGTCGTTGCGCGCCACCGGGTTGTCGTCGGCGCCCTGGATGGTCACGGTCAGGCGCGCATCGGAGGTGGCGCCGGCGGTGTCGCGCATGCGGTAGGTGAAGACTTCGCGCAGGGTCTCGCCGGCGGTGCGCAGGGCCTGCACGACCGGGTCCGCGTTGTTCACCTCGTAGCGGTAGCTGCCGTCGGCGTTGAGCATCAGGGTGCCGTAGCGGCCTTGCAGCACGCTGCCGGCATTGGCCACGGCGCCGGTCTCGCTGCTCACCGTGAGCACCTGGCGCGTCTCGCCGTTGGCCACGCCGTCGACGTCGGTATCGTTGTCCAGCACGTTGCCGGTGGGGTTCACGCCCGGAGTGGCGTTGTTCACCCCGCCGGCCTCCACGGCGATGGCGGCGTCGTCGTGGGCGATGGGCGTGTCGTTGGCGCCGTGGATGACGATGACCAGCTGGGTGCTGCTGGTGGAGAGCCAGGTGTCCGCGATGGTGTAGGTGAAAACGTCGGACAGCGTCTGGCCCGCGGTGCGCAGGGCCTGCACCTCGGGGTTGGCGTTGTCCACCCGGTAGTTCCAGCTGCCGTCGGCGTTGAGCGTCAGGGTGCCGTAACGGCCCTGCAGCGGCGTGCCGACCACGCCGTTGGGCGGGGTGCTGGTGTCGGTACCGGTGCGTACCTCGGTGACGGTCAGCGGGTCGTTTTCCAGGTCGGTGTCGTTGCCCAGCACGTTGCCGCCGGGGTCGACGCCCGGCACGTTGTTGTTCAGGCCGCCGGCCTCGGTGGCGTCGGCGCCGTCGGGGTTGGCCACGGGCGGCGAGTTGAGGCCGAATATCACGATGTGCAGCTGGGCCAGGTCCACCAGGCCGCCGCCGTCGCGGACTTCGTAGGTGAAGTAGTCGCTGAGGGTTTCCAGCAGGCCCAGTTGCTGGACGATCGGGTTGCCGTTGTCGACGTGGTAGGTGTAGGTGCCGTCGGCGCCGATGATCAGTTGCCCGTAGAGGCCGTCGATGATGGTGCCGTTGGCATTGCTGGTGCCCGGGCTCACCGCCACCAGGGTGCCGCCGGCGCTTTCCTGGCCGCTGCGGATGCCGCTGACGTTCTTGCTGTCGCCGGCGTCCACGTCGGTGTCGTTGGTCAGCACGTTGCCGCTGGGGTCGAAGCCGTCACTGATGTCCGGCTTGGCGGCCAGGGCCAGGTCCAGGTCGTCGTTGGCCACCGGGGCGTCGTAGGCGCCGCGGATGGTCAGGGTGAGCTGGGCGATGTCGCTGGCGCCGGCGGTGTCGTGCATGCGGTAGCTGAAGGTCTCGACCAGCGTCTCGCCGGTCTTCAGCGCCTGCACCCGGGCGTCCTGGTTGTTCAGCACGTAGCTGAAGGCGCCGTTGGCGCCGATGGTCAGGGTGCCGTACTGGCCGGTGATCACCTGGCTGCCGCTGACCGTGGTGAAGCTGCCGCCGGCGGCCTCGGTGCCAGTGCGGATGCCGTCGACCGTCTTGCTGTCGCCGGCGTCCACGTCGGTATCGTTGGTCAGCACGTTGCCGCTGGGGTTCACGCCCGGGGTGCCGTTGTTCACCCCGCCGGCCTCGACGGCCTCGGCGCCGTCGTTGACCGCCAGCGGGTTGTCGTTGCGGCCCTGGATGGTGATGGTCAGGGTGGCGGTGGTGGTGGCGCCGGCCAGGTCGCGCAGGGTGTAGGTGAAGGTTTCCTGCAGGGTGTCGCCGGCGGTGCGCAGGGCCTGTACCAGCGGGTTGGCGTTGTCCAGGACGTAGCTGAAGCTGCCGTCGGCATTCAGCGTCAGGGTGCCGTAGGTGGCGATGAAGGCGCTGCCCACGGTGCCGGCGTTGAGGCCCTGGCGGAAGCCGGCCACGCTGAGCACGTCGCCGGCGTCCACGTCGCTGTCGTTGCCGAGTACGTTGCCGGTGGGGTTGCTGCCGGGCGTGCCGTTGTTCAGGCCGCCGGCCTCGATGGCGGTGGCGCTGTCGTTCTGCGCCAGCGGGGTGTCGTTGGCGCCGCTGATGGTGATGGTGAGGGTGGCCTGGTCGGTGGCCAGGGCAGTGTCGATCACCGTGTAGGTGAAGGTGTCGACCAGTTGGTCGGCGCTGCTGCGCAGGGCCTGCACCCGCGGGTCGCTGTTGTCCAGGCGGTAGCGGTAGCTGCCGTCGGCGTTGAGCGTCAGCCAGCCGTACTGGCCGCGCAGTTCCACGCCCAGGCTGCCGGAGCTGCCGCTGCCGCTCTCGGCGCCGGAGCGCACGGCGCTGACGGTGGTGGTCTCGCCGTTGCCGGGGGAGTCGACGTCGGTGTCGTTGACCAGCACGTTGCCGATGGGGTCGACGCCCGGCTGGTTGTTGTTGATGCCGCCGGCTTCCACCGCGGCGGCGCTGTCATCCCGCGCCACCGGGTTGTCGTTCTGGCCATGGATGACGATCAGCAGGAAGGACGGGTCGGAGAAACCGCCCTTTCCGTCGGTCAGGGTGTAGTTGAAGCCCTCGAACAGACTGTCGGTGTCCAGCCGCAGCGCCTCGACGTCCGGGTTGGTATTGTCCAGCGCATAGCTGTAGGTGCCGTCGAGGTTGATGGTCAGGGTGCCGTAGGTGCCGACGATGACGGTGGGGCCGTTGCTGGCCAGGGGCGTGCCGTTCACCGTGGCGACGCTGATGGGGTCGCCGTCCGGATCGAAGGCCAGGGTGGTGATGTCGCCGTTGGGGTCGCTGCCCGGGCTTGTGTTGTTCACCCCGCCTTTTTCCACGGCGGTGGCCACCACTATCTGAGCCACCGGCGGGTCGTTCACCCCGCGGATGGTGATGACCAACTGGGCGCGGTCGGTGAGGCCTTCGGTGTCGGTGATCTCGTAGGTGTAGATGACCTGGATGGTCTGCCCGGCGGCCAGGCCCTGGATGCTCGCGTTGTCGCTGTTGACGTCGAAGGTGAAGGAGCCGTCGGCGCCGATGGTCAGGGCGCCGAAGGAGTCCGGGTCGGTGATCTGCGAACCGTTCTGCTCGGCATAGGTGGCCTGGATCACGGTGCCGTTGCTGCCGGAGGTGCTGCCGGCGGTCACCCCGGTCATGCCCGGGTTGGACAGCTCGGTGGCCGAGCTGATGCCGGTCACGTGCAGGTTGCTGCTGGGCCGGTCGATGCGGTCGACGTCGCTGTCCACGCCGTTGCCGCCGGGCTGGGTGGCCGGCCCCGGGCGGCTGGGGAAGAGGATGACGTTGCCGCTGGGGTTGCTTTCCAGCGTGGGGTCGTTGGTGGCGGCGGCCTGGGCCGAGGCCTGGTCATCGCTGGCCACCGGGTTGTCGTAGGCGCCGTTGATGGTGATGCGCAGCTCGGCCAGGTCGCTCAGGCCGCCGGCGTCGGTGACGCGGTAGGTGAAGTACTCGAACAACTGGTCGCCGACCACCAGGCGCTGCACCGCGGTGTTGTCGTTGTTCACCACGTAGGTGTAGCTGCCGTCGGCGCTGATGGTCAGGGTGCCGTAGGTGCCGGTGATGACCGTCGGGGTGCCGTCGACGACGTCGGTGATGCCGCCGGAGGCCGACTCGCGCAGGTTGCGGACGCCGGTGACGGCCATGGTCTCGCCGTTCTGGTCGACGTCGGTGTCGTTGTCCAGCAAGTTGCCGGTGGGGTTCACGCCCGGGGTGCCGTTGTTCACCCCGCCGGCTTCCACCGCGGTGGCTCCGTCGTTGACGCCCACGGGGGTGTCGTTGGCGCCGTGGATGGTGATGGTGATGGTCGAGGTGCTGGTGGCGCCGGTCAGGTCGGTGATGGTGTAGGTGAAGACTTCCGTCAGGGTGTTGCCGTTGAGCCGCAGGGCCTGCACGGTCGGGTTGTCGTTGCTGACGATATAGATGAAGCCGCCGGTGCTGGAAATGACCAGCCCGCCATAGGCCCCCTCGACGATGCGGAAGCTGTTCTCCGGCACCCCGGTTTCGGTGTCGCCCTGCACCCCGGCGCTGATCACCCGCAGGACATCGTTGTTGGTGGCGATGTCGACGTCGGTGTCGTTGCTCAGCACGTTGCCACTGGGGTCGGTGCCGGGGGTGCCGTTGTTGGTGCCGCCGGCCTCGACGGCGCTGGCCGTGTCGGGGTTGGCGATGGGCGCGTCGTTGACCGGGTCGATGACGATCTGCACCTGGTCGGTGTCGCTCAGGGCGTCCTGCGGGTTCTGCCCGGGGATGCCGTCGTTGTTCGCGTCGCCGAAGTTGCCCTGGTCGTTGGTGAGCATGGTCAGGGTTTCGCGGTCGCGGAAGGTATTGAAGTCCTGGTTGCTCTTGTAATAGACCTGCGACAGCAGGACGTTCAGCTGCTGCAGGGTGCCGGTGAGCACCAGGGTGTTGCTGGCGCCGCCGGGCGGCGTGTCGTTCGGCCCCGGCGCCGTGGCGCTCTGCCAGAGCACGCCGTGCTGCACGCTGAGGGTGATGCTGAGGATGCCGCTGCCGGCGTCGGAGTCGGCCACGGCCAGCCCGGTCAGGTGCAGCACCGTGTCTTCCTGGCCGTGCTGGCCGGCGATGGTGTTGACCGGCGCTTCGTTGAGGTGCACGTAGCCGGCGTCGGCGCTGCCGCTGGCGCCTTCGCCCAGGGCGATGCTGACGTTGCCCAGGCCGCTGGCGCTGGTGCCGGTGTCGGTGTCGATGCGCACGTGGAAGCGGTTGCTGGCGCTGAGCTGCACGCTCTGCGGCACCACGATCAGGTAGTTGCCGGCCGGCAGCAGGGCGAACTCGTAATGGCCGTTGGCGTCGGTGAGGGTGCTGAACACACGGTCGTCGCCATTGCCGAAGATGCCGTCGGCGCCGGCCCAGGTCAGTTGCACGGTCAGCCCGGCGAAGCCGGTGCCGTCGGGCGTGGTGCTGTTGTCCGCCGACTGGGTGTCGTCCCACAGGGTGCCTTGCACCAGGCCCAGGCCGGCGCCTTCGCTGAGCACGTAGTTGTTCAGCCCGGCCGTGCCGTCCTGGCCGGTGCGCTCGCCGTCGCTGCTGCCGGCGGCGCCGGGCAGCGAGCCGCCCCAGCCGCCGGTCTCGAAGCTGGTCGGCAGGCTGGTCCAGGTCAGTACCGCCGCGCTGGACGCATCGTCCGCGACCACGGTGTTGGGCACGGTGACGGTGTAGATCACCTGCACCTTGTCGCCTACTGCCAGGCGGTCGAAGTCGACGGAGATGGCGCCGTTGGCGCTGACGCTGATGCCGGCCGGCAGGTTCGCCAGGTTCAGCGCCGCGCCGTTGATCAGGATGCTCTGCACCTGGTAGTTGCTGCCGTTGGGGAACTGGTCCTGCAGGTGCACGTTGTAGGCCGGTATCTCGCCGTTCTGGGTGAAGCTCACCGACACCGTGGTGGTCGTGGTGCCGACGCCCGGCTGGATGTCGATGACCTGTTTGTCCAGGCCGGTGAAGCCGGGCTCCACCACGCGCTCGAAGAGGATATCGCTCTTGCCGCGGTCGACGTCCTGGCCCGGCTGGCCCACGTGCTCGATGGCCTGCACGCCGAGGGTGGCGCTGCTCTGGTTGCTGGTCACGTTGGTGACGCGCACGTTGAATTCCAGCACCACGCCTTCGATGTCGCTGTCGTTGGTTTCGGTGTTGGTCAGGTTGCCCAGGTTGAAGGTCACCGTCTGGGTGCCGTCGGGGTTGGTGACGATGCTCAGGTTGCTGGCGTTGCCGTCGAACACGCCGCTGGGCACGACGCCGCTGAGGTCGGCGTTGATCGCCTGGGCCACGGCGCTGTCCTGGTTGCCCTGCATCCAGACGCTGCCGCTGCTGACCAGGGTGCGGTCGCTGGACAGGCCGTTGAGGTTGCTCGACACCAGGGCGATGAGGATGTTGTTCAGGTCGGCGGGAAGCAGCTCCAGCCCGGCGGCCAGCTCGATGCGGACCTGGTAGTTGGGGTTGTCGCCGGCGGGCACCAGCACCACCACGCGGTAGCGGATCACTTCGCCCACCACGACGTTCTCGCTGAGCCCGGAGGTGTCCGTGGCGCCGCTGTCGTTGGTGGCCGGTGGGGTGTCCTGCACGCCGCCAACGCGGGAGATGCGGATGCCGTTGCTGACCGGGAAGGGCAGGATGGAGTCGAGCCGGTAGTCGTTCAGGCTGCCGCCGTTGAGCACGCCGTCGGCGCCGCTGCGTTCGCCGGCGTTGGCGCCGTCGAGGCTGGTCCACTGCACCTGGGCGACGTTGTTGAACACCGCCTGGCCGGCGGCGCTGGCGTTCACCGTGCCGCGCAGGTGCAGGACGATGCTGCCGCCCTTGGCGATGTCGATGTTGGCGCCGCTGGCGGTGACCAGCTGGCCGCCCTGGATGACGAAGTCGACGCCGCCGTTGTTGGTGGCGCCAGAGTAGATGACGCCGGTGAGGGCCACGTCGTCCAGCTCGCTGGGCAGGGTGTCCAGCAGGCTGATGTCGAAGGCCGCGTAGTCGTTGGCGCCGTTCCCGTTGCGGATGGTGATGGTGAAGTCCACCACGTCGCCTTCCTCGAAGCCGACGAAGTCCGGGACGGTGTCGACCGTCTGGCTGATCTGCAGGGTGGGCTCGCGCACCGTGATGGTGGGCGCGCCGCCGCTGAGGTTGACCTGGCGCTCCAGCGGCGTGGCGCCGTTGGCCGTGTCGCCGTCGGGGTCCTGGTAGTGCAGGTTGGCGCTGTTCTGCAGCGACTTGTTGGCCTGGTTGCCGATGACGTTGCTGACCACCAGTTGCACGCGGATGACGAAGGTGTTGTTGCCGGTGTTGTTGTCCGCGCTGGTGGCGAAGGCGCTGAAGCCGAAGCGCGCGTCGACGCCGTCGGCGCCCAGGGTGCCGCCGACGCCGGCGATGCCGCTGATCACCACGTTGCCGGCGAAGTCCTGGGCCAGGCTGCCGCCGCTGCCCGCGGCGGTGAGGATCAGCTGGTAGCCCTGGCCGCCGTTGAAGCTGGTGTCCAGGCGCATGCCCGGCGGGATCAGGTCGTCGATGCTGAGGTTGCCGGTGCTGCCTTCGGGCAGGCGCACGACTATGTCGTAGAGCATGCTCTCGCCGACCACCAGGTTGCTGCCGGTGGTGTGGCTGGCGCTGGAGTCGCCGTCGTCCAGGCTGCCGCCGGCGAAGACCTTGCTGATCACCGGCGCGGCGACCTGCTGGTTGGCCAGCTCGGTGAGGTCGGCGCCGGGGAGGAAGTCGCTGCCGCCCTCGACGCTGGCGTAGTGGGACAGGCTCGCCGTGCTCTGCAGCGTGCGGCTGGCGGCCACCGCGGTATTGACGGTGACGTCGTAGGTGATGACGACGATGTTCTGCCCGCTGTTGTCGGCGGCGGTGCCGGAGCGCCCCGGCAGCAGCGAGGCCACGGCGCCGGCGTCGAGGAAGGTGATGGTGTTGCCGGAGACGCTGTAGTCCACGTTCAGCTGCAGCAGGGTGCCGTCGCCGCGGTAGATCTGCAGGTTGGCCGCGGCCAGGCTGCCGCCGACGAAGGCCAGGTCCGGCGGCAGGGTGATGCTGGTGACCACGTCGAAGGCGCCGCCGCCGCCGCTGTTCTCGATGGCGGTGGCCAGGCGCAGGGTGTCGCCGGCGTCGATGCCGCTGACGTCGCCGTTGATCGCCGCAAGGTCGGTGACGTTGCCGCTGAAGGGCTTGCCGCCGGTGCCCGGCGCGGTCCAGGTGCCGCTGGTGCCGGTGACCGTGCCGTTGCTGCTGGAGACCACGCCGTGCCTGATGTCCAGCACCGGCTCGGCGATGGACACCACTTCCTCGACGTCCGAGGAGATCAGCGGCGTCTGGTCGATGGTGGTGGTCTGGCTGGATTGCGCCAGCACGTCCAGGGAGCGCTGGTCGGCGAAGGGCTGGTCGCCCACGCGCAGGGTGAAGGTGACGACGATGCGCCCGCCGGCGGTCTGGCTGATCTCGTAGTCGCCGAAGTCGAACACGATGGAGTTGCCGGGGCCGACGGACACCGTGACCGCCCGCGTCGGGTCGCTGTCGCCGGCGCCGAAGTTCCACTGGTTGACGCTGTTGCCCTGGACCAGGTTGCCCAGGGCGCTGACGTCCAGCAGCGGCAGCGGCAGGTAGGCGGTGAGCTTGAAGTTCTCGTAGTCGCCGGTGAGCAGGTCGTAGGACAGCTGGAAGGTCACCAGGTCGCCCGGGCGCAGTTCGCCGGAAGCCGGCGGGGTGCCGCCGTTGACCTGGATGATGTCGATGTCCACCTGGCTGGTGGCGATGGTGCTGCTGGTGCTGGAGCCGTCGCTCTGGAGGCCGCCGATGTTGACCACATCCTCGAGCACGGTGGCGTTGACGGTGGCGTCGTTGCCGAAGCTGTCGCCTTCGTTGATCTCGCTCTGCGGGTAGGTCGAGGTGTAGGCCTGGTTGATGAACGCGTTGTAGCTGATCACCGCGGTGGTGGCGGCGGTCTGGATGTTGTCGAAGGCCAGGTCGCCGAACAGCGCGCCGAGCAGCTCCGAGGCCTGGCGCAGCGACTCGCCGATGTCGATGACGATGGTGGTGGTGCCGTCGGCGTTGGCGGTGGCGGTATAGAGCAGGTTGATGGTGCCGCTGCTGCCGTTCTGGCTGAGGGCCATGGTCAGCGGGCCGGTCAGCGTCTGGCCGTCGGCGAGGGTGTCGGTAATGGTGAACTGGCCTTCCTGGAGGATGTTCTCGCCGAAGGCGAAGTAGTCCGACAGGGCCACGTTGAGCACGTAGCGCAGGGTGTCGCCCGGGCTCAGGCCGGTGGTGCCGACGTCGGTCTGCAGCACCGCCTGCTTCTGCAGGGTGATGGACTTGGCGACGAACTCGCCGCCTGTGCCGTCGCCGGTGGCGCTGAAGTCCACGTCGGTTTCCGGTGGCGTCAGGTCGCGCGGGTCCAGCGGCGTCCACTGGCCGGTGGCGCTGGGGGCGCCGAAGTCGATGTTGACCGGGTTGCCGGTGGTGGGGTCGAGCACAGCGGTGCCGTCGGCGCCTACCTCGGGCACGTAGAAGGTCACGGTGGAGGTGGCCGGCGCGCTCAGGGTCGCGTAGGTGATGCTATAGGAAGTGATGAAGATGGTGTCGCTGGCGATGGCCGCGGCGATCGCCGTCGGGTCGGTCAGCACGCTGCCGTTGCGCAGGGTGATGGAGGTCAGGGTGCCGCCGGCGCCGGGGGTGATGGCAGTGACCTGGACTTCGCCCGGCACGTTCTGGGTGACCACCACGTTGTGCAGGGTCTGGCCGCTGGCCGGGGTGACGGTGACCGTCTGGTTGTGGGTGAAGTTGGGGCCGGTGGCGGTCTCGCCCTCGGTCATGTCGAGGTTCTGGGTGAGGTCGACCAGGGTCGGGTGGATCAGCAGCGGGTGCAGCGTGGCTTCCACCAGGCTGGGGTCGACCGTGGGGTTGTTCAGCGAGTCGTTGCCGTACTCGAAGCCGCCGCGGGCGCTGATGGTCAGGTCCGGGTTGCCGCCGGTGAGGCTGGTGTCGGCCAGGTTGCTCAGGCTCGCGGTGATCTGCAGGGAGATGGTCGGCTGGTCCTGGGACACGCTGGCGTAGGGCACCAGCAGCACCACCATCTGGTCGCCCGGGCGCATGCCGACGCTGGCGGCGGTGATCACCAGCGGGTTGCCGTCCGAGCCCTTGGCCAGCGGGTGGGTGGCGTTGCCGTTGGCGTCGAAGGTGATGATGTAGCTCTTCACCGTCTGGCCCAGGTAGGTGGCGCTGACGAAGCTGATGCCGTCGTCGCCGTCCTTGCCGGTGGCCGGCAGGAACAGGTCGACGTAGGGGGCGTAGCCGACCTGGCTGGAGGTGTTGCTCAGGTCGACGGTGAAGGTGAACTGGCCGCCGATCAGCACGTCGCTGTCGGGCATGCTGATGCTCACCGTCGGGGCGGCGTCGGCCAGCAGGCCCTGGAAATGGTCGAGGGTGCTGGCGGACAGGGCGATGCTCTTGTCGATGTCGCCGTGGCGCACTTCCAGGTTCCAGTCGCCACCGGCAGCGTTGGCGCCCGTGGCGTTGCTGGAGGCGCCGACGTCGGCACCGGTCCATTGCGCCAGGCGGTCGACCAGGGCCTGGCCGGCGCTGCCGGCGCCCACGGCGCAACCGTAGAGCTGGATGTCGGCGCCGGCATCGAGTTCGCCGCGCCAGCTGTTCAGGGTGCTGCCGAACTGGTCGAGGTTGGCCGCGGTGAAGGTCTGGTTGCCCAGGGTGAACTGGCCGGAGGCGCCGTGGGAGAAGATCTGGATCGAGTCGACCTTGCCCAGCTGCGCCAGCGCCGCGCTGATCGCCGCCAGGGCGTCCTGGCCGGCATCCACCACCAGGGTGGTGACGTTGGCCGCGAGGTTGGCGGTCAGTTGCTCGCGGTTCTCCACGCGGCTGTCCAGCACCACCAGGGTGCGCGGCTGGCCCGGGGCCTTGGCCGCGGCGGCGTCCGGGGTGCTGGGGGTGTGGCTGGCGTCGGTCTGGTCGGCGTGGTCGCTGGCGTGGTGCTGCTGGTCGGCCGCGGAAGCGGCGGCGCCGTCGAAGAGAATCCTGGGTTCCAGGGCCAGGGCCTGGCTACGGGGCCGGAACGCAGCGATCGGACGGCTTGGTTTCGACATGTCCATACGAATTCCCACATCAGAAATCAGCGATCGAAAAACAACGCCCGGACTTCTAACGCGAGCTTTTCCCTGGCCATTAGCCTAGTCAGGAATCGTGGATTTGCTCAGTTTTGTTACATCAATTTCTTAAGGAAGTTTCTGAGGTATATGCACTTGATGAATGAAGCCGCAGGTAAGTATTTCATGACCTGATGGTCATGATTCGCCAAGCGCTCTGGATCGCTTCTTCCACTGCACAACTGCGCCTCGGGAAACCGCCGTGGCCCGGATGTATTCCTTTTGTGACACGCGGCTGCGGGCAGGCGGGGGAGCCTGCAGCACTGTTTCGATGATTTCATATTGCCATTGCCTTTTCCCGCGCCAGCCCGCACCATGCGGCGCCGGCCCCCGTGGGGCGCCGGATGGTCCGCTGGCAGGAAGTGACGATGTTGTCGAACGGGCGAATGGGTGGCCCGCGGCGGAGGTTGCCGTGGCTGGCCACCGTGGTCGTGACCGCTACCTTTGCATGGTTCCCCGGGTGGCTGGAGGCGGACTGGGATTTCACCCTGATCGCCCGCCGCGCCGAGGCGCTGTATGGCCCGCTGGGGGCAGGGCGCGCGCGCATCGAGGCCTGGCAGCGGGTGCTGGCCGACGAGGCGGGCGCCGACGAGCAGGAGCAGCTGCGGGCGGTCAACGATTTCTTCAATCGCCAGCTGCGTTTCACCGACGACCTCGGCCTGTGGCACCAGGTGGACTACTGGGCCACGCCGGTGGAGGCCCTGCTCAAGGGGGCCGGCGATTGCGAGGACTTCGCCATCGCCAAGTACGTCAGCCTGCGCCACCTCGGGGTGCCGGCGCAGAAACTGCGCATCACCTACGTCAAGGCGCTGCGCCTGAACCAGGCGCACATGGTGCTGACCTACTACCCGCGGCCCGAAGCGGTGCCGCTGGTGCTGGACAACCTGATCGGCAGCATCCTGCCGGCCTCGCAGCGCGACGACCTGCAGCCGGTGTACGCCTTCAACGGCGAGGGGCTGTGGCTGGCCGACGGCGGCGGAGGCAAGCAGGTGGGCGACAGCAAGCGGCTGTCGCGCTGGCAGGACCTGTTGCGGAAAATGGAGGCCGAGGGGTTCCCCTCGCGCGAGTAGCGGAGTCGAGATGTCCCTGTTCAAACAACTCCTGATCGCCATCTGCCTGTTCCTGGTGGTGGCCTTCGGCGGCAGCTTCATGGTCGGCCTGGAAAGCTCCCGCGAGCAGTACGTCAACCAGTTGCGCTCCCACGCCCAGGACGCCGCGACGGCGCTGGGCCTGTCGCTCACCCCGCACATCGACGACCCGGCGATGGTCGAGCTGATGGTCAGCTCGATCTTCGACAGCGGCTATTTCGAGCGCATCCGCGTAGTCGACCTGGCCACCGGCAAGGTGCTGGTGGAGCGCCAGGGCGTGCCGGACGCGGTGGCCTCGGGCGCGCCGCAGTGGTTCGTCTCGCTGATCGGCCTGCCGTCCGCCGGCGGCGACGCCGTGGTCAGCCGCGGCTGGACCCAGGCGGCGCGGGTGGAGGTGGTGAGCCACCCGATGTTCGCCATCGCCAGGCTCTGGCAGAGCGCCCTGGGCAGCCTCGGCTGGCTGCTGCTGTGCGGGGTGGTCAGCGCGCTGCTCGGCGCCTGGCTGCTGTGCCGCCAGCTGCGCCCGCTGGACTACATGGTGGCGCAATCCCACGCTATCGCCCGCCGCGAATTCCTCAGCCTGCCGGAGCTGCCGCGCACCCCGGAACTGCGCCGCGTGGTGCAGGCGATGAACCAGATGGTGGAGAAGCTCAAGGCGCTGTTCCAGGAACAGGCCGAACGCAGCGAGCGGCTGCGCGACGAGGCCTACCAGGACAGCCTGACCGGCCTGGGCAACCGGCGCTTCTTCGACCTGCAGCTGCAGGCGCGGCTGAGCGCCGAGGACCAGGTCAGCAGCGGCTACCTGCTGTTGCTGCGGGTGCTCGACCTCGCCGGCCTCAACCTGCGCCTGGGCGCCCAGCACACCGACGCCTTGCTCAAGGCGGTAGCCGAGCAACTGCAGCGCGCCAGCCAGGGCCTGGGCGCCGGGAGCACTCTGGCGCGCACCCGGGGCGGCGAGTTCGCCCTGCTGGCCCCCGGGCTGCTGGAGGAAGAAGCCGAGCAACTGGCCACGCGCCTGGAGGGCATGCTCGCCAGCCTGGCCAGCACCGGCGCCAGCGACCAGCCGCGGGTGGCGGCCTTCGGCCTGGTGCCGTTTCACCCCGGCGAGGCGCCGGCCAGCCTGATGCTGCGCGCCGACCAGGCCCTGGCCCAGGCCGAGTGCCAGCAGCACAGTGCCTGGGCACGGCTGGACAGCGAAGCGGCGCCGGTGGCCGACGCGCGCCACAGCTGGCACCAACTGCTGGAGCGGGCGCTGCGCGAGAAGCGCTTCGAGCTGTACTTCCAGCCGGTGGTGGCCTGCGAGGACACCGAGCTGGTGCTGCACCACAAGGTGCTCTCGCGCCTGCCGGACGGGCAGGGCGGCAGCCTCGCGGCGGGCCGCTTCCTGCCCTGGCTGGAGCGCTTCGGCTGGTCGGCGCAGCTGGACCTGCTGATGCTCGACCTGACCCTGGCACACCTGGCCGGCCACGACCAGCTGCTGGCGCTGAACCTCTCGGGCGCGCTGCTGCGCGACGAACGCGCTCTGGCCCGCGCCTTCGAGCGCCTGCGCCAGCACCCGCAGTACGGCGGCCGCCTGGTGCTGGAGCTGGAAGAAGACCAGTTGCCCGACCAGGCGGCGCTGGAGGCACTCACCCGCCGCCTGCGCGAGCTGGGCTACGGCCTGGCGCTGCAGCACTTCGGCGGGCGCTTCAGCATGATCGGCAACCTGGCGCGCCTGGGCCTGGCCTACCTGAAGATCGACGGCAGCCACATCCGCGCCATCGACGTGGAGAACGACAAGCGCCTGTTCATCGAGGCCATGCAGCACGCGGCGCACAGCATCGACCTGCCGCTGATCGCCGAACGCGTCGAGACCGAAGCGGAATTCCGCGTGCTGCGCGGGATGGGCATCGAGGGGGCGCAGGGGCAACTGTTCGGCGCGCCGCGGCCGTGGGGGCGGGGTTAGCGACGGCTGTTCCGTCCCCCCGTAGGAGCGGACTCTGTCCGCGATTCGCGCGCAGGGCGCGCTCCTACGCCCGCGCTTCCTGGAGCCGTAGGAGCAACTGTCTTGTGCCGAGGTGCTCTTCGTAGGATGGGTTGAGCTTGCGAAACCCGGTTGCGCTGATGGGTATCGCTTCGCTCAACGCCATCCTACGAAAAGCCGTGCTTCCTGGAACCTACGCAGAAATATCCGCACGCATCGGAACGTTTCTTCAGAAGACCGAGCGAAACCCGCTCAGGAGACCAGGCGACATGAAGGTCACTGGGTCATTCCCCTTCGGGCCGGCGCAAGCGCTGTTCGCGATGTCAGATCAACCCCCCATCCTCCTCCTCGTCGATCAACCGATGCAGGCCTCCCAGCGCCTCACGCGCCTGGGTACGGCTGAGCAGCTTGGAGCGCGCCGCCTCGGGCAGGTCGGTAATACGGATCACGCCCTTGGCCATCAGCACCGAGATCAGGTCCTCCAGCACCCGGATCATCTCCAGGTCGCTGCGTTGCAGCTGGCGCAGGCTGTATTCGGCCTCGCGCCAGGCGTGCACTTCCTCGTCGTCGTCGGCCAGGCTGCCGCTCATGCCGGCGAAGGTGGCGCTTTCGACGCGTATCAGCCGGCCTTCGGCGTCACGCTGGATGTAAGGCATCGCCTCGTCTCCATCAGGTGTTCGGGGTACCTGGCGGCGCCCGGTGGGGCGCCGCCAGGCGGGCTCAGTGGTGCTCGGTCTTCACCAGCGGGTCGGCGCCGGCCACCAGCGACTTGACGATGTCCGCCGAGGTCGCGCCGTAGGTCTTGAGGTCGACGCCGGTGAGCTTGATGGTCACGTCGGGCGAGCTGTTCACCTGGCCGGTGGTGCTGATCTGCAGGGTCGAGGTCGCGGTGTCCACCTTCAGGTAGCTGAGGATGTCGTTGTGCGCGGCATCCGGCAGCAGGTCCACCAGGTCGATGCGGTCGCCGTCGGTGGGCTTGAAGTCGGTGATGGTGTCCTTGCCGGTGTCGCCTGCGCGCCAGATGAAGGTGTCGGCGCCGTCGCCGCCGGTCAGGGTGTCGTCGCCCTTGCCGCCGACCAGCAGGTCGTTGTCTTTGCCTCCGTCGAGGGTGTCGTTGCCCAGGCCGCCATACAGGCTGTCGTTGCCGGTACCGCCATTGAGGATGCTGTTGCCCGCGCCACCGTAGAGGATGTCGTGGCCGTCGCCGCCATTGAGGGTGTCGGTGGTGCTATTGCTGCTGTTGGTGCCGTAGCCGTGCAGCAGGTCGTTGCCGCTGCTGTTGGTCGAGGCCACCGTGATGCTCAGCGTTTGCGTAGCGCTGGCCGTGCTGCCGTCGGACTCGGTGGCGATGGCGGTGACGCCAAGGGTCAGGGTGCCGTTGTAGCCGCTGGCCGGCAGCAGTTGCAGGTCGTGCAGCTGCGCCTGGGTGAAGCTCCAGCTGCCGTCGGCGTTGTGGGTGCCGCTGGTGAAGGTGGCGTCGTTGGGCATGCCGGTGATCTTCACCGAGAGGCTTTCCGAGCCGTCGGTATCGCTCAGGGCCGCGTTGATGCCGACGTTTATCGGCGCACCGTAGGTCTTGCCGCCCAGGGTGAAGGTGGGGGCGTCGAGGTTCAGGCTGGAGTCCTTGTTGGCGTCGCCGCCGTTGAGCACCAGCCAGTCGAAGTGATAGTTGCCGCTGCTGCTGGCGGTGTAGCTCTGTACGCCACTACCGTTGACGCTGGCGCCACGCTGCTCGGAGGAGGTTACCTGGATCAGCTGGCGGACGCCGTCGGGGCCGGTGACCACCAGCGCGACTATGTCGTTGAAGCCGTTGTTGATCTCGCTGGTGGAGTTTTCGCCGTTGGTGAAGGTCCAGGCGAAGTTGACCTGGGTGCCGGCCTTGAGCGTGTAGTCCGAACTGGTCAGCGAGCCGTCGATGACGTCGACGTTGCCCTGGTCGCTGGTCGTGGTACCGGCCGGTGGATTGATGCCGTCCAGCGCCCCGGAACTCAGGCCGGTCTCGGTTTCCAGGTTGGCCTGGGTGATGGCTTGGTTGGTGGTGATGCTGGTGGCGCCGGGGTTGAGCGCGAAGATGCTGCCGCTGTTGAGCAGCGGCACGTCGGCCACCGGCGTGACGCTGAGCGCCACCGTGGAGCTGGCGGTGCCGCCGTGGCCATCGCTGATGGTGTAGGTGATGCTGTCGCTGCCGCTGAAGTTGGCCTTGGGCGTGTAGGTCAGAGTGCCGTCGGCATTGACCGTCACGCTGCCGTTGCTGGCGGAGGCGCTGGTGACGCTCAGGCTGTCGCCGTCGACGTCGCTGTCGTTGGCCAACACGTTGAGGGTGACGGGCTTGTCTTCCTGGGTCGAGGCGATGTCGGGCTTGGCCACCGGCGCATCGTTCACCGCATTGATGCCGACGGTCACGGTGGCGGTGGAGGTGCCGCCGTGGCCGTCGCTGACGGTGTAGGTGAAGCTGCCGGTGCCGTTGACGTCCTTGGCCGGGGTGAAGACGACGTTGCCGTTCTCCAGTTTCACCGTGCCGTTGACCGCGCCCTGCACGCTGAGGATGGACAGGCTGTCGCCGTCGATGTCGCTGTCGTTGCCCAGCAGGGTATTGGCGGCGATGGTCAGGGCGGTGTCTTCGTTGGTCACCAGTTCGGCCAGGGGGTGGCTGAGGCTGCTGCCGCCGAGCACGCTGTAGCTGCCGCCGGCGGGGGCCAGCTCGACCTTCAGCTGGGCGTTGCCGCCCTGGTCCCAGTAGAGGATCTCGATCTGGTGGTTGCCGCCCTGGGCGATGTTGAAGCTGTCCGAGACGCGGGCCGTAGGGCTCTGGTTGGCGTCGTACTTGAACACCTCCACGCCGTCGATGCGGATGCTGAAGCCGTCGTCCGCCGTCACCCTGAACGTGTAGTTGCCGGCGGCGAGGTTGACCAGCCCGGTGAGCTGGACGATGGCGTCGCTGGTGTTGGCCGGGTCGGTGCTGAGCGAGGCGGCGTCGCTGCCGAGGAACTTCTGCAGCTGCTTGTCGCCGCCCAGGTCGGTGCTCACGCCGTTGCCGTAGTTGAGCGCAGTGGCGGTGAAGGTGGCGCCGGGCGCGGTCTTGGCGATGAACGCGCTGACCATGCTCAGGTTGGTCAGGTTGTTGCCATCAGTGTTTTCCCGATAGCCCCAGTAGTTGCCCTGCAGGCCGCCGACCAGGTAGTGGTCGTTGACCGCCACGGGGTCGTCGTTGACCGGGGTGACGTTGACGGTGAGCTTGTTCGGCGTGCTGTCGAAGGCACCATTGCTGTCCTTCACCGAGAAGGTGAAGCTGGCGTAGTTGTTGCCGTTGGCGTTGGCCGCCGGGGTGAAGGCCAGCTTGCCCAAGTCGGCCGCGGCGATCACCTGGCCCTGGGTGACGGCGACGCCGTTGAAGGTCAGGCTGCCGGCGCCCGGCAGGCTGTCGATGCGCACCGCGCCGAGGGCGTCGTTGTGGTCGACGTCGTTGAAGCCGAAGTCGAGGGCGCTGAAGTTGCGGCTGCTGTCTTCATTCAGCGTGATGGTGCCGTCGCTGCCGGTGGGCGCGTCGTTGGCGCCGGTCACGGTGATGGTCACGGTGGCCGGGGCACTGGTGGCGCCGGCGCTGTCCTTGGCGGTGTAGGTGAAGCTGACCTGGCGGCTTTCGCCCGGGGCCAGGCTGTCGAAGTCGCTGCCTGGGTTGAATACGTAGCTGCCGTTGGCGTTGAAGGTCAGGTTACCGTTGCCGGTGCCCGGGCCGCTGACCAGGGCGTAGCCATTGGGGTTGACCGGGCTGTCGATGTCGCTGGCAGCCGGCACCTGGTCGCTGAGCACGCTGTTCTCGCCGGTGGTCTTGCTGTCGCTGGCGGCCACGGGGGCATCGTTGACCGGGGTGACGGTGACCGTCACCAGTTGCTCGGCCAGGCCACCCTGGCCGTCGCTGACTGTGACGGTGAAGCTGTCGGTGCCGTTATAGTTGGCCAGCGGGGTGTAGCTGTAGCTGCCGTCGCCGTTGACCACCACGCTGCCATGGGCCGGAGCGCTGCCGTTCTTCAGGGCGTAGGTCAGGGCGTCGCCGTCGACGTCGCTGGCCGCGAGCTGGCCGTGGAGCACGTCGTCTTCCGCGATGCTCTGGCTGGCCGGGCTGGTGAATACCGGCACGTCGTTGTCCGGGGTGACGGTGATCGACACCACTTGCTCGGCCACGCCGCCGTGGCCGTCGCTGACTGTGACGACGAAGCTGTCCGGGCCGTTGTAGTCGGCCGCCGGGGTGTAGCTATAGCTGCCGTCGCCGTTGACCACCACGCTGCCATGGGCTGGGTTGCCGCCGTTCTTCAGGGCGTAGGTCAGGTTGTCGCCGTCGATGTCGCTGGCGCCGAGCTGGCCGTGCAGCACGCTGTCTTCCACGGTGCTCTGGCTGGCGGCGCTGGTGAATACCGGGGCGTCGTTGACCGGATGGACCTGCACCGTCAGCGTCTGGCTGCTGGTGGCCTGGTCGCCGTTGGCCGTTTCGCTGGCGGTGGCTCTGACCTGCAACTGGAAGCTGCCGTTGAAGTCCTGCGGCGGGGTGATGGTGAGTTTGCCCAGGTCCCAGCCGGTGACGTCGACGCTGGTCTTGCCGGCCCCGGCGGTGAAGCTGTGGGTGCCGTCGCTGAGGACCGCGCCGAGCGGGATCGAACCGATGCTGACCTTGAGGGTTTCCGAGCCGTCGGTATCGACCAGCGCGGCGTTGACCTTCGACAGCGGAATGCTGCTGTCCTCGCGGCCTTCGTTCAGCCCGTAGACCTGGTAGTAGCCCTGGCCGTTGCTGCCGGCCAGGTCCGCCAGGCGCTCGCCGGCGGCGGTGAGCTCGCTGCCGTCGTGGTAGAGCAGGGCGCTGCCAGTGCCGAGGGTCTGCGCCGGGCTGCCGTTGTCGGAAAGCGTCAGGCTGTAGTTGCCCGGACCGCTCTGGTTGTGCTGGTAGAGCGCCAGGGTGTAGTAGCCGCTCTCGCTGGGGGTGAAGGTGCCGCTGAACTTGCCGCTGGAGCCGCTCCAGGTGGCTTCGGCGACCTTGGTGCCGCCGACCACCAGGCGGATGCTGTCGTCGCCGACGCCGGCGAAGGTATAGCTGTGGCCGGCCTCGAGGAAGATCAGGCCGCTGACCTTGGTGGCGGTGCCTGCACTGACGCTGCCGTTGCTCACGCTGTTGGTGGAGGACGTGCTGGCCGGCGCGCCGGCGGCGTCGATGACGCTCTGCAGGGTGTCCGGGTTTATGCCGTTGCCGTTGCTGCCCAGGGCCAGGCCGGTCCAGGTCTGCACGGTGAGGCCGGTGGACGCCGGATGACCGCTGGAGGCGTCGAGGCTGAGCAGCGGTGCGTCGGCCACCGGGGTGATGCCGACGGTCACGCTGGCGCTGCTGGTGCCGCCATCGCCGTCGCTGATCGTATAGACGATGGTGTCGCTGCCGCCGTAGTTGGCGTCCGGGGTGTAGGTCAGGGTGCCGTCCTGGTTGATGGTCACGCTGCCATGGCTGGCACTGGCGCCGGTGACGCTCAGGCTGCTGCTGTCGATGTCGGTGTCGTTGGCCAGCACGTCGATGGTGACGCTGTGGTCTTCATCGATCGTGGCGCTGTCATCGTGTGCGATGGGGGCATCGTTCACCGCCGTGACGGTGATGCTGACGACGGACTCGACGGTGCCGCCCTGGCCATCGCTGACCACCACGGTGAAGCTGTCGTTGCCGTTGTAGTCGTGGTCCGGGGTGTAGGTGTACTTGCCGTTGCTGGAGTCGAGTACCAGGGTGCCGTGCTGTGGCTCGCTACCCGGTTTCAGGGTGTAGGTGAGGGGGTCCTTGTCGACGTCGCTGGCGACGACCTGACCGGAGACGGCGGTGTCCTCGGCAGTGGTGTTGCTGTTGTCGGCGGTCACCGGCTCATCGTTCACCGCCGTGACGGTGATGTTGACGACGGACTCGACGGTGCCGCCCTGGCCATCGCCGACCACCACGGTGAAGCTGTCGTTGCCGTTGTAGTCGTGGTCCGGGGTGTAGGTGTATTTGCCGTTGCTGGAGTCGAGTACCAGGGTGCCGTTCACCGGTCCGCTACTTGGCTTCAGGGTGTAGGTGAGGGCATCGCCATCGACGTCGCTGGCGACGACCTGGCCGGAAACCGGCGTGTCTTCCAGGGTGGTCTTGTTGGCGTTCTCGGCCACCGGCAGGTCGTTCGCCGAGTTCACGGTGATGTCCAGGGTCGAGCTGGCGCCGGTGTTGGTGGTGTAGGTGATCTGCGGCACGGCGCCGTGGTAGTTGGCGTCCGGGGTGAAGCTGTAGTGGCCGTTCGCATCGATCACTATGCTGCCGACGCCGACGATGGTGGTGCCGGTGCCGGCGGCGATGTTGCCGCTGAAGCCGGCGACGCTGTAGCTGCTTACGCTCAGCGTGTTGTCCACGTCGCTGTCGTTGTCCAGCACGTTGCCGGTCGCGCTGCCGTCGTCCTCGTCCATGCTCGCGACGTTCGGGAGCAGCACCGAGGGATCGTCCACCGGGGTGACGTCCAGGGTGAAGGTGTGCGAAGCGCTGTCGAAGGCGCCGGCGCTGTCCTGCACGCTGAAGCCGAAGCTGGCGTAGGGAGCGCCATTGTCGTTGGCGGCGGGGGTGAATGTCAGCTTGCCGAGGTCGGCGGCGGCGATCACCTGGCCCGGGACGACGGCGACGCCGTCGAAGGTCAGGCTGCCGGCGCCCGGCAGGCTGTCGATGCGCACGGCCTGCAGGTGCTGGCCGGCATCGGTGTCGTTGAAGGCGAAGTCGGCGGCGCTGAAGCTGTGGCTGCTGTCCTCGTCCAGGCTGGCGCTGCCATCGGCGCCCTGCGGCGGGGTGTTGCCGCCCACCTGCACGGTCAGGCTGCTGCTGGCGCTGGCGCCGTGGCTGTCGCTGATCTCGTAGTGGATCACCACGCTGCCGCTGACGTTCTCGGCGGGCACGAAGTTCAGGGTGCCGTCGGGGTTGATGCTGACGCTGCCCTGGCTGGGGTCGGCGAGCACGGCCTTGGTGACGCTGAGCGCATCGCCGTCGACGTCGCTGTCGTTGCCGAGCACGTCGATGCTCGGCAGCGCCACGTTGATCGGCGTCAGCGCCTGGTCGGCGTTGGCCACCGGCGCATCGTTGGTGCCGGTGATGGTCAGGGTCAGGGTGCTGCTGCCGGTGGCGCCGTGTTCATCGGTCACCGTGAAGCCGATCTGCAGCACTTTCACCTGGTTCGCGGCCAGGCTGTCGTAGGCCGCGTCCTTGGCATCGAAGACCCAGCTGCCGTCGCTGTGCAGGGTGAAGCCGGCCGGCGCGGCGCCGTCGACGGAGTAGCTCAGCTGGGCGCCATGGTCGACGTCGCTGGCCTGCAGCTGGCCGGTGATCTCGCTGACCGGCTTGAGCTGGTCGACCAGGGCCTGATTGTTCGCGCCGTTGCTGGTGAGGGTCCAACCCGCGCCGTCTTGTACCGCCTGGCCGACCGAGCCGACGACGCTGGCTTGCGGCGGCAGGTTGCTCAGTACCAGGGTGGAGTCGACGGAGCTGTCGCCGCTGTCCGCCACGCCGATCACCAGGGTGTAGGTGCCCGGCTGGTCGAAGGTGTGGCTGAAGGTCTGCGGGCCAGAGGTGCCGTAGTTGCCCACGGCGGCGACGCTGCTCAGCAGGGTGACGACCTGGCCGTTGACCTGCACGAAGGCGAAGTCGTTGTAGGGCGCGTAGTCCTGGGTGGTGAAGGTCCAGTTGAAGCTGATGGCTTCGCCCGGCTGGGTGGTGGTGATGGTCAGCGTCAGCGCCGAACCATCGGTGGCGCCGGCGACGACGCCCGGCTGCAGGCTGCCGCCCTCCACGGCGCTGGCGCTGGCGGCCTGGGCCAGCGGTGCATCGTTGCTGCCGACGATGTTGACGGTGACGCTGGACTGGGTGCCGTCCGCGCTCTGGACATTGAAGGTGTCGGTCAGGGTTTCGTTCAGCTTGAGCTCGTTGTAGGCCGAGTCGGCGGTGTAGCTCCAGGTGCCGTCGGCAGCCAGGCTGAAGTGGCCGTACTGGCCGGCGACGTTGGTCTGCTCGACGAAGGTGGCCGGGCTGTCGACGTCGGTGACGGTCAGTTGGCCGCCGGTGCTGATCGGGGCGTTGGTCTCGTTGATGCTCACCTGGGCGCCGGTGATGACGGCGGCGTCGTTGGTGCCGTCGATGGTCACGCTGACGCTGGAGGTGGTGCCATCGGCGCTGGTAACGGTGAAGGTGTCGGTCAGCGACTGGCCGACGCTCAGCTCGTTGTAGGCCGAATCGGCAGTGTAGCTCCAGGTGCCGTCGGCAGCCAGGCTGAAGTGGCCGTACTGGCCGGCGACGTTGGTCTGCTCGACGAAGGTGGCTGGGCTGTCGACGTCGGTGATGGTGAGTTGGCCGCCGGTGCTGATCGGGGCGTTGGTCTCGTTGATGCTCACCTGGGCGCCGGTGATGGCGGCGGCGTCGTTGGTGCCGGTAACTGTGATGGTGATGGTTTGCGGATCGCTCAGCGCGCCGCTGTCATCCTTGGCCTGGTAGGTGAAGGTGACGTCGCGGCTGACACCGGCCGGCAGGCTGTCGAAGTCCTGGCCCGGATCGAAGGTATAGCTGCCATCTGCGTGGAAGGTGAGCGTGCCGTTGCCGGTACCGACATCACTGGCCAATTGGTAGCCCGTGATTGTGCCGTCGACGTCGCTGGCGACCGGGACCTGACCGTTGAGCACGGTGTTTTCACCGGTAGTCGCACTGCCGGCCTGAGCGACCGGTGCGTCGTTGGTGCCGGTAACGGTGATGGTGATGGTCTGCGGGGCGCTCAGCGCGCCGCTGTCATCCTTGGCCTGGTAGGTGAAGGTGACGTCGCGGCTGACACCGGCCGGCAGGCTGTCGAAATCCTGGCCCGGATCGAAGGTGTAGCTGCCATTGGGGTTGAAGGTCAGCGTGCCGTTGCCGATACCGACATCGGTTGTCAGTTGGTAGTCGGCGATGGTGCCGTCGACATCGCTCGCGGCTGGGACCTGGCCATTGAGGGTGGTGTTCTCTTCGGTCGTCGCGCTGCCAGCCTGAGCGACCGGCGCGTCATTGGTACCGGTGACCGTGATGGTGATGGTTTGCGGGGTGCTCAGCGCATCGCTGTCGTCCTTGGCCTGGTAGGTGAAGGTGACATCGCGACTGACACCGGCCGGCAGGCTGTCGAAGTCGTGACCCGGATCGAAGGTGTAGCTGCCATTGGGGTTGAAGGTCAGCGTGCCGTTGCCGGTGCCGACATCGGTGGTCAGCTGGTAGCCGGCGATGGTGCCGTCTACATCGCTGGCGGCCGGGACTTGTCCATTGAGAACGGTGTTCTCTTCGGTCGTAGCACTGCCAGCCTGGGCGATCGGCGCGTCGTTGGTGCCGGTGAGGGTAATAGTCAGAGTGCTGGTGTTGGTGGCGCCCTGGTCGTCAGTGACGATCACCGGAATGCTGATGACCTGCGTCTCGCCATCCGCCAGATGCTGGTAGGCCGAGTCCTTGCCGTCGAAGGTCCAACTGCCATCGGTCTTCAGGGTGAAACCGGCCGGTGCATTGCCGTCGATGCTGAAGGTCAGGACCGCGCCGTCATCGGTGTCTGTGGCCACCAACTGGCCGGTGCTCACCTGGTCTTCATCGACTGCAGCGCTCGCAGCCTGGGCCACTGGTACGTCATTGGTGCCAGTGACGGTGATAGTCAGGGTGCTCCCACTGGTAGCCCCTTGGTCATCGGTGACGATCACCGGAACGCTGATGATCTGCGTCTGACCGGCCGCCAGGTGCTGGTAGGCGGCATCGCTGGCATCGAAGCTCCACTTGCCATCCTGGCCCAGGGTGAAGCCGGCGGGTAGGGGGCTGTCCGAGCCAAACTGCAGTTGGGCCCCCTGGTCGGCATCAGTGGCCTGCAACTGGCCGCTGATCTGGTTATCTTCGTTGACGGCGGCACTGGCGGCTTGGGCGACCGGCGCGTCGTTGGTGCCGGTGAGGGTAATAGTCAGAGTGCTGGTGTTGGTGGCGCCCTGGTCGTCAGTGACGATCACCGGAATGCTGATGACCTGCGTCTCGCCATCCGCTAGATGCTGGTAGGCCAAGTCCTTGCCGTCGAAGGTCCAACTGCCATCGGTCTTCAGGGTGAAACCGGCCGGTGCATTGCCGTCGATGCTGAAGGTCAGGACCGCGCCGTCATCGGCGTCTGTGGCCACCAACTGGCCGGTGCTTACCTGGTCTTCGTCGGCCGCCACGCTGGCAGCCTGAGCGACGGGGATGTCATTGGTGCCAGTGACGGTGATGGTCAGGGTGCTGCCACTGGTAGCGCCCTGGTCATCGGTGACGACCACCGGAATGCTGATGACCTGCGTCTGACCGGCAGCCAGATGCTGGTAGGCGGCATCGCTGGCATCGAAGCTCCACTTGCCATCCTGGCCCAGGGTGAAGCCGGCGGGTAGGGGGCTATCCGAGCCGAACTGCAGTTGGGCCCCCTGGTCGGCATCAGTGGCCTGCAACTGGCCATTGATCTGGCTGTCCTCGTTGACCGCCGCAGTGGCCGCCTGAGCTACCGGCGCGTCATTGGTGCCGGTGACGGTAATGGTGATGGCCTGCGGGGCGCTCAGCGCGCCGCTGTCGTCCTTGGCCTGGTAGGTGAAGGTGACGTCGCGGCTGACACCGGCCGGCAAGCTATCGAAGTCGTGGCCCGGATCGAAGGTGTAGCTGCCATTGGGGTTGAAGGTCAGCGTGCCATTACCAGTGCCGACATCGTTGGTCAGCTGGTAGCCGACGATGCTTCCGTCGACATCGCTGGCCGCCGGCACCTGGCCATTCAGGACGCCGTTCTCGCCAGTAGTTGCGCTGTCCGCCTGGGCGACCGGCGCGTCATTGGTGCCAGTGACGGTAATAGTCAGAGTGCTGCCACTGGTAGCGCCCTGGTCATCGGTGACGACCACCGGAATGCTGATGATCTGGGTTTCGCCCTCGGCCAGGTGCTGGTAGGCAGCGTTGCTGGCGTCGAAGGTCCATTTGCCGTCCTGATCCAGCGTGAAGCCTGCGGGCAAGGGGCTGTCCGAGCTGAACTGCAGTTGGGCGCCTTGGTCTGCGTCGGTGGCCTGCAACTGGCCATTGATCTGGCTGTCTTCGTTGACGGCGGCATTGGCGGCCTGGGCCACCGGCGCATCGTTGGTGCCGGTCACGGTAATAGTGATGGTCTGCGGATCGCTCAGTGCGCCGCTGTCATCCTTGGCCTGGTAGGTAAAGGTGATGTCACGACTGACACCAGCCGGCAGGCTGTCGAAGTCGTGGCCCGGATCGAAGCTATAGCCGCCATTGGGATCGAAGGTCAGCGTGCCGTTGCCGGTGCCGACACCACTGGCCAACTGGTAACCGGCAATGATGCCGTCGACGTCGCTGGCGGCCGGGACTTGGCCATTGAGGATGGTGTTTTCTTCGGTCGTGGCGCTGCCAGCCTGGGCGACCGGTGCGTCATTGGTCCCGGTGACGGTAATGGTCAGGGTGCTGGAGCTGATAGCTCCATGGTCATCAGTGACGATGACCGGGATGTTGATTACTTGCGTCTCGCCATCCGCCAGATGTTGGTAGGCCGGGTCCTTGCCGTCGAAGGTCCAGCTGCCATTGGATTGCAGGGTGAAGCCGGCGGGCGCATTGCCGTCGATGCTGAAGGTCAGGACCGCGCCGTCGTCGGCGTCGCTGGCCGTCAGTTGGCCGGTGCTGACCTGATCTTCGTCGGCCGCTGCGCTGGATGCCTGCGCTATCGGCGCATCATTGGTCCCGGTGACGGTAATGGTCAGGGTGCTGGAGCTGGTAGCTCCATGGTCATCGGTGACGATGACCGGGATGTTGATTACTTGCGTCTCACCATCCGCCAGATGTTGATAGGCCGGGTCCTTGCCATCGAAGGTCCAGCTGCCATCGGTTTTCAGGGTGAGGCCGGCGGGTGTATTGCCGTTGATGCTGAAGGTCAGGACGGTGCCATCATCGGCGTCAGTGGCTACCAGTTGGCCTGTACTCACCTGGTCTTCGTCGGCTGCTGCGCTGGCAGCTTGGGCGACGGGGACATCGTTGGTTCCGGTGACGGTGATGGTCAGGGTGCTGCCACTGGTAGCCCCCTGGTCATCGGTGACGACCACCGGGATGCTGATGACCTGGGTTTGTCCCGCAGCCAGGTGCTGATAGGCGGCATCGCTGGCGTCGAAGGTCCACTTGCCGTCCTGATCCAGCGTGAAGCCGGCGGGGAGGGGGCTGTCGGAGCCGAACTGCAGCTGCGCCCCTTGGTCTGCGTCGGAGGCCTGCAACTGGCCATTGATCTGGCTGTCTTCGTTGACGGCGGCACTGTCCGCCTGGGCTACCGGTGCGTCGTTGGTACCAGTGATGGTCAGAGTCAGAGTGCTGGTGGCATTGGCTCCCTGGTCGTCAGTGACGATTACCGGAATGCTGATGACCTGGGTTTCGCCATTGGCCAGATGCTGGTACGCCGGGTCCTTGCCATCGAACGTCCAGCTGCCGTCGGCTTTCAGGGTGAAGCCGGCCGGTGCGTTGCCGTCGACGCTGAAGGTCAGGACCGCGCCGTCATCGGCGTCGGTGGCCCTCAGTTGGCCGGTGCTCACCTGATCTTCGTCGGCTGCGGCGCTGGATGCCTGTGCTATCGGCGCATCGTTGGTACCGGTAACCGTGATGGTCAGGGTGCTGCCACTGGTAGCCCCCTGATCATCGGTGACGACCACCGGAACGCTGATGATCTGCGTCTGACCGGCAGCCAGGTGCTGATAGGCGGCATCGCTGGCGTCGAAGCTCCACTTGCCGTCCTGATCCAGCGTGAAGCCGGCGGGGAGGGGGCTGTCGGAGCCGAACTGCAGCTGCGCTCCCTGGTCGGCGTCGCTGGCCTGCAGTTGGCCGTTGATCTGACTGTCTTCGTTGACGGCGGCAGTGGCAGCCTGGGCCGCTGGTGCATCGTTGCTGCCGGTGACGGTAATGGTGATGGTCTGCGGAGCGCTCAGCGCACCGCTGTCATCCTTGGCCTGGTAAGTGAAGGTGACGTCACGGCTGACACCAGCCGGCAGGCTGTCGAAGTCCTGGCCCGGATCGAAGCGATAGCTGCCATCGGGGTTGAAGGTGAGTGTGCCGTTACCAGCGCCGACATCGTTGGTCAGCTGGTAGCCGACGATGCTGCCGTCGACATCGCTAGCAGCCGGAACCTGGCCATTCAGCACATCGTTCTCGGCGGTAGTCGCGCTGCCCGCCTGGGCGACCGGCGCGTCATTGGTGCCGGTGACGGTAATGGTCAGGGTGCTGGTGCTGCTGGCGCCCTGGTCGTCGGTCACCACCACCGGGACGACGATCACCTGGGTCTGGCCTTCGCCCAGGTGCTGATAGGCCGGGTCCTTGCCGTCGAAGCTCCAGCTGCCGTCGGGCTGCAGGGTGAAGCCGGCGGGGGCCTTGCCGTCGACGCTGAAGGTCAGGCTGCTGCCGGTGTCGGGGTCGCTGGCGGCGATCTGGCCGGTGAGCTGCCCGTCCTCGGTGGCCTGGGCCTGGGCGTTGCTGGCCTGCGGCGTGTCGTTGGCGCCCTGGATGTCGATCTCGATCACCCGGGTGTCGCTGGCCCCGGACGGATCGCGGACGGTGACGGTGAAGCTGTCCTGCGGGTGCTGGCCGGCCGGCAGGGCGTTCACCGCGGCGGCGTCGACCACGTAGATGTAGCTGCCGTCGGGGTTGACCGTGAGCTGGCCGAAGGCGCCCTTGGCGCTGCCGCTCCAGGTCAGCTGGTCGCCGTCGACGTCGCTGGCCTGCAGCTGGCCCTTGATGTCGGCGAAGCTGTCGTTGGCCGCGGTGTCGACCAGGGTGGCGCCGTAGCTGCCGCGGGCCACCGGGGCGTCGTTGACTGCGCTCACACCGATGTCGACGGTCAGGCTGCTGGACGCGCCGCGGTTGTCGGTGACCGTCACCACGAAGCTGTCAGCGCCGTTGTAGTCGGGGTTGGGCAGGTACTGCCAGGTGCCGTCGGCATTGACGATCAGGCTGCCGTTGGCCGGGCCCCGGGCGAGGGAGTAGGTGAGGCTGTCGCCGTTCGGGTCGCGGGCCTGGAAGGCGCCTTGCAGCAGGGTGTCCTCGGCGGTGCTCAGCTGCAAGCCGGCGAGGGCGTTGCCCTGGTCGTCGACGAAGCTGGGCGCGAGGTTCGGCGCCTGCTCCTGCTGGCGTTCGCCGTCGCCCTGGCCGGCAGCGCCCGGGCCGCTGGTGGTGTAGCCGATGCTCGGGTCGACGTGGCCGCCGGTTTCCTCCAGCAGCACGAAGCTGTGGCCGCCGCCGGCCGGGCCGCTGCCACCGGCGCTGGCGCTCGGGCCGGCCGCGGTGGGGGCGAGGGTCTGGGTCGGGTCGGCGCCGGCGGCGATGGCTTTCTGCAGTTCCTCGGCGCTGGCCGTGACGGTGGGCTGGGCCGGCGCATGGGGTGCCAGTTCGCTGGCGCTCAGCTGGCTGTCGCGGCCCAGGTCGAGCACGCGGCCGTCAGGCAATTGCAGGGCCACCGCGCCGGCGTCGCCGGTCTGCACCAGGTCGCCCAGGAACAGGCGGTCGCCCTCGACCAGCACCCTGCGCTGCCCCTCGGCGGATACCGCCAGCACTTGCCCGATGACGCTTTTCACCACTGCGACGACGCTGCTCATTGCACTTCTCCCCTGAGGCGGATGCTGGCGTGCCGGCCGGGTCGCGGCCGTGATTGCGGCGCGCCAGGTGGCATTCCCTTGTCGATTGGAGCTGTAAAACTGGCGTCAACTAATTGGCTTAATGAGTTTTCGCGATTAGGTTTATGCCAATCTATTGACCATTTTCGAGGCATCCTAAACAATTGGCAAAACGATGTCACTGTGATGTCAAAGAGCCCCGCGAAAAAATTTCCAACGGGGTTCCGGGCGCCAGTGACCTCCTCACGTGCAGCGCATTCGCCGGTCCTCCGATGCCACCCCTGGGTACACGAATCGCTGTCCATATCCCTGCGATAAGGATGTTCAAACCATGCGTTTGCGTTTCGTGCCTCTGTTGCCTCTCGCGTTCTATTGCGCGGCCCCGGCCCATGCCACCACCCTGAACGAAGCCATGCAGCGCGCCATGGACGTGCACCCGGAGATCCAGGCCGGGGTGAACAGCCGCCTGGCCGCCGACCAGCAGCTGCGCGCCGCCCAGGGCGGCTACCTGCCTTCGGTCGACCTCACCGCCGGCTATGGCCGCGAGGGCGCCGACAACCCCACCACCCGCGGCGAGGGCGACCACTGGCGGACCATGAACCGCGGCGAGTCGGCGCTGAGCCTGCGGCAGATGGTGTTCGACGGCTTCGCCACCTCCAGCGAGGTGGGCCGCCAGAAGGCCACGGTGAATTCCCGCGCCTATGCGCTGCTGGGCACCGCCGAGCGCACCGGGCTGGAAGTGGCGCAGGTCTATACCGACGTGCTGCGTCGCCAGGAGATGGTCCGCCTGGCCGAGGAGAACCTGAAGAGCCACCAGCGCATCTACGACCAGATCAGCCTGCGCAGCGCCCGCGGCGTCGGCCGCCTGGCCGACCAGGACCAGGCCGAGGCGCGCCTGGCCCAGGCGCGCAACAACCTGCTCACCGAGCAGACCAACCTGGCCGATGCGCGCACCAACTACCTGAGCGTGGTCGGCGCCGAGCCGCTGGAGCTGAGCGAGCCGGCCGGCCTGCCGGGCCTGCTGCCGCAAGACCTGCAGGACGCGCGCCGGCAGCTGCTGGAGAACAGCCCGATCCTGCGTTCGGCCGAGTCCGACGTGGCCGCCGCCGAGAAGCAGTACGAAGCGGCCAAGGCGCCGTTCTACCCGCGCTTCGACGCCGAGCTGTCGCGCAATGCCGACAACAACCTTTCCGGCGACCCGGGCCACAACAACGATTGGCAGGCCATGCTGCGCATGCGCTACAACCTGTTCGCCGGCGGCAGCAACAAGGCCGAGCTGCAGTCCAAGTCGTACCTGGCCAACCAGGCCCTGGACGTGCGCAACAACGCCCTGCGCCAGCTCAACGAGGAACTCGGCCTGGCTTGGAACGCCCTGGCCAACGCCCGCGATCAGCTGCCCATCGCCCGCCAGTACGTGGACTACAGCAGCCGCGTGCGCGAGGCCTACCAGAAGCAGTTCAGCATCGGCGAACGCACCCTGCTGGACCTGCTGGACAGCGAGAACGAACTGTTCAACGCCTCGCGCCGCCTGGTCGACCTGCGCTACACCGAGCTGTTCACCCAGTACCGGGTGAAGGCCACCCTGGGCGAACTGCTCAAGAGCCAGGGCGTGGTCGCGCCCCTGGCCAGCGTCGCCAGCGAAGACGTCAAACCCCAGGTGCAGCTGCCCGGCCTCAACTGAGCCGGCCGTGCGCCCAACCCTCCCGGAGTAGCCCCGCGTGGATCAGGAAACCAGCCGAGTCCCCTTGAGTCGTGATCCGCGCGTCCTGCTGGACGACCCGCTGCTGGACAGCCTGCTGAGCCTCTGCGCGCTGCACCGCAAGCCGGCCAGCCGGGCCATGCTCACCAGCGGCCTGCCGCTGCCCGGGCAGCGTCTGTCCGCCGAGCTGCTGCCGCGCGCGGCAGCCCGCGCCGGCCTCCAGGGGCGCCTGCTGCGGCGGCCGCTGGAGCGCATCCCGGCCATCGCGCTGCCGGCCATGTTGCTGCTGCGCGACGGCCGCTGCGCCGTGCTGCTGGGCTGGGAGGCCGGCGGCGAGGCGCGCCTGCTGCTCAGCGAGAGCGACGGCGGCGAAGTGCGGGTGGCCCGCGAGCTGCTGGCCGAGGACTACGCCGGCCAGGCCTTCTTCGCCCAGCCGCAGCACCAGCATGACCTGCAGCACGGCGAGATGATCCCCCGCGCGCGGCGCTGGTTCCGCGACACTCTCATGCGCTCGCGCTGGCTGTATGTCGACGCGGTGGCGGCCAGCCTGCTGATCAACCTCATCGCCCTGGCCGCGCCGCTGTTCGTGATGAACGTCTACGACCGCGTGGTGCCCAACCAGGCCGCCGCCACCCTGTGGGTGCTGGCCGTCGGCATCAGCGGCGCCTACCTGTTCGACCTGCTGCTCAAGACCCTGCGTGGCCTGTGCCTGGACCTGGCCGGCAAGAAGACCGACCTGATCATCAGCGCGACCCTCTTCGAGCGCATCGTCGGCATGGACCTGAAGCAGCGCCCGGCGCGGGTCGGCAGCTTCGCCCAGAACATCCACGAGTTCCAGACGCTGCGCGACTTCCTCGCCTCGCTGACGCTGACCAGCCTGATCGACCTGCCGTTCACCCTGCTGATCCTGCTGGTGATCGGCATCATCGGCGGGCCGCTGGTGTTCGTTCCGCTGCTGGCTTTCCCGCTGGCCGCCGGCATCGGCTGGCTGCTGCAGAAGCCGCTGGTGGAAACCATGAACCGCACCATGGCCCTGGCCGCCGAGCGCCAGTCGAGCCTGATCGAGACCCTCGCCGGGCTCGACGCGGTCAAGGTCAACAACGCCGAGAGCGAGCGCCAGTACCTGTGGGAGCAGACCATCGGCACCCTCGGCCGCCTGGAGCTGCGCGTCAAGCTGCTGTCCAGCCTGGCGATGAACCTGACGCTGCTGATCCAGGCCCTGGCCGGGGTGGTGATGATCATCGGCGGCGTCTACCTGATCATCGCCGGCGATCTCAGCATGGGCGGCCTGATCGCCTGCTACATGCTCAACGGCCGCGCCCTCGGCCCGCTGACCCAGCTTTCCGGGCTGATCCAGCGCTACCAGCAGGCGCGCCTGACCATGCACAGCACCGACCAGATGATGGCCCTGGAACAGGAGCGCAACAGCAGCGAGCGCCCGCTGAGCCGCCAGCAACTGCGCGGCGGCATCGAGCTGCGCCAGCTGAACTTCGCCTACCCCAACCAGCAGGTCGAGGCGCTGCACGACATCAACCTGGTGATCCGCCCTGGCGAGAAGGTCGGCATCATCGGCCGCAGCGGCTCGGGCAAGAGCTCCCTGGCCAAGCTGATCGTCGGCCTGCACCGCGCCGACAGCGGCAGCCTCTTGGTGGACGGCGTCGACACGCGGCAGCTGGACGTCAGCGACCTGCGCCACAACATCGGCTACCTGCCCCAGGACATCAACCTGTTCAGCGGCAGCCTGCGCGACAACCTGGTGGCCGGCGCGCGCTACGTCGACGACGAGACAGCGCTGCGCGCCGCCGAACTGGCCGGGGTGCACGAGTTCGCCCGGCTGCACCCGCAGGGCTACGAACTGCAGGTGGGCGAGCGCGGCCTGAACCTCTCCGGCGGCCAGCGGCAGAACGTCGCCCTGGCCCGCGCGCTGCTGCTGGACCCGCCGATCCTGCTGCTGGACGAGCCGACCAGCTCCATGGACAACGCCGGCGAAGAACTCCTGAAGCAGCGCCTGCAGCCGCTCATCGCCGACAAGACGCTGCTGCTGGTCACCCACCGCGCCTCCATGCTCAGCCTGGTGGAGCGCCTGGTGATCGTCGACCGCGGGCGGATCATCGCCGACGGGCCGAAGGACGTGGTGCTGGACGCATTGAAGAAGGGGCAGATCAGTGTCGCTTAATCCGTTCGGCCTCTTCGGCCAGTCCATCCGCGGCTATTTCCGCGGCAGCGAAGACCTTTCCGGGCAGCCGCTGCCGGAAGTCAGCAAGGCCCTGGTGGAGGACGCCCCGCGGGTGGTGCGCCTGACCATCTGGGCGCTGGTCGGCTTCGCCCTGTTCCTCGGCCTGTGGGCGCACTTCGCCGAGATCGACGAGGTGACCCGCGGCGAAGGCAAGGCGATTCCCTCGTCCAAGGTGCAGAAGATCCAGAACCTGGAGGGCGGCATCGTTTCGCAGATCTTCGTCCACGAAGGCCAGGTGGTGCAGGCCGGCGAATCGCTGATGCGCCTGGACCCGACGCGCTTCCAGTCCAACGTCGGCGAGACCGAGGCCGACCGCCTGGCCATGTTCCTGCGCGTGGAGCGCCTTTCCGCCGAGGTGGAGGACCGCGAGCTGCGCATCCCCGACGACGTCCGCGCCAAGGTCCCGGGCCAGACCGGCAGCGAGGAGGCGCTGTTCCAGAGCCGCCAGCAGCAGCTCAAGGACGAGGTCGCCGGCCTGGAGCAACAGCTGGTGCAGAAGCAGCAGGAGCTGCGCGAGTTCGCCTCCAAGCAGGCGCAGTACCGCAACAGCCTGGAGCTGCTGCGCCAGGAGATCGCCATGTCCGCGCCGCTGGTGGGGCAGGGCGCCATGTCCCAGGTGGAGCTGCTGCGCCTCAAGCGCGCCGAGGTGGAGAACCGCGGCCAGCTGGACGCCACCAGCCTGGCCATCCCCCGCGCCGAGGCGGCGATCAAGGAAGTCGAGCGCAAGGTCGCCGAGACCCGCGCGCGCTTCCGCAGCGACGCGCTCAAGGAACTCAACGAGGCGCGCACCGACCTGAGCAAGGCCGAAGCCACCGGCAAGGCCCTGGAGGATCGCGTCAATCGCACCCTGGTCACCTCGCCGGTGCGCGGCATCGTCAAGCAGTTGCTGGTGAACACCATTGGCGGGGTGATCCAGCCGGGCAGCGATCTGGTGGAAATCGTCCCGCTGGACGACACCCTGCTGGTGGAAGCGCGCATCCGCCCGCAGGACATCGCCTTCCTGCACCCCGGGCAGAAGGCCATGGTCAAGTTCACCGCCTACGACTACACCATCTACGGCGGCCTGCCGGCGGAACTGGAACAGATAGGCGCCGACACCGTCACCGACGAGGACGGCAACAGCTTCTACCTGATCAAGCTGCGCACCCGCAAAAGCCACCTGGGCAGCGACGAGAAACCGCTGCTGATCATCCCCGGGATGGTCGCCAGCGTGGACATCATGACCGGTAAGAAGAGCATCCTCAGCTACCTGCTCAAGCCCATCCTGCGGGCTCGCGCCGAAGCGTTGCGGGAGCGTTGAGGCGTAACCGCTGACGACGCCGGCATTTTCGTAGGAGCGAGCTTGCTCGCGAACTGTGTTTCCCGGCGGCTGCGGTGCTTTCGGTGGACTCCGTACCCTCTCCCCAACCCTCTCCCTGAAGGGAGAGGGGGCTGGTCCGTGCCGAGAGGAGGCCTGGTTTCAGCCGGCAATTACGGTGCCAGCCGGCTGACTCCAGAACATCAGCGTCTGCCCAACGGTCCCCTCTCCCTTCAGGGCGGGGCGCGCAGCCGAGGGCTCGGGAGAGGGCGCTCTTCGTGCTCTTCGAATGCTCCCGCCCCTCAACCCCCACATGAGCTCAGACCGGCTCCTGGCAAACATCCACCCAGTCGGCCTCGACCAGGCTCGCCAGGCGTTCCGGGGCGATGCGCACGGCGCTGTGCAGGGCGCCGGCCGCCGGCAGCACTTCGTCGAAGGCACGCAGCGACACGTCGCAGTACACCGGCAGCGGGCTGGCCAGGCCGAAGGGGCAGACGCCGCCCACCGGGTGGCCGGTGAGTTCCACCACTTCCTCGGCGCCGAGCATCTTCGCCTTGCCGCCCAGGGCTTCCTTGAGCTTGCGGTTGTCCAGGCGGGCGTCGCCGCGGGCGACCACCAGCACGGTGCGCTCGCCCACCCGCAGCGACAGCGTCTTGGCGATGCGCCCCGGCTCCACGCCGTGGGCCTCGGCGGCCAGGGCGACGGTGGCGGTGCTGGTGTCCAGTTCGATGATGGCGATGTCGGGGGCCTTCTCGGCGAAGAAGGCGCGGACCGATTCCAGGCTCATGCTGGGGCTCCTTGCTCGGGGGTTCTCGGGAACCGGCCAATCTAGGGCCTCGGGCGGCGGGCGTCCAGCCTGGCGGGTGCGTTCGTCGCGCCGGCTTGCCCGGTCGCCGGGCCTGTCTATCGTTCTTCCTGTTTGCCGCCATCGCCGCCCGGGCGGTGCCGACGAACGGTCTGCGCTGTTGTCGATCGCGCCCCGCGCGCATCGACTACCAGGCAGAGCGGGGCAGTGGGCCCACTCGACTTCACGAGAAGAGGAGAACCACCATGCGCTTCATGGCGATAGTCAAGGCCACCGCGGATTCGGAGGCCGGCGTCATGCCCTCGGAAGAGCTGCTGACGGCCATGGGCAAGTTCAACGAGGAGCTGGTCGCCGCCGGGGTGATGCTCGCCGGCGAAGGTCTGCAGCCCAGCTCGAAGGGCGCCCGGGTGCGTTTCGACGGCGCCTCGCGCACGGTCGTCGACGGCCCCTTCGCCGAGACCCGCGAGCTGATCGCCGGCTTCTGGCTGCTGCAGTGCGATTCGCTGCAGGAATGCATCGACTGGATCAAGCGCTGCCCCAGCCCCTTCGACGGCCCGTCGGAGATCGAGATCCGCCAGGTCTTCGAGGCCGAGGACTTCGGCGCCGAATTCACCGAGGAACTGCGCGAGCAGGAAGAACGCCTGCGCGCCCGCATCGCCGGCAAGGACTGAGCCGGCAGGAGACTCCAGATGAAAATCCAGGCCTACCTGATCTTCGACGGCAACTGCGAGCAAGCCTTCACCCGCTACGCCGAGGTGCTCGGCGGCAAGCTGCCGATGCTCATGCGCTTCAAGGACGCCCCGGACATGGGGCAGATTCCACCCGACGCCGCCGACCGCGTGATGCACGTGCGCCTGGAGGTGGGCGACCAGGTGCTGATGGGCTCGGACAACTGCCCGCCGATGCCCTACGAGGGCACCAAGGGCGTGTCCGTCTCCCTGCAGGTGGACAGCAAGGCCGAAGCCCGGCGCATCTACGAGGCCCTGAGCGAAGGCGGCCAGGTCACCATGGAACTGCAGCAGACCTTCTGGGCCGCCGCCTTCGCCATGTTCACCGACCGCTTCGGGGTGCCCTGGATGATCAACTGCGAGCAGGACCGCTGATAGGCATATGCCTCCACCGTAGGAGCGCGCCATGCGCGATCGCGGGCATGGCCCGCTAGCGCACGAACGATCATGGCTTTTCGTAGGATGGGTTGAGCTTGCGAAACCCATGCGGTTGCGCTGATGGGTATCGCTTCGCTCAACACCATCCTACGAAGAGCGCCTCGGCGCGGCCTGCAAGACAGTTTCTCCTGCGGGTCCCTGGTCATTTTCGTGGTTTGGGCGGTAGGGGCCTGTAGGTTGGAATTGTTCGATAACCGCACCGATAGTCGATAATCGCATTGTTTGGCCCCCGGCCCCGGCGCTACTGTCTTGCCCATCGGCATCCGCGGATGCCCTGGACCCCAAGACGAGACCGACAATGGCTGAACTCCTGACCCTGCGCGAAGCGGTCGAGCGTTTCGTGAACGACGGCGATACCGTCGCCCTCGAAGGCTTCACCCACCTGATCCCCACCGCCGCTTCCCACGAACTCATCCGCCAGGGCAAGAAAGACCTGCACCTGGTGCGCATGACTCCCGACCTGGTCTACGACCTGCTGATCGGCGCCGGCTGCGCCCGCAAGCTGACCTTCTCCTGGGGCGGCAACCCCGGCGTGGGCTCGCTGCACCGCCTGCGCGACGCGGTGGAGAAGGGCTGGCCGCAGCCGCTGGAAATCGACGAGCACAGCCACGCCGACCTGGCCAACTCCTACGTCGCCGGCGCCTCGGGCCTGCCGTTCGCCGTGCTGCGCGCCTACGCCGGCTCCGACCTGCCGAAGGTCAACCCGAACATCAAGTTCATCAACTGCCCGTTCACCGGCGAGCAGCTGGCCGCCGTGCCCTCGGTGCGCCCGGACGTCACCGTGATCCACGCGCAGAAGGCCGACCGCAAGGGCAACGTGCTGTTGTGGGGCATCCTCGGCGTGCAGAAGGAAGCCGCCCTGGCCGCCAAGCGCTGCATCGTCACCGTGGAAGAGATCGTCGACGACCTCAACGCGCCGATGAACGCCTGCGTGCTGCCGACCTGGGCGCTGTCCGCCGTCTGCCACGTGCCCGGCGGCGCGCACCCGTCCTACGCCCACGGCTACTACGAGCGCGACAACCGCTTCTACCAGGCCTGGGACCCGATCGCCCGCGACCGCGAGACCTTCACCGCCTGGATCGACACCTACATCCGCGGCACCAAGGATTTCGCCGAGTTCCAGAAGAAAATCGCGGAGGGCAAATGATGAGCGCCTACAGCACCAATGAAATGATGACCGTGGCCGCCGCCCGCCGCCTGAAGAACGGCGCGGTCTGCTTCGTCGGCATCGGCCTGCCGTCCAAGGCCGCCAACCTGGCGCGCCTGACCTCCTCGCCGGACGTGGTCCTGATCTACGAATCCGGCCCCATCGGCGCCAAGCCCAGCGTGCTGCCGCTGTCCATCGGCGACGGCGAACTGGCCGAAACCGCCGACACCGTGGTGCCCACCGGCGAAATCTTCCGCTACTGGCTGCAGGGCGGGCGCATCGACGTCGGCTTCCTCGGCGCGGCCCAGGTCGACCGCTTCGGCAACATCAACACCACCGTCATCGGCGACTACAACAAGCCGAAAGTACGCCTGCCCGGCGCCGGCGGCGCCCCGGAGATCGCCGGTTCCGCCAAGGAAGTGCTGATCATCCTCAAGCAGTCGCACCGCACCTTCGTCGACAAGCTGGCCTTCATCACCTCGGTCGGCTTTGGCGAGGGCGGCGACCACCGCCAGCAGCTCGGCCTGCCCGGCAAGGGCCCGGTGGCGATCATCACCGACCTGTGCATCATGGAGCCGGAAGCCGGCAGCAACGAATTCATCGTCACCTCGCTGCACCCGGGCGTGAGCCGCGAGCAGGTGATCGAGAACACCGGCTGGGCCATCCGCTTCGCCGAGCAGGTCGCCGAGACCGTGGCGCCCACCGAGGTCGAGCTGCAAGCCCTGCGCGCCCTGGAAGCCCGCACCGCGGCCGCCCACGGCCAGCAAGGGGGTGAGGAATGAGCCGCGAGGTCTACATCTGCGACGCCGTGCGCACGCCCATCGGCCGCTTCGGCGGCTCGCTCTCGGTGGTGCGCGCCGACGACCTGGCGGCCACCCCGATCAAGGCCCTGGTCGAGCGCAACCCGCAGGTCGACTGGGCGCAGCTGGACGAGGTCTACCTCGGCTGCGCCAACCAGGCCGGCGAGGACAACCGCAACGTCGCGCGCATGGCTCTGCTGCTGGCCGGCCTGCCGGAGAGCATCCCCGGCGTGACCCTGAACCGCCTCTGCGCCTCGGGCATGGACGCGGTGGGCACAGCCTTCCGCGCCATCGCCAGCGGCGAGATCGAGCTGGCCATCGCCGGCGGCGTGGAGTCCATGTCTCGCGCGCCCTACGTGATGGGCAAGGCGGACAGCGCCTTCGGCCGCGGCCAGAAGATCGAGGACACCACCATCGGCTGGCGCTTCATCAACCCGCTGATGAAGGCCCAGTACGGCGTCGATGCGATGCCGCAGACTGCCGACAACGTCGCCGACGACTACAAGGTCAGCCGCGCCGACCAGGACGCCTTCGCCCTGCGCAGCCAGCAACTGGCCGGGCGCGCCCAGGCCGCCGGCTACTTCGCCGAGGAAATCGTCCCGGTGGTGATCAAGGGCCGCAAGGGCGAGACCGTCGTCGACACCGACGAGCACCCGCGCCCGGACACCACTCTCGAAGCCCTGGCCAAGCTCAAGCCGGTCAACGGCCCGGACAAGACCGTCACCGCCGGCAACGCCTCGGGCGTCAATGACGGCTCGGTGGCGCTGATCCTGGCTTCCGCCGAGGCGGTGAAGAAACATGGCCTGAAACCCCGCGCCAAGGTGCTGGGCATGGCCAGCGCCGGCGTCGCCCCGCGGGTGATGGGCATCGGCCCGGTGCCGGCGGTGCGCAAGCTGCTGGAGCGTCTGAACCTGGCGGTGAGCGACTTCGACGTCATCGAACTGAACGAAGCCTTCGCCGCCCAGGGCCTGGCGGTCACCCGCGAGCTAGGCATCGCCGACGACGACGCGCGGGTCAACCCCAACGGCGGCGCCATCGCCCTCGGCCACCCGCTGGGCGCCAGCGGCGCCCGCCTGGTCCTGACCGCCGTGCACCAGTTGGAGAAGAGCGGCGGCAAGCGCGGCCTGTGCACCATGTGCGTGGGCGTGGGGCAGGGCGTTGCGCTGGCTGTCGAGCGCGTCTGAACGGTCGTCACTCCCGGTAGGATGGGTGGAGCGCAGCGATACCCATCTTCCTGGCAAAATCCCCGACGCCCGCCCCGAGCGGGCGTCGTTCCTGATTCAACGGAGTCCCCGATGCCTACCGTCAAGCTCGCCGACGGCGAACTGAACTACCTCCTCGAAGGCCCGGCCGGCGCGCCGGTGCTGGTGCTGTCCAACTCCCTGGGCACCGACCTGCACATGTGGGACGCGCAGATCCCGGCCTTCACCCGGCACTTCCAGGTGCTGCGCTACGACACCCGCGGCCACGGCGCCTCGCTGGTCAGCGAGGGCCCCTACAGCATCGAACAGCTCGGTGGCGACGTGCTGGCCCTGCTGGACGCGCTGAACATCGCCAAGGCCAGCTTCTGCGGCCTGTCCATGGGCGGCCTGATCGGTCAGTGGCTGGCGATCAACGCCCCCGAGCGCATCGAGCGCCTGGTGCTGTGCAACACTGCCGCGAAGATCGGCACCCCGGAAGTCTGGAACCCGCGCATCGACACCGTGCTTTCCGGTGGCGCCCAGGCCATGCGCGACCTGCGCGACGCCTCCATCTCGCGCTGGTTCACCGCCGACTTCGCCGAGGCCCAGCCGGGCAAGGTCGAGCCCATCGTGGCCATGCTGGCGCAGACCTCGCCGGAAGGCTACGCAGCCAACTGCGCCGCGGTGCGCGACGCCGACTTCCGCGAACAGCTGGGCGCCATCCGCGCGCCGACCCTGGTCGTCTGCGGCAGCGGCGATCCGGTGACCACCATCGAGCACGGCCGCTTCATGCAGGAACGCATCCAGGGCGCCGAGCTGGTGGAATTCCACGCCGCGCACCTGTCCAACGTCCAGGCCGGCGAGGCCTTCAGCGACAAGGTGCTGGCCTTCCTTCGCGCTTGATGCGCCTGTCTTGCCGACTGCACCGAGGTGCTTTCGTAGGATGGGTTGAGCTTGCGAAACCCATGCTGCCATGGTGATGGGTATCGCTTCGCTCAACCCATCCTACGGGGTGCCAACCGCGGTGGTTCTATGTAGGAGCGCGCCCTGCGCGCGAATCGCGGGCAGGGCCCGCTCCTACAGGTTCACGCCGAACGGCTCCCTCTCCCTCTGGGAGAGGGCTGGGGTGAGGGAACGGAATCACCCCGAACCCCAGCGGCTACCGGCCAACACCGTCGATTGCCCGCATCAGGACTTCAACTCCTCCAGCTCCCGATACAACTCCAGCGCCTGCGGGTTGGCCAGGGCGTCGGTGTTCTTCACCGGCCTGCCGTGCACCACGTTGCGTACCGCCAGCTCGACTATCTTGCCGCTGAGGGTGCGGGGGATGTCGGCCACCGCGATGATCTTCGCCGGCACGTGGCGCGGGGTGGTGTTGGCGCGGATGGTCTGGCGGATTTTCTCCTCTAGCGACTCGTCCAGCTGCACGCCTTCGCGCAGGCGCACGAACAGCACCACGCGCACGTCGCCTTGCCAGTCCTGGCCGATGGCGATGGATTCCAGCACCTCGTCGACCTTTTCCACCTGGCGGTAGATTTCCGCCGTGCCGATGCGCACGCCGCCGGGGTTGAGCACGGCGTCGGAGCGGCCGTGGATCACCAGGCCGCCGTGGGCGGTTTCCTCGGCGTAGTCGCCGTGGGCCCAGATGCCGGGGAAGGTGGCGAAGTAGGCGTCGTGGAATTTCTCGCCCTGCGGATCGTTCCAGAAACCCACCGGGATCGACGGGAAATGCCGGGTGCAGACCAGCTCGCCCTTGCCGCTGCGCAGGCGCCTGCCGTCGTCGTCCCAGACTTCCACCGCCATGCCCAGGCCCTTGCATTGCAGCTCGCCGCGCCACACCGGCGCCGTGGGGTTGCCCAGGGCGAAGCAGGAGACGATGTCGGTGCCGCCGGAGATGGACGACAGGCACAGGTCGGCCTTGATGTCGCGGTAGACGTAGTCGAAGCTCTCGTGGGCCAGCGGCGAGCCGGTGGAGAGCAGCGTCTGCAGGCTGTCCAGGCTATGCGTCTGCGCCGGGCGCACGCCGGCCTTCTCCAGCGCGGCGATGTACTTGGCGCTGGTGCCGAAGACCTTGATGGCCTCGGCGTCGACCAGGTCCATCAGCCGTTCCGGGCCGGGGTGGAAGGGCGAGCCGTCGTAGAGCACCAGGCTGGCGCCCACCGCCAGGCCCGAGACCAGCCAGTTCCACATCATCCAGCCGCAGGTGGTGTAGTAGAACAGCACGTCGCCGGAGTGCAGGTCGGTGTGCAGCGCGTGCTCCTTGAGGTGCTGCAGCAGCACGCCGCCGGTGGAGTGGACGATGCACTTGGGCACGCCGGTGGTGCCGCTGGAATAGAGGATGTACAGCGGATGGGCGAAGGGCACCGGGGTGAATTCGGGTTCGCCGCCGCTCTGGTAGAAGTCGTTCCACAGGGTAGTTAGAGCAACTGACTTGTAATCAGTTGGGCGAGCCTCTGGCCGCGCGTAGGGCACCACCACCAGTTGCTGCAGCGATGGCAGCTTTTCCAGTATCTCGTTGAGCTTGCCGGTCAGGTCCAGCACCTTGCCGGCGTAGCGGTAGCCGGCGCAGGCGATCAGCACCTTGGGCTCGATCTGGCCGAAGCGGTCGATCACCCCCTGGGTGCCGAAGTCCGGCGAGCAGCTCGACCAGGTGGCGCCCAGGCTGGTGGCGGCGAGCATGCCCACCAGGGTCTGCCAGGTATTGGGCATGAAGGCCGCCACGCGGTCGCCCACGCCCACCCCGGCAGCGCGCAGGCTGCGTTGCAGGCCGGCGACCTGGGCGGCCAGCTCGGCATGGCTGAGGCTTTCGCGGCTGCCGTCTTCGCCTATGGCCACCACTGCCGTGGCCTCGTCGCGGCGGCGCAGCAGGTGTTCGGCGAAGTTCAGGGTGGCGCCGGGGAACCAGCGCGCGTCGGGCATCCGCGGGCCTTCCTCCAGCACCGTGCGCGGCGGGTTGTGGAAGCGTACGTCGAAGCTGTCGACGATGGCCTGCCAGAAGGCCTCGCGGTGCTCGATGCTCCAGGCGTGCAGGGCGGGGTAGTCGGCTAGCGCCAGGCCATGGCGCTGGTTGACCTGCCGGCGAAAGGCGTCCATCCGGCTGGCGGCGATGCGTTCGGCGGAAGGGGTCCACAAGGGCTTCATAGGGGCGTCCGTCCATCCACTGCTTGTCCTGTCAGTGTGGCACGGGATTGCGACGTCTTCCGCCCAGCGACGATCCGGCGCTGGCCCCCGCCGGCTGGCGGCGGGGGCGGACGCTCACTGGGCGACCCAGCCGCCGTCCATGTTCCAGGCGGCGCCGCGCACCTGGGCGGCGGCCTCGCTGCAGAGGAACAGCGCCAGCTCGCCCAGTTGTTCGGGGGTGACGAACTCCAGGGACGGCTGCTTTTCCGCCAGCAGGTCGTGGCGCGCCTGCTCGGGGCTGGCGCCCTCGGCTATGCGCGCGTCTATCTGCTTCTGCACCAGCGGCGTCAGCACCCAGCCGGGGCAGATGGCGTTGCAGGTGATGGGCGTGGTGGCGGTTTCCAGGGCGACACTCTTGGTCAGGCCGATCACCCCGTGCTTGGCGGCGACGTAGGCGCTCTTGCCGGCGGAGGCCACCAGGCCGTGGGTGGAGGCGACGTTGACGATGCGCCCCCAGTTGCGCCGGCGCATGCCCGGCAGCGCCAGGCGCGTGCTGTGGAACACCGCGGAGAGGTTGATGGCGATGATCGCGTTCCAGCGCTCCACCGGGAAGTCTTCCACGGCGTCCACGTGCTGGATGCCGGCGTTGTTGACCAGGATGTCCAGCGCGCCGAACTCGCGCTCGACGTAGGCGATCATCTCGGCGATCTGCGCCGGCTCGGCCATGTCCGCCGGGTGGTGGCCGATCCGCGTGCCGTGGCGGCCCAACTCGGTCAGGGCGCCCTCGACATCGCCGAAGCCGTTGATCACCACCTGGGCGCCGGCCGCGGCCAGGCTGTGGGCGATGCCCAGGCCGATGCCGCTGGTGGCGCCGGTGACCAGCGCGATCTTGCCTTTGAGGTTCATGGTCGTTTCTCCTGCCTGTGGCGGCCCTCAGCGGGCCGCCGGGTGGTACTCGGCATCAAACGATGCCGGTTGCGTAGAAGGTAGCGATCACCACGAAGACCGCCAGGGTCTTGATCAGGGTGATGGCGAAGATGTCCTTGTAGGCCTCGCGGTGGGTCAGGCCGGTGACCGCCAGCAGGGTGATCACCGCGCCGTTGTGCGGCAGCGTGTCCATTCCGCCGCTGGCCATGGCGGCGACGCGGTGCAGCACCTCCAGGGGAATGTTGGCGGCGTGGGCGGCGGCGATGAACTGCTCGGACATGGCCGCCAGGGCGATGCTCATGCCGCCGGAGGCCGAGCCGGTGATGCCGGCCAGGGTGGTGACGGTGATGGCCTCGTTGACCAGCGGGTTGGGGATGCTCTTGAGCGCATCGGCCAGCACCAGGAAGCCCGGCAGCGAGGCGATGACCGCGCCGAAACCGTATTCCGAGGCGGTGTTCATGGCCGCCAGCAGGGCGCCGGACACCGCGGTCTTGCTGCCCTCGGCGAGGCGGCTGCGGATCGCCCGGTAGCTGCTGGCCAGCACCAGCAGGATGCCCAGCAGCAGCGCCGCCTGCACTGCCCAGATGCCAGTGAGCTTGCTCACGTCGCTGGCCACCGGCGCGGCCATGCCGGCCAGCTGCAGGCTGTGGGTCTTGCCGTAGAGCTGCGGGATCCAGTGGGTGAACAGCAGGTTGGCCACGCCCACCAGCACCAGCGGCGACAGCGCCAGCAGTGGGTGGGGCAGGGCGATGTCGCTGGCGGTTTCCGGCTCGTTGCGCAGCTCGTGGCCATAGCCTTCGCCGGCGGCGTGGGCACGTTTGGCCTGGCGGCGCAGGAACAGCATGCCGACGAAGAATACGAACAGGCTGCCGATCAGCCCCAGCCAGGGCGCGGCCCAGCCGTTGGTGCCGAAGAAGGCGGTGGGGATGATGTTCTGGATCTGCGGGGTGCCGGGCAGGGCGTCCATGGTGAAGCTGAAGGCGCCCAGGGCGATGGTCGCCGGGATCAGCCGCTTGGGGATGTCGCTCTGGCGGAACATCTCGGCGGCGAAGGGGTACACCGCGAACACCACCACGAACAGCGACACGCCGCCGTAGGTGAGCAGGGCGCACACCAGCACTATCACCAGCATGGCCTGGCGGGTGCCGAGCAGGCGGATGGCCGCCGCGACTATTGAGCGCGAGAAGCCCGACAGCTCGATGAGCTTGCCGAACACGGCGCCGAGCAGGAACACCGGGAAGTACAGTTTGACGAAGCCGACCATCTTCTCCATGAACACGCCGGTGAAGGCCGGCGCCACCGCCGACGGGTCGGTGAGGAGCACGGCGAGCAGCGCCGCGATGGGGGCGAAGAGGATGACGCTGTAGCCGCGGTAGGCGGCCAGCATCAGCAGGACGAGGGCGGCGAGGGCGATGACCACGCTCATGGGCAGTTCTCCTGGAGCCGCGCGGCGCCGTGGCCGCGCATGATTATTGTGATGGTGGCGCGAATGCCGGCGATTACCAGAGCGGCAGCACGTAGCTGAGGATCAGCCGGTTCTCGTCCAGGTCGTTGCCGAAGTGGCTGGAGCGCACGCTAGCGTTGCGCCATTTGACGCCGAAGTTCTTCAGCGGGCCGCTCTGCACCACGTAGCCGATGTCCGTGTTGCGCTCCCACTCCTTGCCCTCCGGCTTGCCGGCGCCCAGCTCGATGTCGTCGCCGGACAGGTAGCGCGTCATGAAGGTCAGGCCGGGCACGCCCAGAGCGGCGAAGTCGTAGTCGTAGCGTAGCTGCCAGGACTTCTCGTCGCGGTTGGCGAAGTCGCCGATCTGCACGAAGTTGACCAGGAAGGCGTCGGTGCCGCCGATGTAGGCGAAGCCGGTGTCGCCGTTCATGACCTGGTAGCCGGCGCCGAAGGCATGGCCGCCGAGGCTGTAGGTGAGCATGGCGCCGAAGGCGCGGTTGTCGACGTTGCTGTGGCCGTCGTCCTTGGAGCGGGCGAAGCGCAGGTCGGTCTTCAGCGATTGGCCTTCGGCGATGGGCAGCACGTGCAGCAGGTTGACGATGTGCTGGTCGTACAGGCCGTCGAGCCTGGCGTAGTTGTAGCCGGTGGTCAGCTGCGGCGTCCATTTGTAGCTCAGGCCGGCGAAGTCGAAGCGGTCGCTGTCGGCGCTGGCGACGATGCCGCGGGCGTTGCCGGTGGTGAGCGTCATGTCCTCGCTGTCGGAGGAATCGCGCTGGCTGACCTGGCGCAGGCGGCCGGCGTCGAAGGTCAGGCCGGCGAATTCGGCGGAATTCAGGTGCGCGCCCTGGAAGGTCTGCGGCAGCAGGCGCGAGTCGTTGGCCAGCACGCTGGGCAGCTTGGGCAGCAGGGTGCCGACCTTGAGCACGCTGTGGGAGGCGCGCAGCTTGGCGGTCAGGCCCAGCTCGCTGTAGTCGTCCTGGGCGCCGTGGACCTTCTCGCGATCGCGCGGCAGCAGGCCGGAGCCGGCGCGGTCGGGGCTGGAGTCGAGCTTCACGCCCAGCAGGCCGATGGCGTCGACGCCCACGCCTATGGTCCCCTCGGTGAAGCCGGATTCGTAGCGCAGCAGGAAGCCCTGCGCCCATTCCTCCTGTTTCGACTGGGGCGCGGCGTCCTGGCGGAAATCACGGTTGAAGTAGAAGTTGCGCAGTTCGAGGCTGGCCTTGCTGTCGGCGAGGAAATCGGCCTGGACGGGGAGCGCGATGCCGAGGGTGGAGCCCAGGGTGGCGAGGGCGACGGCATGGTTGAGCGGGGTTCTGCTCATGTTTGCTAGTACTCCTGGCGCGGCGCGGCGGCGAACCGGGGCGGGCCGTGGGCCCCGTGGGTAACGTTCGTGCGCGGACGGCGTTGGTTGTTGTTATGTCGGCGTGCGGCGGATGGCCGCTCGGGCCGGATAGCGAGAACCGTGCCAGATGTTTAACTAGTTGATTTTAAAGGGATTTATTTTGGTTTACGGAAAGCGTGCGCCGGGCTTTGTCTCCATTCGTGGACAAAGACGGTTGCCATGTACCTGAAGGCGCGTGGAATCCGGGTTGTCTCTGAATATAGAAAAGTCTCTGTTTCAGGACGAAAGGCCCAGGGCGGCCATCTTCTTGTACAGCGTCGAGCGGCCCAGCCCCAGGCGCCGCGCGGCCGCCTCGACGTTGCCGGCCTGTTCGGCCAGCACGTTGCCGATCAGCTCGCGTTCGAAGGCCTCGCGCGCGGCGTAGAAGTCCTGCCCCTCGGCCAGGCTGGCGCGGTTGCCGTCCGCCTGCGCCGGCGGCGCCTGCAGCGGGCCGAGGGCGGCGCGCAGGGCCTGGGCGTCCAGTTGCGCCCGGTCGTTGAGCAGCACGGTGCGCTCCAGCAGGTTGCGCAGTTCGCGCACGTTGCCCGGCCAGGCGTGGCGGCGCAGCAGGGCGAGGGCGTCGGCGTCCAGCTCGTAGAGGGCGTGGTTGTCCTCGCGCAGGTCGTCGAGGATGGCCTCGCACAGCGCCGGCAGGTCCTCCAGGCGCTCGCGCAGCGGCGGTATCCCGATGGGCACCACGTTGATGCGGTAGTACAGGTCGGCGCGGAAGCGGCCCTCGCGCACGGCCTTGTCCAGGTCGATGGAGGTGGCCGCGATCAGCCGCACGTCGCTGCGCAGCACTTCGTTGGAGCCTACCGGCTCGAATTCCTTCTCCTGCAGCACGCGCAGCAGCTTGCTCTGCAGCGGCAGGGGCATGTCGCCGATCTCGTCGAGGAACAGGGTGCCGCCCTGGGCGATCTGCAGCTTGCCCGGGCGGCCCTTGCGGTCGGCGCCGGTGAAGGCGCCCGGCGCGGTGCCGAAGAATTCCGCCTCCAGCAGGGTTTCCGGAATGGCCGCGGCGTTGATGCTGACGAAGGCCTTGCCGGCCCGCGCCGAGGCGCTGTGGATGGCGTGGGCGAGCAACTCCTTGCCGGTGCCGGTCTCGCCCAGCAGCAGCACCGGCGCCTCGCTGGTGGCGGCGCGGCGGGCGCGGCGCTTGACCTCCAGGCTGGCGCCGCCGTTGCCGATGAAGTGCGCCAGGCTGTATTTGGCCTGGCGCGCCTGCAGCAGCGAGCGGGTGGAGGCCAGCTCCTGGCGCATGCGCTGGTAGCGGCTGAGCAGCGGCGACAGCGAGCGCAGCTCGTCGAACAGGGCAAAGCCGATGGCGCCGATGACCTGCCCGGCGTCGTCGCGGATCGGCATGCGCATCACCACCAGCGGGTCGCGCGGCATGTCGAGGATGTCCAGCAGCATCGGCCGGCCGCTGCGCACCACTTCGCGCATCAGGCTACCGGGTATCACGCTCTCCACCGGCCGGCCGACGGCCTGCTCGGCCTCGTCCAGGCCGAAGCGCTGGGCGTAGCGCTGGTTGATCCAGACGATGTTGGCGTCGCGGTCGACGATCACGGTGCCCTCGCTGAACTGCTCGAAGATCTCGAACAGCGAGCGGATCGCCAACTGGCGGACGCTCTGGTAGTCCGTGAGGGGGGAGTTGTCGTGCATGGGCGGCCTGGTGCTTGGGGGGCTTTGAGCGGGCACTGTACCGGGATGTGGGAGGTGGGTCAGTAGGGAAGGGCGGAGTATGGGTTGGGCTCTGGTGTGGCGAGGGAGCCCGTAACCCTCTCCCCAGCCCTCTCCCTGAAGGGAGAGGGGGCTAGTCCGTACCGAGAGAAGGAATGGTTTCAGCCAGAAACCTCCGGCGTTGCCGGCGAACTCCGAAATACCCGAGCACACCGAACGGTCCCCTCTCCCTTCAGGGAGAGGGTTAGGGAGAGGGCGCTCTCAGTCTTGACACCGAAGTGCCGGGAAACCCCGTTCGCGAGCAAGCTCGCTCCTACGCCAAGCCAGTCCGTGCCTGCACTCTTCAGTGATTGCCGACTGACTCATGAGCATCCAAGCACACCGAACGGTCCCCTCTCCCTTCAGGGAGAGGGTTAGGGAGAGGGCGCTCTCAACCCCGAACACCCAAGCCCCCGGTAAACACCATCACTCCGCCGCCTGCATCCCCTGCGTCTGCTTCGCCTGCTTGTAACGCAGCGCCACCGCCGGCACCGGCGAGGCCTTGCCGGTTTCCACCCAGCGGCGGATGCGCGCGGCGTCGGCCACGTGGGTGCGCTTGCCGAAGGCGTCGAGCAGGGCCAGGGCCACCGGGCGGCCGTTCATCACCGTGACCATCACCAGGCAATGCCCGGCCTGGTTGGTGAAGCCGGTCTTGGTCAGGCGGATGTCCCACTTGCCGGCACGCACCAGCGGGTTGGTGTTGAAGAAGCTCAGCGCGTAGCTGGGGTGGCTGAAGCGCGCATCCTTGGTCGCGGTGGTGCTCAGTTCGCGGATCAGCGGGTACTGGTAGGCGGCCTTGACCAGGCGGATCAGGTCATGGGCGGTGGAAGTGTTGTCGATCGACAGGCCGGTGGGCTCCACGTAGTGGGTGTGCAGCATGCCCAGGGATTTCGCCTTGGCGTTCATCGCCTTGACGAAGGCCACGCTGCCGCCCGGGTAGTGGTGGGCCAGGCTGGCGGCGGCGCGGTTTTCCGAGGACATCAGCGCCAGCAGCAGCATCTGCCGGCGGTCGATGCGGCTGCCCAGGTGCACGCGGGAGAACACGCCCTTCATCTCGGCGGTCTCGGAGATGTCCACGTCGATCTGCTCGTCCAGCGGCAGCTTGGCGTCGAGCACCACCATGGCGGTCATCAGCTTGGTCACCGAGGCGATCGGGCGGACCACGTCGGGGTTGCTGGAATACACGACCTTGTCGGAGTTCAGGTCCACCACCAGGGCGCTGCCGGAGGCCAGGACCAGCTGGCTGGGAGTGACTTCCGCCTTGCTGGCGGCGAGGGAGGGCAGGGCGAGGGCAAAGGTACAGGTGAAGAAAAGGCCCAGGATCGAACGACGAGTGTTCATGGATGTGATTCGCACAAGTGGGAGGGGCTACATCCATGTAGGCAATTTCCCAGAATTCTAATCCATGACCGGTGAGCGTGCATCAGCCTGGCAGCGGGCCAGGGGAAAGAATTTCAAAGGCTTGCAGGCACAAGTGCGTGTATCACTTTGAAAGCGCAGCGGCGGGAATGAGAAAGTGTCTCGCCAAGTGTTGCGAAATGCGAATCCCGCGCCCGGGTGTCGGCTGTCGGATTATTCCAAGTGTCTGATTCTCAAGGTGTTGTACTTCTGTGGCATGAAGCTTGACTGGCTAAGCTGTAGAGAACGAAGCGGATCGCGGGCTTGCGTTTACCTTTACGTTAACGTAAAGATGCTCCGCGAGCCGCCGACCGGCCGGTCATGCCCATGCCTGTGGGCCCGGTCGTGAGCCCAGTCCCAGAACAAGCACAACAAGGGAACGCCATGAACCACCCGAGCTATACCCGTGGCCGCCAGGACAAGCCGCTGCTGGCCATGACCATAGGCGCTGCCTTCGACGACACCGCCAGCCGCTTCGCCGACCGCGAGGCGCTGGTGGTGCGGCATCAGAACCTGCGCTACACCTGGGCCCAGCTGGCCGAGGCGGTGAACGCCACGGCCCGCGCCTTCCTCGCCCTGGGCCTGCGCCAGGGCGACCGCCTGGGCATCTGGGCGCCGAACTGCGCGCAGTGGTGCATCACCCAGTTCGCCAGCGCCAAGATCGGCGCCGTGCTGGTCAACATCAACCCGGCCTACCGCGCCAACGAGCTGGAGTACGCGCTGAAGCAGTCCGGCTGCCGCTGGCTGGTGTGCGCCGACGCCTTCAAGACCTCCGACTACCACGGCATGCTCGCCGAACTGCTGCCGGAGCTGCGCGACTGCCGCCCGGGCGAGCTGAACAGCGCGCGCCTGCCGGAGCTGAGCGGGGTGGTCAGCCTGGCCGCCCAGGCCCCGGCCGGGTTCCTCCGCTGGGACCAGCTGGAAGGCATAGGCGCCTCGGTATCCGCCGAGGAGCTGGCGCAGCGCCAGGCGCTGCTGCAGTTCGACGAGCCGATCAACATCCAGTACACCTCCGGCACCACCGGCTTCCCCAAGGGCGCCACCCTCAGCCACTACAACATCCTCAACAACGGCTACATGGTCGGAGAGAGCATCGGCCTCACCGAGCACGACCGCCTGGTGATCCCGGTGCCGCTGTACCACTGCTTCGGCATGGTGATGGGCAACCTCGGCTGCATGACCCACGGCGCCACCATGATCTACCCGGCGCCCAGCTTCGAGCCGGAAGCGACCCTCGCTGCCGTGGCCGAGGAACGCGCCACCGCGCTGTACGGCGTGCCCACCATGTTCATCGCCGAGCTGGACCACCCGCGCCGCGCCGAATTCGACCTGTCCAGCCTGCGCACCGGGATCATGGCCGGCGCCACCTGCCCGATCGAGGTGATGCGCCGGGTCATCAATGAAATGCACATGGCCGAGGTGCAGATCGCCTACGGCATGACCGAGACCAGCCCGGTGTCGCTGCAGACCGGCCCGGACGACGAGCTGGAAATCCGCGTGACCACCGTTGGCCGCACCCAGCCGCAGCTGGAGAGCAAGATCATCGACGGCGACGGCCGCATCGTCCCGCGCGGCACCATCGGCGAGCTGTGCACCCGCGGCTACAGCGTGATGCTCGGCTACTGGAACAACCCCCAGGCCACGGCCGAGGCCATCAGCCCGGCGCGCTGGATGCTCACCGGCGACCTGGCGGTGATGGACGAGGCGGGCAACGTGCGCATCGTCGGGCGCAGCAAGGACATGATCATCCGCGGCGGCGAGAACATCTACCCGCGCGAGATCGAGGAATTCCTCTACACCCACCACGCCGTGGCCGACGCCCAGGTGATCGGCATCCCCGACGACAAGTACGGCGAGGAGCTGGTGGCCTGGGTCAAGTTCCACCCCGGCCACGGCGTCGACGAGGAGGAACTGCGGGCCTTCTGCAAGGCGCGCATCGCCCACTTCAAGGTGCCGCGCTACTTCCGCTTCTGCGACGAGTTCCCGATGACGGTGACCGGCAAGATCCAGAAGTTCCGCATGCGCGAGATCAGCATCGAGGAACTGCGTGGCTGACGGACGCGAGGCGCCATGCCGGTAGAGAAGGGCACCATCTCCATCCGCCTGGTCAACGAGGCCCTGGCCGAACCCGTTCGCCAGGGCCTCGACGCGTCCGCGCTGCTGGCCGCGGCGGGCATCGCCGGCGAACTCGTCGGCAAGCCCTACGCGCGGGTGCCGATCCAGGCCTATTCGCGGCTCTGGCTGCGCCTGGCGAAGGCGCTGGACGACGAATTCTTCGCCATGAACCCGCGGCGGATGAAGTCCGGCAGCTTCAACTTCATGGCCCGCACGGCGATCCACGAAGCGACCCTGGAGGCTGCGCTGGAGCGTGCCCTGGCCTTCCTAGGCCTGGTCTTCGACGGCCTGCAGCCACGCCTGGTGAGCCAGGACGGGGTGGCCGCCATCCAGCTCGACGAGGGCGCGGCGCCGCCGCAGCGGGCCTTCTGCTACTTCACCCTGTACCTGATGGTCCACGGCCTGGCCTGCTGGCTGGTGGGCCGGCGCATCCCCATCCTCGCCATCGACCTGCGCAGCCCGCAACCGGACTACATCGAGGACTACCGGGTGATGTTCAGCGACAACCTGCGCTTCGCCCGCCGGCAGACGCGCCTGCTGTTCAACGCCGAGGCCCTGGCCCTGCCGGTGCGCCGCGACGAACGCGAGCTGCGGCGCTTCCTGGTCGGCGCCCCGGCCAACATCCTGGTGCGCTACCGCGACCCGCAGAGCCTGGCGGCGCGCATCAAGGCCTACCTGCGCAGCCAGCGCTGCGAGCGCTGGCCGGACCTGGAGGCGCTGGGCAGCCACTTCTACATGGCGTCCTCGACGCTGCGCCGCAAGCTCGCCGCCGAAGGCCAGTCGTACCAGGCGCTGAAGGACCAGCTGCGCCGCGACCTGGCCATCGCCCGCCTGGACGCCGGCGAAGGCAACTTCGCCGAACTGGCCGAGGAACTCGGCTTCGCCGACACCAGCGCCTTCTACAAGGCCTTCCGCAAGTGGACCGGCTCCACCCCCGGCCAGTACCGCGCGCTGATGCAGCAGGAAAACGACTGGCCCGACGCCTCCAGAAATCCCCCGCCAGGCCGATAGCCTGGGGCACTCCCACGTTCCTAGGACCTCCGCCCATGTTCCTGACGCGCCTTTCGATCCAGTGGAAGATCACCCTGCTGGCCGGCCTCTGCCTGTTGTGCACCGTGGCCTTGCTGGTGGGCAGCTCGCTGCTGCGCATGAACCACAACCTGCAACTGGTGAAGACGGCCAATGCACAGATGCTCGAGGATGCGGCCCAGGCGCGCATGCAGGCGCGGGCCGAGCAGCAGGCGGAGACCATCCAGCGCTTCTTCACCGACGTCTACCACTTCGGCGACCAGTTCAGCCGCCAGGTCGCCCAGTTGCGCGCCCAGAGCGCGCGGCACGGCGTCGATGCGCAGGTGCTGCGCGAAGACCTGGTGAAGCTGGTGCACGACGGCCTGAAGTCCAACCCGACGCTGCTCAGCCTGTACGTGGTGTTCGAGCCCGAGGCCCTCGACGGCCAGGACGCCCGCTTCGCCGGCCAGGAAGCCCTGGGCAGCAACGAGAAGGGCCGCTTCGGCGCCTACTGGGCGCAGAAGGCCAGTGGCGACAGCAGCCTGGCGGTGACCGAGGCGATGATCGCCGACACCACCGCGATGCTCGACGGCACCCCGTTCAACACCTGGTACCAGTGCCCGAAGCAGAACCTGCGGCCCTGCGTGCTCAACCCGTACTTCGACGACGCTTCCGGCCAGCGCGTGCTGATGACCACCGTGGTGTTCCCGCTGATGGAGAACGGCAAGCTGCTGGCCGTGGTCGGCGCCGACATCAGCCTGAGCCGCCTGCAGCAACTGGCCCTGGACGGCGACCGCGCGCTCTACGACGGCCAGGGCGCTATCCGCATCCTCAGCCCGGCCGGGTTGCTGGCCGGCGACAGCCAGGACGCCAACCAGCTCGGCCAGCCGCTGGGCAAGTCGGTGGCCAACGCCGCCGAACTGCTCGCCGTGCAGGCCGCCGGCACGCCCAGGGCGCTGATGGGCGAGGACAAGCTGCAGGTGGTCGAGCCGCTGCAGGCCATCCCCGATTCGAAGAACTGGGGCGTGCTGCTGGAAGTGCCGCGCGCGGTGCTGCTGGAGCCGTCGCTGAAGCTGCAGGGCGAGCTGGATGCGCGCAACCTCGGCGGCGCGCTCTGGGAAACCGCCTTCGGCGTCGGCCTGGCGCTGGTGGTGCTGGTCCTGCTGTGGCTGACCGCTCGCGGCGTGACGCGCCCGATCCTCGGCGTGGCCGGCATGCTGCGCGACATCGCCAGCGGCGAGGGCGACCTGACCCAGCGCCTGAAATACCAGGGCCAGGACGAACTGGGCGAACTGGCCGGCTGGTTCAACCGCTTCCTCGACAAACTGCAGCCGATCATCCGCGACGTGAAGGCCTCGGTGCAGGACGCCCGCGCCACCGCCGACCAGTCCGCCGCGCTGTCGACCCAGACCAGCGCCGGCATGCAGCAGCAGTTCCGCGAGATCGAGCAGGTGGCCACCGCCTCCCAGGAAATGAGCGCCACCGCCCACGACGTGGCCAACAGCGCAGCCCAAGCCGCCGACGCCGCCCGCGGGGCCGACGGCGCCACCCGCGACGGCCTGGCGGTGATCGACCAGACCACCCGCGCCATCGACGAACTGGCCCGCGACATGAGCCAGGCCATGACCCAGGTCGAGGGCCTGGCCGCCAGCAGCGAGCAGATCGGCTCGGTGCTGGAGGTGATCCGCGCCATCGCCGAACAGACCAACCTGCTGGCCCTCAACGCCGCCATCGAAGCGGCCCGCGCCGGCGAGGCTGGCCGTGGCTTCGCGGTGGTGGCCGACGAAGTGCGCAACCTGGCCAAGCGCACCCAGGACTCGGTGGAGGAAATCCGCCAGGTGATCGAAGGCCTGCAGAACGGCACCCGCGAAGTGGTCACCGCCATGCACAGCAGCCACCAGCAGGCCCAGGGCAGCGTCAGCCAGGTCGAGCAGGCGGTAGCGGCGTTGCAGCGCATCGGCGAGGCGGTGGGGGTGATCAACGACATGAACCTGCAGATCGCCAGCGCCGCCGAGGAACAGAGCGCGGTGGCCGAGGAGATCAAC
>NZ_JWMC01000052.1:0-23512 GCF_000812405.1 Pseudomonas sp. PI1
GGCGATGCTCGCGGCGGTGAAGGTGCCGAACAGGAAGGCCACCCCCGCCGTGCCGGTGATCACGCTGGCCGCGGTGGCGCGGCGGTTGGACGGGGCGCTCTCGACGATGTAGATGCCGGCGCTGGACCACTCGCCACCGACCATCATGCCCTGGATGAAACGCATGGCGATGAGCAGGATGGGCGCGGCGATGCCGATCGCCTCGTAGGAGGGCAGCAGGCCGATGATGGTGGTGCATACGCCCATGCCGAACACCGTGATGATCAGCACCGCGCGGCGGCCGAAGCGGTCGCCGATGGGCCCGAGGATCAACGCGCCGAAAGGCCTGGAGAGGAAGCCGACGGCGAACACCGCCAGCGATGAGAGTAGCGACACGCCCGGCGCGCTGGAGGGGAAGAACAGCATGCCGATCACCGCGGCGAAGTAGCCGTAGATGGCGAAGTCGAACCATTCCATGAAATTGCCGATGCCGACCGCGATGGCCCGCTTGCGGATATCCGACTGTCCGCCCCTGGTCCGGATGCCGCCTGCACCCATGCTTTGCTCAATCGCGTCCACAGAATTCTCCAGCGCTTGTTATGTTGTTGTGGACGCCAGACTAGGAATCTCCTCGGGCACGGGGCAAACGATTAGCAAATATGAGCCGGATTAACGTACGTAATATCTCGCGGATCGACCTCAACCTTCTGCTCACCTTCCACTGCCTGATGACCGAGCGCAGCGCCACCCGCGCCTCGGCGATGCTGCACGTGACCCAGGGCGCGGTGAGCGCGGCGCTGCGCCGGCTGCGCGAGCATTTCGGCGACGAACTGTTCATCCGCACCGCCTCCGGTATGCAGCCCACGCGCAAGGCCATGGAGCTGGCGCCGAAGATCGCCGAGGCACTGACCTCCATCTCCGGCGTGCTGGGCGTCGAGCCGGAGTTCTCCCCGCGCGATTCCAGCTACCTGTTCAACATCGGCCTGTCCGACGACATCGAGTCCTACCTCGCCCCGCGTATCGTCAGCGCGGCGGCGGAGCAGGGCCTGGGCGTGACTTTCGCCTTCCACCAGAGCAACAGCTCGCTGTGGAAGCAGTCGCTGCAGGATCCGGACATGGACCTGGTGATCTGCAGCGAGCCGAAGGACTTCAACACCAGCTATTCGTCCCAGGTGCTGTTCTCCTCCTCGTACTCCTGCCTGTTCCGTCCGCGCGCCGGCGCGGCGGACGCACCCATCGGCCTGGAGGAATACTTCGCCGCCGACCACGTGCGCATCTCCTACGACGGCCGCCGCGGCTTCATCGACGACATGTTCGAGTCCGCCGGCTACGCCCGCCGCGTCATCGCCTCCTTCACCCACTTCAGCGGCGCCTTGACCACGCTGGTGAGCAGCGAGGCCATCGCCACGCTCCCGACCTTCGCCGCCGAGAGCTACGCGGCCATGACCCAGCTGCGCGCGAGCCCGGCGCCGCTGCCGGTGCCGTCCTTCCGCTGCTTCATGGTCTGGGACATCGCCAAGCACAGCAAACCCCACCACGAATGGCTGCGCCAGTTCATCGGCGAACTGGCGCAGAAGCTCGGCTAGCCGCAAGGGCCATCCATTCGGCATCAACCCGTAGGCGCGGATCTCATCCGCGAACCGTGCCGGGACGTCCGGCTATCGCGGACAAGGTCCGCTACGGGGGCAGATCCCCTCGTAGGATGGTGTTGAGCGAAGCGATACCCATCGCCATGACCGCATGGGTTTCACAAGCTCAACCCATCCTACGAAAAGCACCTCGACGCAGACAGTTGCTCCTACGGTTACAGGGAAGCACGGGCGTAGGAGCGGACTTCGTCCGCGATTGGATTCACCGGCCACGCCGGACGCCCCGGCGGCACCGTCGACGGCGGATAACCGCGAACGGTTATGCGCCCTACGTCCGCCCATGCTCCTCAGCTGCGGTATACAACTGCTCGGCATCGGCCGCCAGGTACTCCAGTGCGCTGAAGGTGCCGTCCAACACATCCTCGGCAGGCGCTCCCAGGTCCGGCGCGCCGGCCAGCAGGCGCAGCAGATTGATCAGGGCGGATTGACGGGACTGGGCAGCGTCGTAGAAGTCCGATGGGGCAGCGTGCTTGAGGGGATGGGGTAGAACTTGGGCAGAAAGGCTCATGAAAATCTCCCAGATTGATTCAGTCTTCCGCCTCCCGACGCCAATCGGGGAGGGCGGACCGTACAGGTTGGCGTACCGGAATCTGGGAACCGGCGCATCCGAAGATGCCCCGCACGGCCCGCCCATGACACGGGTGCAGCCACGCAAGGTGCCGGAGATTGACCCAGACACCTTCTAGAATTCCGTGACGCCAATCCCACACCGTTCTGTTGAGCGGCTGAGCAACGTCAGGGAGTTGCCGTGAGGCTGTCAATCGGGCGTGGCAAAGAGCGAGGCGGGGTGTGCAGTTGGCCTGCATAGCAGCCGTAGGCGAATGGCTGCTTCCGACCCATAGCGGACTCTCGCTCAATGGGCACTTCGATGGATGAGCCAGCTAATGAGATCAAAGCTGATCTATGGCCCTGAAAGAGAAGCCGTCATCCGGATCATTCGGATGACGACCTGAGTGACGGAGCCCTATCTGCGCCGGCCCGTTAGGCGCTCCTAGATACTTGCATTGTGGATACTCTTGTGCTGATAATGAGAACGTGACGCATTCGCGATCACAAATACTTATCACTGGAGATACTATGGACGATTTCTCTAAGCCACTTTCGGCGGCATTCACCCAAAAGAACGAACGCGATGTAGGTTTTCAGGACGCTCGTCCGAAAAGCCTTATTCGTCGCATGGCATTGAGCATCGGCTGCCTCCCTGGCCCGCCTCCGTTCTGCGCTGGCTGGAAGTGGTAATCGCTAAGCAGTAAAAAGGGCCTCTCTTTCTAAGAGAGGCCTTTTAGTTTTGATCGTGTAATGGAGCACACGCATGACATCAATTTGGAGCCTTACCTCTGCTCCCCCAGAGGATGTGCCTAATCACGTCGCCAAGTTACAAGAAGGACTCATACCCTATCTCACTCAGTTTCTGACTTCTCGCCATCCGCATAGGGGGGGAGTGATGTGTCCCTTCATGCCGAAAGCCTTAGAGAATGACGATATATTTGTTTCATTTTTTGATGCAAATATGTCAGTTTCCCATTTGCAAGAGTCGCTAAAAGCTTGCATTGACTTCTTCAAGCAGCGAGAGAGTTTGGGACATGGGGCGATTGTTATAATGTTCGCTCCATCTGCGGATCTGGTGAAACTCCATCAGCTACATGTGGCTGGTAAGCTGCTCTGCATGGAGAAGGATCTGATGCTTGGTCTTCTTTACAGAGATAGTTCGGCACCAAGTCTGCACTCCCATGACTATTTCCCGCTCAGAACTCCGACCCCTACCATGGTGATCCGAGATTTGACCTCGCAGGATCTGCAGTTTCTAACGCCAGATCACTACGGAACGAAGGAAAAAATCAGATTTTTGAATTCGTACATTAAGAAGTTTTCCGGCACAGAAGGAAAGCGATCCCTGATGAAACAAGTGACAGGAGCGAAAACCCTTAGGTTGCGCTATAGAGCAGCTTCACTAACTAGAAATCTGGCTGCTTTTCTATTTGGGTCTGCCGTTTTAGTCTTCATGTTTAAGGCTCTATGGGGGTAGTATGTTCTCAAAAAACTTAAACTATATTGCATCCGCTATTATGGTTGTTTTTCAGCAAATTGCACTTGCGCTTTCGACGTACTATATTGCATCTGCAGGTGCTCAGCTGACTTCTTTGCCAGAGCAGGCGATAGTTAGTATAATTTGGTTTTTTGTTTTTGCTCTTTCTGCATACATTCTTAGTTCATTTTCGACATTCTTGTCCGTTAGGGCCGGCAATGAAATTTGGTACGCATATGCTAGGAATACCATCGAGACGGTATCTAGTGATATCTCTTACTGCTCATCTAAAAACAAAAGCAATGTTGTTCATTGGGTGAACGGAGAGGCCGCGGCGACCATTCCACATGCTACTCAGTTCTATTTGGGTTTTATTTCGCTTGTGCTGAACGTGGTGCTGACGGTTTTTGTTTTCTATATCTCCATAGGGTTGTCATTTACATTGACTATCTGCATTGCGCTGTTGCTTTCCGCATTGCTTGTCACGGGGCTTAGAAAACGTATTGATCGCCTTGCAACAGGCATGCAAGCTCAGAGACTTTCAACCTTAACGTTCGTTGACGCTCTCTGGGATTTGGCAACGTTTGGCGGTCAAAACTGTCGAAATGAAGGACTTAAAAACTTCAGATTAAATGCGTCAAGCTACTTCGGAGAGACAGAGCGTTACACTCTTCTCGAGCAAACAGTGGCATGCTTGCCAGTAATCACGGCTGTCCTCGCTGTGGTGGCCATGCTTGTTATTCCAGGAGCATATACCGCAGCAGCCATCGGGACTCTTGTTGCAATTCTTCCAAGAAGCTTGCAGTTATTTGGCAACATACACTCGCTCACTATGTATCTTAGTCAATACTACCTGATTCGACGGAAGGTTAGAAATCTCGATGAGTTTATTGAGACATTAGATAAAAATGATTTCTCGACAAAAGTCTCATATAGTAGTCTGCGCATTATCAATGCCATGACGGGAGATACGGAGTCTCCAGAAGAATTTGAACGGCTCGTTTTGAACGGAGGAATTTCTTCAGGAAGGTTTTGTATTACCGGCCCAAATGGGGCGGGAAAATCGAGCATGCTAAAAACTTTTAAATCTCAAAGCCACGACTCGACTCTGTTGCTCCCTGATGTCAATCTTGGTGTTGCACAAGAAAATAGGTCTACGGGTGAGAGCAGAGTTCACCAAGTCATGTTGGCTCTCGAGAGCGAATCCTCTATTGTCATGCTTGATGAGTGGGATGCCAATCTCGACTCAAGAAATAGAAAGACTTTGAACTCAGTGATTGATGAATTTGCAAAAATTAAGCTAATTATCGAGGTTAAGCATGTCTCCTTCGAGGGTATAACTGTCTAGTGCTCGCATGCGGCATGTTGAACCGTCCCTTCTTTTGGGAATGCGAGTGTAGCCATCACTGTAGTAATGAAGCCTTACCTGAGATCAGATTTACGTCCGCTTTTGGCCGATTGCAGCCCTTAGCAGAATCATCGCTTTGACTCTTCAGGTTCTGCCGATACAAACTGAACCGATGATCGCAGGGAATAAGGCGAAATGAGTCAGCTGAGCCCCACGCTACATGCAGACCTCTCCGAAGTGCTGGATGAGGTCTCTGCACTGATGTCCGCTGCCTATGCGCAGCTCGGCCCCATACCTGATGACCATCCACTGGCTCAGGCGGGTCTTGAGAATGGGGCAGAAATCGTTCTGGACTACCTTGCACACGGCGAGGCGGGTATCGCCCTTGATCATCTGTTCTACATGATCAAAGAGCCGCCTCTCGCTATTTCTGCCAAGTCCGCTGAGAAGCTGGCTCGTGTTGCAGAAGCGTTTGGAACACCTTTGAACTGGTGTCCTTGAAGCTGGTCGTACAACGAAATACGTACTCGCTGCGAGAGACCGCTTCTGGCCGAAAGCTGCCTTCGTTAAGCGGCAGCTCTTGACCCATAGCGAACGTTGCGACGCCCCGTCTTGGCAATGACGACGGAAGCTCGCTGCCTGCCCATCCGCACTTTCCCGGAGGCGCTTTGTATTCCAGTGTGTCCGCAGACCGTTTTGACATTCGCAGAGACGGCCACGCCTTTTCTCGACACGGCGCAGATACCCCAAGGGCTTTTAATTCACTCCAACAGGACATCGGCGCGCGGTTGGAGCCAGCACTCTTCCAGAGCGCTCTTTCCCACTCCGATGGACTGTTCCCCCTAACCCTTGAGGAACAATGCCATGAACACTCTGAAGACCCTCGTGACCGCCATTACCTTTTCGCTGGCTGGTGTGGCGGTGCATGCGAGTGCAGCCGAAGCGCGCTGCTCCCACGGCACCGTCTGTTTCCAACTGACGCCCCTGGCTGAAGAAGGCGCAACCCCGCAACTGGCGGAAGATGGCTTCAGCAGGACGCCCCTGGGCATGCGTGTGAACTCGGCAGCGCCTGCGCAACAGACCATTGCCGCAGATGGCTACAGCCGGACGCCGTTGGGCAAGCGCGTGGCGTCGTCCCATGAATCGGCAACTGTCTGATTCCCGGTTTTTCACGTTTTCAGTCAATAAGGGTGAGGCGATGAAGCGAGACGAAGCAGGGAATGACAAGGTCGCCATTGTTTTTGGTGGCTCCCGGGGCATCGGCGCGGCAGCGGCGAGGCAACTCGCCGCCGACGGTTTCTCGGTGGCGCTGACCTACGTGTCCCGGCCGGCCAGCGCCAAAGCGCTGGCCGCCGAGATCGAGGCGGGTGGCGGCCGTGCCCTTGCGTTCCAGGCCGACAGCAAGGATGCCGTTGCCATCCGGAATGCGGTGGTGGCGGCGGTCGAGCGCTTTGGCGCGATCGACGTGGCGGTGGTCAATGCCGGCGTGCTGCGGCTCGCCCGCATCGATGCCCTTGGCGTCGAGGACCTCGACCTGATGCTCGACGTGAACATCCGTGGCGTCATTCTCTCGATCCAGGCCGCCGTGGCCAGCATGCGCGACGGCGGGCGGGTGATCACCATCGGCAGCAATTCGGCCTCTGGGCGCACTTCGGTCGAGGGCGCGGTGTATGCGATGACCAAGGCCGCCGTCGCGCGCCTGGTGCAAGGGCTCGCGCTGGATCTCGCGGCGCGCCGGATCACCGTCAACAATATCCAGCCCGGCCCGACCGCGACCGACATGACGCAAGCGCACCTGGACGCGCTGGCGGAACTCGTCCCACTCGGACGCGTCGCCCAGCCCATGGAGATCGCCGGTCTGGTCGCGTATCTCGCCAGCCCGGCAGCGGCCCACATGACCGGGGCGAGCCTGACGCTGGATGGCGGCTATGCCCTGTAACGCCAGAAACGCCGGGGGCCGCGACGCTCAAGGGCTTGAACGGCAATGACGCCGACGCCCCATTGTGGAAGAGGAACAGATTTATTCCTTCTGCTGTAAAGCTGTCCGGATGGACGAGACTAGAGTGCTGAAAATAAACCTCTCTTGCACGGACGCCATACCGGTGGGCACGGCTTCTCGTAGGAGCGAGCTTGCTCGCGAACGGGCTCCGCTGCGGGCTCATTCGCGAGCAAGAACCAGGCGTCCCCCCTCGATCCTACGAAGCGCCCCCGCACGGCCGGCAAGAGAGTCGCTCTTACGGCACCAGGGCGGGCCGTGCAGGTTGGCGTACCGGACTCGGACCGGCGCATCCGAAGATGCCCCACACGGCCCCTATGGCGGGCATCCACGATAAGGCGCGCTGATCCCGGCCCGAATGCCTTGATGGAAGAGGTGGCATAAAAATATAATGCGAGTCATTCGCATATGATGGAATGCCACTCCATGCACGCTACTGCCGCTACAGAGGATCAGCTGCTGCTCGGCCGGCTGTACCAGGACCACCACGGATGGCTGCGCGGATGGCTCCATCGTCGATTGGGCAACCGCTGCGATGCGGCCGACCTGGCCCAGGATACCTTCGTCCGGTTGCTCGTTTCGCCCGCTGCGCTGCAGCAGCCAATCGCGACGCCGCGAGCCTACCTGCTGACCATCGCACGGCGGCTGGTGATCAATCTCTACCGTCGGCGCTCGCTGGAGCAGGCGTATCTGGAAGTCCTGGCCAGCCTGCCGGAGGCGTGCACGCCTTCGCTGGAGCATCAGGCTCTGGTGCTCGAAGCCCTGCACGAGGTCGACGCGGTACTGGCCCGCCTACCGAGCAAGGCACGCCAGGCGTTCCTCCTGTACCAGCTCGAAGGGCTCACCCAGGATGCCATCGCCCAGCGGTTGGGCGTGAGCGTACGTAGCGTTCAGCGTTATCTCGCGCTGGCTTTCGAAGAGTGCATCGTGCTGGCGGCGGAAGTGCCGGAGCACCCGTGAGCGCGCAACCCATCGACCGTGATATCGCTCGCCAGGCCGCGCGCTGGTATGTGCGCCTTCAGGGGCCGCGCGTCAGCGAGGCGCAACGTCGCGATTGCGAGCGCTGGCGCGCAGCCGACCCGGAGCACGAACGCGCCTGGCAGTTGGCGGAGGGCTTCAACCGGCGACTGGGGCTGATCCCGCCTCAGCTGGGGCTTGAAACGCTGGATCGTTCCCATGCCGCTACGCGCCGACAGGCCCTCAAGTTGCTCGCGCTGCTGCTGGCAACGGCGCCTGCAGCCTTGCTGATTCGCCGTACGCAGTCCTGGCAGCAGCTCAATGCCGATGTTCGCAGTGGGGTAGGTGAGCAGCGCCAGATCTCTCTGGCCGACGGCACGCAGATTCATCTCAATACCGACAGTGCCGTCGATGTGGCTTTCGACGGTGCGAGCCGGCGGGTGCGGCTGGTTGCTGGCGAGGTGCTGATCATCACCGCCAAGGACCCCGCCGGCAGACCCTTCATTGTGGAAACTGCCCAGGGCGAGATCGAGCCCGTCGGCACGCGCTTCCTGGTGCGGCAATGGCCCGAGGACAGCCAGGTTGCGGTGCTCGAAGGCGCGGTGAAGCTGAACTCGCGGGCTGGAGAATCCCAGCTGCTGAAGGCCGGCGAACAGGCGAGATTCAACGCCCGGCATGTGGGCGGCGTCGAGCCGCTCGATGTACGCATCGCCGATTGGACCCGAGGCGTGATCAAGGCTGAGCGTATGAGCCTGGCAAGCTTCGCCGCCGAACTGGGGCGATACCGGCCCGGCCTGTTGCGCTGCGACCCCGAGGTTGCGCAACTGGAAGTCTCCGGGGCGTTTCAACTGCACGACACCGACCAGGCGCTCCATGCGTTGACCCAGGTGCTGCCGGTGGAAATCCGCTATCGCACCCGTTACTGGGTCACCATCGCGCCCATTTCCAGCTGATCGGCCGGGCTGATTGGCGCTGCCGAATTTATTTTGTCGTCTTTTTCGTCTCTCGCGTGTCACCCGAGCACACAACGAAAAAACATGCTCGACACAGGGAGTCACTCATGCAGCTTCACCCCTTCGCTTCGCGCCGCGCAGCACGACCCAGCGAACTTGCAAAGGCGTTGCGCGCCGCTGCGCTCGGGCTGTGCCTGGGCCCGATCGGCTTCGTCGCGTCCGCGCAGGCCGACACCTCCGATCAGGCCAGTCGGCAACGCCACTTCGAGATAGCCCCTGGCCCGCTGGGCGCTGCGCTGGCGGAGTTCGCGAGCCAGGCGGGCATCACGCTGCCGTTGCAGCCGCAGCGGGTACAGGGGCTGAAGAGTCGAGGCCTGAGCGGCGATGCCGACGTCGACACCGGCCTGAGCCGGCTGCTCGAGGGGACTGGACTGCGCGCCTCACGGCAGGGCGACGGCCTCTATGTCCTGCGTCCGGTAGCCGAAGCCGAGCAGCCACTGAAGATGGATAGCAGCGAAATCATGGGCGTTCGCCAGGATGGCCTGACCGAGGGAACGGGCTCCTATACGACCGGCGCCATGCAAACCGCCACCAAGCTGAACCTCTCGCTGCGTGAAACGCCGCAGTCGGTCACGGTGATGACTCGCCAGCGCCTCGACGACCAGGCCCTGGCCGACCTCAACGACGTCGTGCAGAACACCCCGGGCATGGTCATCCGGCGCACGGGGCCGGAGCGTTCCACCTACTACGCCCGCGGCTTTGCGCTCGACAACATCATGTACGACGGCCTGCCCACCAGCCTCGACAGTTCCCAGCTGTCCCAGGACCTGCTTTCCGCAGACATGGCCATGTACGACCGGGTGGAGGTGGTGCGCGGCGCCACCGGCCTGATGCAGGGCGCCGGAAACCCGGCCGCGGCCATCAACCTGGTTCGCAAGCGTCCTACGCCAACGTTCCAGGCCAGCATCCAGGGCAGCGCCGGCACCTGGGACCGCTACCGCACCGACGTCGACCTGTCCGGCCCGTTGACCGACGATGGCGCTGTGCGCGGTCGCCTGGTCACCGCTTACCAGACCCAGGGCAGCTTCCGCGACTCGCTGGATAACGAGCGGAACCTGTTCTACGGGATCGTAGAGGCCGACCTGAACGACAGCACCACCCTGACGCTCAGCGCTTCGCGCCAGCAGGACGACTACAACGGCAACGGCTGGACCGGCCTGCCGGTGGGCTTCGACGGCAGCGACCTGAAGCTGTCGCGCTCCACTTCCCTGAGCAATGACTGGGAGTACTGGAACAAGACCAGCACCTCCGCATATGCCGCCATCGAACACGCCCTGGACAACGGCTGGAAACTCAACCTGTCGGCCACCAAGTCCTGGGCCGACCTGGACATGCTGGGCACCTACATACTGGGGCGCACCGCCACCCAGACCTATGACCAGTACGTCGGCGCCGGCCATTATCGGGAAAGCCAGAACAGCTTCGATGCCTACGCCAGCGGCCCGTTCCGCCTGATGGACCGCGACCATGAACTGGTGTTCGGTGCCAGCCATCGCCGCGTGGTGTTCAATGGCGACGTGCCGGTAAACGTGCTGCTGCACAGCAATATCGATATCTACAACTGGAACGGCGACACCCCGAAAATCGCCAGCCAGACCAAATACGGCTGGCAGAACACCAACGCCAAGCTCAACAGCGTTTACGCCACCACCCGCCTGAACCTGGCCGACCCACTGAAACTGATTCTGGGCAGCCGCCTGGACTGGTACGAAAACGATACCAGCGCCCCCTACAAAGGCACCGAGACCGAACTCAAGGTCAACCGCCACGTCACCAAGTACGCCGGCCTGATCTATGACCTGGACGCGCATCACTCGGTATATGTCAGCTACACCGACATCTTCAAGCCGCAGAGTTACTTCGACACCTCAGGCTCGGTCATCGCTCCTATCACTGGCAAGAACTACGAACTGGGCATCAAGGGCGAGTATTTCGACGGCGCCCTGAACGCCTCGGCCGCCATCTTCCAGCTGGACCAGGAAAACCGCGCCAAGGCCATCACCGACCAGAGCCTTTGCCCCAGCTATCCCACCACTTCCTGCTACGAGGCGGCCGGCGAGGTGCGCAGCAAAGGCATCGAACTGGAACTGCAAGGGCAACTCACGCCCAACTGGCAACTGGGCGCCGGCTACACCTTCACCGAAGCCAAATACCGCAAGGATGCGAACAAGGCCAACGAAGGTCGCCTGTTCGATACCGACATCCCGCGACATCTGTTCAAGATGAGCACCACCTACACCCTGCCTGGCGCGCTCGACCAATGGCGCATTGGTAGTTCCCTGTACCGGCAGAACCGCATCTACAACAAAGGCACCACCTACATGATCGAGCAGGACGCCTACACGCTGGTGGACTTCATGCTGGGGTTCAAGCCGACTGCCCATATCGATGCGCAGCTGAACCTGAACAATGCGTTCGACAAGAAGTACTACAACTCCTTGAGTTCCTCTGTCACGGTGCCGAGCAATGTGTATGGGGAGCCGCGGAATCTGATGTTGTCGGTGAAGTACAGTTTTTGAAGCGGCCGCGGGCGCAGGCCTGACCGAGTGGGGAAGCGCAGGAGGCCTATGGACGCCTGGCATCAGCCGGCTTAGCACTTGGCAGCGCGGCGGTATGGCTGCCATGGGGCCGTTAGCAGACACTCAAAGCCGAATCCGTTTCCGCTGGCTGTCAGTGCAGCGTGGGGAAGCGCTCTTTCACCAGCACCTGGGCCTGATGGGCCATCTGGTCAAGCAGGCGGTCGCGTTTTTTCTCGGCATCGGTCATGGCCTTCCTGCCGTGTTGCTGCACCAGGTAGGCGTGGATCTGCCGCACTTCCTTGGACTGATAGATCGGGGCCAGGTCCTGCACCGCGACCATGCCGTCGGAGCGGTGATCGCGGGTGTTGAGCAGCACGTGCGGCCCTTGTGCGGCCAGGACCTGAAAGCCCATCGACTCGAAGGTCGGCACCTTGCTCGCCGCGCAGGCGAGTTCGACGTGGGGCCGATGTGTGGCCACCTGTTGCAGCATGGCCCGCGCGATGCCGTGCCGGCGATGGCTGGCCGTGACGGCCAGGTAGGCCAGCGTGCAGGCCTGGGCATCATCCTTGCTCGGCAGGTACAGGGCAAAACCCAGGACCTGGGAGGGATCCTCGTCGTCCAGGGCCAGGACCAACCGCGCGCTGCTGTCCACGGCGCTGTCCATGGCCTGCAGATACAGGTGCACCTCGTAGCCGATCACGTACTGGTACAGCTGGTAGAGCGGGTTGCTGGGCGTCAGCGGCACCGGGCTGATGTCGCTGAAGTAGTCCACCACCATTTGCAGAACCTGATTCTTCAGGGACTCGGGCGGCGGTGCGTCCAGGGTTACGAGGGTGAACATCTGAAGCTGGCTCCGGGCGTGCCCGATCGGGGGAGATCGGCGCGGGCGCCATTGTAGCGCCCATGCGTGCCGAGCGTTGCAGCCGTTGGCGGAGTTCAGCGCGTAGGGCGAATAACGCTCCGCGTTATCCGCCGTTTGGCCTTGGTTGAACCCCGCTCAGGGCGGGCTTGGGCATCCTGGGTGGGAACGCCAGGACCGGCCACGGTGTTGGCGATGAGAAAGGTGTAACGGCGGATAACCGCGAACGGTTATCCGCCCTACGCCCGGTCCGTCGTAGGAGCGGGCCCTGCCCGCGATTTCGCGCGCAGGGCGCGCTCCTACATGGGGCTCGGTGTGAGGCTGCCGTTCGCGGGAATGACGAAGATAGCTAGGTGTATCAGGATGACACTGAGCGGATCGCGCTTACGGAGAGCAGGAGAAACTCCACCGTAGGATGGGTTGAGCGAGGCGATACCCATCACCGCGACCGCATGGGTATCGCAAGCTCAACCCATCCTACGAAAAGCACCCCGGCGCAGTTGGCAAGACAGTTGCTCCTACGGGGTTTGCATGGAGCGACGCGGCACCTGCCAGCGGCGGATAACCGCGAACGGTTATGCGCCCTACGGGAAACCCCATGCATGGCGTTCAATCCCAGCCGCCGGGACACCCCTTGCACCCCTGCATATTCGTCCCCTGGAAGTTCCCGAACCTCGGCTTGCTCCCCCGCAAATCCGCATCCTCCAGATTCGCCTCCGCCAACTTCACCTCCTGCAGATTCGCATCGCGCAAATCCGCTCCCTTGAGGTCCGCACGGGACAGCCAGGTCATCTCCAGGTCCGCCGCGCGCAGGTTGGCCTGGTGCAGTTTGCCGCCGCTCAGGCGGGCGAATTCGAGGTAGGCGGCGGTCAGGTCGGCGCCTTGCCATTGGGCGCCCTGGGCGAACAGGCCCCAGGCCTGGATGGCCACCAGGCTGGCGCCGGAGAGGTCGGCGGCGCGCAGGTTGGCTTGTTGCAGGCTGGCGCGGGTGAGGTTGGCGCCGCGCAGGTTGGCTTTTTCCAGGTTGGCCAGGTCGAGGGTGGCGTGGCGCAGGTCTGCCCCTGAAAGGTCCGCGCCGGCGAGGTTCATGCGGCTGAGGTCCTGGCCTTTCAGGTCGGCGCCGCGCAGGTCGGCGCCGGGGCATTGGCTGGCGGGGGCGATGCGGCAGTGGGCGATGACGGTGGCGTCGTCGTCGGTGTCGGCGGATTCGTCGCTGGCGTGGGCCAGGCCGGCCAGCAGCAGGGCGGCGAGCAGGGTGGTGGTTTTCATGGCTTTCTCCCGGGGCATGGAAAACCGCGCCCCTGGGGGCGCGGTCGGTGGGTTCAGCGGCTGGCGGTCTTGTTGTCCCAGCTGGGCAGCTTGAACACCCAGAAGGAACCGCCCTGGGCCACCGGGCGCGTCAGGTCGGCCATGTCGCCGCCCCACAGCGGCACGGCGCCGCCGTAGCCGACGGTCACGCCGATGTACTGCTCGCCGTCCTGTTCCCAGGTGATGGGCGGGGAGACGATGCCGCTGCCGGTCTGGAACTTCCACAGTTCCTTGCCGTTCTTCGCGTCGAAGGCCTTGAGGAAGCCGTCGCCGGTGCCGGTGAACACCAGGTTGCCGGCGGTGGCCAGCACGCCGGCCCACAGCGGCAGGTGCTCCTTGTGTTCCCACACCACCTTGCCGCTGGTGGGGTCCATGGCGCGCAGGCTGCCGACGTGGTCGTCGTACATGCGCTTGATGCGGAAGCCCATGCCCAGGTAGGCGCTGCCCTTGGTGTAGCTGACTTCCTCGGTCCAGTAGTCCTCCTTCCAGTGGTTGGCCGGCACGTAGAACAGGCCGGTGTCCTGGCTGTAGGCCATGGGGTTCCAGTTCTTGCCGCCGAGGAAGGGCGGCGAGACTTCCACCGCCTTGCCGTGCTTCTGCCCCGGTTCCGGCAGCGGCGGGCGCTGGCCTTCACGCTCGACCGGGCGTCCGGTCTTCAGGTCGATGTGGCTGGCCCAGGTGATGTTGTCGACGAAGGGGAAGGCGTTCTGCAGCTTGCCGTTGCTGCGGTCGACCACGTAGAAGAAGCCGTTGCGGTCGGCGTGGGCGGTGGCTTTGACTATCTTGCCGTCCTTGGCCTTGTAGTCGAACAGCACCAGTTCGTTGTTGCCGGAGAAGTCCCAGGCGTCGTTCGGGGTGTGCTGGTAGAACCACTTCACCTCGCCGGTGCTCGGGTCCACGCCCACTTGCCCTGAGGTGTACAGGCTGTCGTAGTCGTGCGGGTTGCCGCCCTTGGCGGTGCGCGCCCAGGTGTTCCACGGGCCGGGGTTGCCGGCGCCGACGATGATGGTGTTGGTCTCGGCGTCGAAGCTGGCGCTCTGCCAGGGCGCGCCGCCGCCGTGGTTCCAGGATTCGACCTTGCCGGTGGAGGAGTTGGCGTCGTCCGGCCAGGATGGCGCCTTGACGTTGCCGGTGACGCTGCTGTCCTTGCCGTTGAGGCGGCCCATGTGGCCTTCGACGAAGGGCCGCATCCAGATTTCCTCGCCGGTGTCCGGGTCGCGGGCGAACAGGCGGCCGACCACGCCGAACTCGTCGCCCGAGCTGCCGTGGATGAGCAGCACCTTGCCGGTCTTGCCGTCCTTCACGATGGTCGGCGCGCCGGTCATGGTGTAGCCGGCGCCGTGTTCGCCGAACTTCTTCTTCCATACCACCTTGCCGGTGTTCTTGTTCAGCGCCACGACCGAGGCGTCGAGGGTGCCGAAGAAGATCTTGTCGCCGTAGATGGCGGCGCCGCGGTTGACCACGTCGCAGCACGGGCGGATGTCGTCGGGCAGGCGGTGGTTGTAGGTCCACAGGCGCTTGCCGGTCTTGGCGTCGAGGGCGAACAGCCGCGAGTAGGAGGCGGTGACGTAGATCACCCCGTCGCTGACGATGGCCTGGGATTCCTGGCCGCGCTGCTTCTCGTCGCCGAAGGAGTAGGACCAGGCCGGGGTCAGCTTGAACACGTTGTCGGCGTTGACCTGCTTGAGCGGGCTCCAGCGCTGGGCGTTGGTGCCCATGCCGTACTGCAGCACGTCGCTGGTGGTCTTGTGGTCATTGGCGATGTCGTCCCAGCTGACGTCCTTGGCCAGCGCCGCGCCGCCGGCGCCCAGGGCGATGGCGAGGGTCAGGCTGTGCAGGGCGAGGCGCAGGGGGCCGGCAGAGGCGAGGGAGGTTCTTGTTGTCATCTTCGGGTTCCCGTTTTTGATGTTGGGTCGAGAAACGGCGGGCCGCTGCTCGGGCCGCGGCGGTTCCATGGTGGGAGCCGGCGGCGGTGGCGGAAACGGAAAAGCTCCCGCATCGGCCGGGACAAGTTCCCGGTCGGGGCATGACTTGGGCTTGCTGCCGAAGGCCCTGGCGCGGCAGCCCTGCGCCCTAGTACGAAGGGAGTAGGCGGGGGCATCCAAAGCAGCATTCGGGGCGGGGGCGGGGCTTCCTAACATGGTCGAGGAGCGCCCCGGTGGCGCCCGTGCCTTGTCCTACCCCCAGAGGAATGAAGTGATGAACAAGAAGAACTCCTTGCGCGGCCTGCTGGTGCTGGCCGGCCTCAGCGTCTCGGCCCTGGCCCTGGCCCATGGCAACGTGACCCCGCAAGCGGTGGATACCAAGGGCCTGGAGCCCCTGGGCAAGGAGTGGCGCGACACCAACCCGTACCGCGAGCCCTACGCCAACCACAAGCTGGCGGTGGAGATCGGCTCCTCCGCCTACAACCAGAACTGCGCGCGCTGCCATGGCCTGGAGGCCAAGTCCGGCGGCATCGCCCCCGACCTGCGCAAGCTCGACCTGGGCGCCGAGGGCGACGAGTGGTTCAAGGAGCGGGTGATCAACGGCGCGGTGCGCGACGGCGCCGTGTACATGCCGAAGATGGCCGACTTCATCAGCCAGGAAGGCCTGTGGGCCATCCGCAGCTACCTGGAAAGCGTGCACGTGGACGAGTGACGCCGCCATGCGCCTGCTCAGCCTGCTGTGCGGCCTGCTCCTGTTGCTGGGGCAGGCCGAGGCCAAGGTCCGGCCCTACGAAGACATGGTCGCTTCCGGCGTATTGCGGGTGGCGATCTACCAGAACTTCCCGCCCTACAGCTTCATGCAGGACGGCCAGCCCCACGGCATCGACGTGGATCTCGCCACGCGCCTGGCCCAGGGCCTGGGGCTGCGCGCGGAGTTCCTCTGGGTGATTCCTGGCGAGCGCCTGGACGACGACCTGCGCAACTTCATCTGGAAGGGCCACTACCTGCGCCCGGGCGTGGTGGCCGACGTGATGCTGCGGGTGCCCTACGACCGCGACTACTCCAACAAGCGCAACGACGTCGGCGAGCTGGCCAACGACCAGGTGGTGATGTTCGGCCCCTACCAGCGCGAGCGCTGGCAGGTGGTCAACGACGCCCGCAGGCTGCCGCAGGTGGACACCATCGCGGCGTTCCGCGAGCACCGCATCGGCGTGGAACTGGACAGCGTGCCCTCGTTCTACCTGACCTCGGTGCTGGGCGGCCAGCTCAGCGCCATGACCGTGCATTTCCCCAGCACCCAGGCGGCCTTCGACGCCATGCGCGCCGGCAAGGTGGACGCGGTGATGGCGCTGCGCGGCGAGCTGGACTGGATGCGCGCCCAGGCCGGGGACGACCAGTTGAGGAACGCCGAGAACACCTACCCCAGCCTTGGCCAGCCGGACTGGGACATCGGCATGGCGGTGCACGAGAGCAACCGCCAGCTCTCCAACGCCCTCGACGGCGAGCTGGAGGAACTGGTGCGCAGCGGCGAGCTGGCCAAGCTCTACTCCGGCTACGGCGTGCGCTACGAGTTGCCGGGGCTGTACCAGGACGTGCAATAGCACGAGGAGGAGGGATGCGTAGACGTAGCCTGCTGTTGGGCCTGTGCGGCCTGCCGCTGCTGGCCGCGGCGGTGGAGGGCGACCCGGTGCCCTCGGTGATGTGGGACTACCACCACAGGCGCCTGCTCGGCGGCGAGCCCTTCGTCTTCGACGAGCGGGTGAAGCTGGGCGTGCCGCCCTTCGCCGAGGACGCGCGGCAGGTGCCGGTGGAGGTGGACGCGCGGCAGCTGCCCGGGCGCTTCGAGCGCCTGGTGCTGTGGGCCGAGCTGAACCCCATCCCCCACGTGCTGACGCTCTACCCGGGCGAGGACCTGGAGGCGCTGCTGGCGGTGCGCATCCGCATCGAGCAGGCCACCGCCATCCGCGCCGCGCTGCGTGGTGAAGATGGCGTGTGGCACGTGGGCTCGGCCTGGATCGACGCCGCCGGCGGCGGCTGCACCGCGCCCAGCGTGGTGCGCGCCCAGGCCGGCTGGGAGCAGCGCCTGGGCCAGGTGCACGGCGGGGCTTTCTCGCGCGGGCCGAACACCCGGCTGCGGCTGCAGGTGGACCACCCGATGGACAACGGCCTGGTCGGCGGCATCCCCGAGTTCTACCTCGACCACGCCGAGCTGCGCACGCCCGAGGGCGAGGTGCTGGCGCGCCTGGACCTGTTCCCGGCGGTGAGCGAGAACCCCAGCTTCAGCTTCGAACTGCGCGGCCATCCCCACGCGAAGCTGTTCCTGCACGACAACAACGGCAACGAATTCGAGGCCGCCCTCTGAGGCGGCCGGCCCGCCCGCGAGGTGCCCATGCGTTACCTGCTGACCTTCCTGCTGCTGCTCTGCACCCAGGTCCTCGCCGACCTGCAGTACCACCTGCAACCCCGGCAGATCGCCGAGGGCACCTGGCTGGTGGAGGGCAGCACCGACAACTTCGCCAAGGACAACGGCGGCAACATCGTCAACGTCGCCTTCGTCGACACCGGCGACGGCATCCTGGTGATCGACACCGGCCCCTCGCGGCGCTATGGCGAGGCGTTGCGCGCGGTGATCCAGCGGACCACCGGCAAGCCGGTGAAGCAGGTGCTGCTGACGCACCACCACCCCGACCACGTGCTGGGCAACCAGGCCTTCGCCGACGTGCCCATCGGCGCGCTGGCCGGCACCGGCAAGCTGCTGAAGGAGCAGGGCAACGCCATGGCGGAGAACATGTACCGCCTGGTGGGCGACTGGATGCGCGGCACCGAGGTGGTGCTGCCGACGCAGACGGTGGAGCCGGGCGAGCTGCAGGTCGGCACGCACCGTTTCCGCCTGCTCGGCCTGCGCGGGCACACCGGGGCGGACCTGGCGATCCTCGACGAGACCAGCGGGGTGCTGTTCGCCGGCGACCTGGTGTTCTACGAGCGCGCGCTGACCACGCCCAACAGCCCGGGGCTGGACGTCTGGCTGGCCGATCTCGATACCCTGCAGGCGCTGCCCTGGAAGCTGATCGTCCCCGGCCACGGGCCCATCGCCACCGACGCCAGGCCCTTCGCCCAGATGCGCGACTACCTCGGCTGGCTCGACAGCGTGATGCGCGAAGGCACCCGCGAAGGCGCGGACATGAACGACCTGCTACGCACCCCCATCCCCGAACGCTTCGCCGGCATCAGCCTGACGCGCTACGAGCTGATCCGCAGCGTCACCCACCTGTACCCGCGCTACGAACAGCAGGCGTTGCCGCGTATCGACCGGCAGTGAGCCGCCCCGCCGGCTCTTCGTAGTCGCGTAGGGCGTATAACCGTTCGCGGTTATCCGCCGCTACACCGAGGCCATGACCAACGCCAAGGTCAACCCCGGAGCCGCCGGGCACCGAGGTCAAACGGCGGATAACGCCGTAGGCGTTATGCGCCCTACGCTACGCCAGGGCGCGGTATTGCTACCAAGGAACTAGGGAATTCGGCAAAGCGGTCAATTGTTGGCCCACCGCACCGGGCCAAGAATCTGCGGCAGACCGGGAAAACTTCCCGGGTACAACAACAAATCCGCAGAGGTAGCCGCAATGAGACATGCAGGTCCCACCCCTTCCTTCGCGCGCAGCGCGCTCTTCGCCGCACTCGCCCTGGCCAGCCTGGGCGCCCAGGCCGCGGTTACCGACCAGGACATCAGCGACAGCGCCAAGCGCACCGACCAGATCGTGGTCAACGGCATCAACCAGCAGGGCCAGCGCTTCAGCCCGCTGAAGACCCTCAACAGCGACAACGTCAAGGAACTGCGCCCGGTGTGGGCGCTGTCGTTCGGCGGCGAGAAGCAGCGCGGCCAGCAGGCCCAGCCGCTGGTCAAGGACGGGGTGATGTACGTCAGCGCCTCCTACTCGCGGGTGTTCGCCGTGGACGCGCGCACCGGGCGCAAGCTCTGGCAGTACGACGCGCGCCTGCCCGACGGCATCATGCCCTGCTGCGACGTGATCAACCGCGGCGTGGCCCTGTACGGCGACCTGGTGATCTTCGGCACCCTGGACGCCAAGCTGGTGGCGCTGAACAAGGACACCGGCAAGGTGGTGTGGAAGAAGACCGTGGCCGACTACAAGGCCGGCTACTCCATCTCCGCCGCGCCGCTGATCGCCAAGGGCAAGCTGATCACCGGCGTGGCCGGCGGCGAGTTCGGCGTGGTCGGCAAGATCGAGGCCTACGACCCCAGCAACGGCGAGCTGCTGTGGAGCCGCCCGACCGTCGAAGGCCACATGGGCTACGTGTACAAGGACGGCAAGGCCATCGAGAACGGCATCTCCGGCGGCGAGGCCGGCAAGACCTGGCCGGGCGACCTGTGGAAGACCGGCGGCGCCGCGCCCTGGCTGGGCGGCTACTACGACCCGAGCACCGACTCGCTGTTCATCGGCACCGGCAACCCGTCGCCGTGGAACTCGCACCTGCGCCCGGGCGACAACCTGTTCTCCTCCTCGCGCCTGGCGCTGAACCCGGAGGACGGCTCGATCAAATGGCACTTCCAGACCACCCCGCACGACGGCTGGGACTTCGACGGCGTGAACGAGCTGGTGTCCTTCGACTACAAGGACGGTGGCAAGACCGTGAAGGCCGCGGCCACCGCCGACCGCAACGGCTTCTTCTACGTGCTGGACCGCACCAACGGCAAGTTCATCCGCGGCTTCCCCTTCGTCGACAAGGTGACCTGGGCCAAGGGCCTGGACCAGAACGGCCGGCCGATCTACGACGACGCCCACCGCCCCGGCGCGCCGGGCGAGGGCGCCAAGGGCAGCTCGGTGTTCGTCTCGCCGTCCTTCCTCGGCGGCAAGAACTGGATGCCCATGGCCTACAGCCAGGACACCGGCCTGTTCTACGTGCCCTCCAACGAGTGGGGCATGGACATGTGGAACGAGAACGTGACCTACAAGAAGGGCGCGGCCTACCTGGGCGCCGGTTTCACCATCAAGCCGCTGAACGAGAAGTACATCGGCGTGCTGCGCGCCATCGACCCGAAGACCGGCAAGCAGGTGTGGCGCTACGAGAACTACGCGCCGCTGTGGGGCGGCGTGCTGGCCACCCACGGCAACCTGGTGTTCACCGGCAACCCCGAGGGCTACCTGATGGCCTTCGACGCCAAGAGCGGCAAGAAGCTCTACGAGTTCAACACCGGCTCGGGCGTGATCGCCTCGCCCATCACCTGGGAGATGGACGGCGAGCAGTACGTCACCGTGCTCTCCGGCTGGGGCGGCGCCGTGCCGCTGTGGGGCGGCGAGGTGGCCAAGCGCATCAAGGACCTGGACCAGGGCGGGATGATCTGGACCTTCAAGCTGCCGAAGGACCTGGTGAGCAAGCGCTGAGTTCGCAGGGGTAGGGCAGGGGGCTGGCTGGTGCCGGCCCTTTGCTTTTTGGGGGCTTTGCTTTTTGCTTTTCGTAGGAGCGAGCTTGCTCGCGAACGGTGTCTCCTGGTTGCAGTGGTGCAAGCGTTGACTCCGGCCCCTCTCCCTAACCCTCGGCTGCGCGCCCCGCCCTGAAGGGAGAGGGGACCGTTCGGTGTGCGCTGATGCTTCGGCGTTAGCCGGCTTGTACCGAGTGGCCGGCTGACACCAAGTCCTCTCTCGGCACGGACAAGCCCCCTCTCCCTTCAGGGCGGGGCGCGCAGCCGAGGGCTGGGGAGAGGGGGCGAGATTCGAGCCTGCACTGGAATCGCCGGCAGACTCCATGTGGTGGTTCGCGCAAGCAAGCTCGCCCCCACGAACACCCCCCTCTACTACCAAATAACTACCCCCTCACGCCCATGGGCGCATTCCTGGCCGGCGAGGGCGCTGCCTAAGATCGCCGCAAGGCCCGGGCTTGGTGCGCCGGGACGCCACAGGAGAGCTTCGCCATGATCTATGCCCCACCCGGAACCCCCGGTGCCGTCGTTACCCTCAAGCCGCGCTACGGCAACTACATCGGCGGTGAATTCGTGCCGCCGGTGCTCGGCCAGTACTTCACCAACACTTCCCCGGTGAACGGCCAGCCGATCGCCGAATTCCCCCGTTCCACCGCCGAGGACGTGGAGCGCGCGCTGGACGCCGCCCACGCCGCCGCCGATGCCTGGGGCCGCACTTCGGTGCAGGAGCGCTCGCTGGTCCTGCTGAAGATCGCCGACCGCATCGAGCAGCACCTGGAACAACTGGCCGTGGCCGAGACCTGGGACAACGGCAAGGCCGTGCGCGAGACGCTGAACGCCGACGTGCCCCTGGCGGCCGACCACTTCCGCTACTTCGCCGGCTGCATCCGCGCCCAGGAAGGCGGCGCCGCCGAGATCAACGACAGCACCGTGGCCTACCACATCCACGAACCGCTGGGCGTGGTCGGGCAGATCATCCCGTGGAACTTCCCGCTGCTGATGGCCGCCTGGAAGCTGGCCCCGGCCCTGGCCGCGGGCAACTGCGTGGTGCTCAAGCCGGCCGAGCAGACGCCGCTGTCGATCATGCTGCTGGCCGAGATCGTCAACGACCTGCTGCCGCCGGGCGTGCTGAACATCGTCCAGGGCTTCGGCAAGGAAGCGGGGCAGGCGCTGGCCACCAGCAAGCGCATCGCCAAGATCGCCTTCACCGGCTCCACCCCGGTGGGCGCGCACATCCTCCACTGCGCGGCGGAGAACATCATCCCCTCCACCGTGGAGCTGGGCGGCAAGAGCCCGAACATCTTCTTCGACGACATCATGCGCGCCGAGCCGAGCTTCATCGAGAAGGCCGCCGAGGGCCTGGTGCTGGCCTTCTTCAACCAGGGTGAGGTGTGCACCTGCCCGTCGCGGGCGCTGGTGCAGGAGTCGATCTTCGAGCCGTTCATGGCCGAGGTGCAGAAGAAGATCGCCCAGATCAAGCGCGGCAACCCGCTGGACACCGAGACCATGGTCGGCGCCCAGGCCTCGCAACAGCAGTACGAGAAGATCCTGTCGTACCTGGACATCGCCCAGAACGAGGGCGCCCAGCTGCTGGCCGGCGGGCAGAGCGAGCGGCTGTCCGGCGACCTCGCCAGCGGCTACTACATCCAGCCCACGCTGCTGAAGGGCCACAACGGCATGCGTGTGTTCCAGGAGGAAATCTTCGGCCCGGTGGTGGGCGTGACCACCTTCAAGGACGAGGCCGAGGCCCTGGCGATTGCCAACGACACCGAGTTCGGCCTGGGCGCCGGCGTCTGGACCCGCGACATCAACCGCGCCTGGCGCATGGGCCGCGGCATCAAGGCCGGCCGCGTATGGACCAACTGCTACCACCTGTACCCGGCGCACGCCGCCTTCGGCGGCTACAAGAAGTCCGGCGTCGGCCGCGAGACGCACAAGATGATGCTCGACCACTACCAGCAGACCAAGAACCTGCTGGTGAGCTACGACGTCAACCCGCTGGGCTTCTTCTGAGGTAGACCGGCCGTCCGCGACCCCGTCCCCATCCGGGGGCGCGGGCAGGTTCCGGCAAGCGTGTTCAACACCCGCGCCCGGCGCTCCACCGGGCCACCTTTTTTCGATGCGCCCGAGCGTGGGCGACCCGTGCGCCCCTCCCACTTCCGGGCGCGGCGGGACTGTCGAGCGCGGCTTTGGCCGCGTTTTTTGTTTCTAAAGGGCTTCCCGGTTGCAGTGGTGCAAGTGCTAAGGCCGTCCCCTCTCCCTAACCCTCTCCCTGAAGGGAGAGGGGACCGTTCGGAGTGGACTGGCTTTCCCGAGTTAGCCGGCAAGCGCGGTGGTTTCCTGCTGAAACCATGCCTGTTCTCGGCACGGACTAGCCCCCTCTCCCTTCAGGGAGAGGGCTGGGGAGAGGGAGCGGAGCCGGACGCGAACACCAAGGTATCCGGGAGGCACCACCCCCAAAAAACCGTCCCACCCCCGCAACACCTGCCCCACCCACCC
>NZ_JWMC01000006.1:0-65907 GCF_000812405.1 Pseudomonas sp. PI1
TGTTACTTGTGATGCTGATAATCTTGCGATCACCAGTCTTAACTCACAAGCACCCACACGAATTGCTTGATTCAACTTGTTAAAGAGCAGTTGGCTGAGGCTTTCGTCTCAACCGAGGCCGCGCATTCTACAGCAACCTCGCTTCCCGTCAACACCTGATTTAAAAAATATTTTCTTTAAATTCAGCGTCTTATGTAAAACCCAGTGGGCTTTGCCAGTTGACGGGCGGCGAATTATATAGACATCCGAACAGCTGTCAACAGCTTCTTTCAAAACGATGCTTCTCGCTGCCGATTCAGGCGCACACGCTCATCTATATATAGAACGTGCCGTAGGGCTGCTGCCCAAGGCCAGGGAGGTGATTCCCCACCCCACCGCTGAAGCATCGCCCGATGCCGACGGGGCGGGGAACCGCTTCTGTAGACAGCGCTACGACAACAAGTTCCCCTCCCGCTGCATCCCCGCGATATCTCTCCGAGAAGGCGATGCATTCGCCGCGCGCCCTGCATCCGTGCGCACGGCCAAGGCCGGCTGAGGCACCTCAGCCCAGCGGCCGCTCCACGCTGCGCAAGTGGGCCAGCACCTGGTCCACCGCGCGGTCCAGGCAGCCCTTGAAGAAATGGTTGGCGCCGGCGAACAGGGTGACCGGGCGCTGTTCGGGCCGCGCCCAGTCCAGCAGATTGGCCAGCGGCGCCATTTCATCGGCCTCGCCGTGCAATAGAAGGCAGTCCGCCGGCAGCGCCATGGGTTCGTAGTGCCGGCCGCCGGGCACCGTGCCCACCGGCAGGCCCATCAGTACCACGGCCTCGGCCGGCTGCGCCAGGTCGCGGGCGGTGCGGGCAAACACGTAGGCGCCGAAGGAAAAGCCCACCAGCGCCAGCGGCAGGTCCGGGTAGCGCTCGCGCAGATAGGCAGCCACCGCCTGGCTGTCCTGCGCCTCGCCGATGCCCTCGGCGTACTCGCCCTCGGTACCGTCCACCCCACGGAAGCTCGGGCGCACCGCCAGCCAGCCGGCCTTGCTCAGGCGCCGCGCCAGGGTCAGCGGCACCAGGTGCCGTGGGCTGCCGCCGAGCAGCGGCTGCGGGTGGCTGACCATGGCTACGCCGCGGAGCGGGCCGGCCGGGGCGTCGATGAGCAGTTGGATCCGGCCTGCCGGGCCATCGATCAGCAGCGGGTTGCGGTCTTCATCGGGCATCGCGGTGTTCTCGTTCATAAAGCGGGCGGCCAGGGTACTGCAGGCGGGCGCAGGAGCACGAGCGGATGACGGCAGCCGCCGGTCCCCGCCACTGATACACTGATCAACTGCCGCCGGCCCAGTGCCCGGCGGCCTGCCCCGGAAACCGGGGCGCCGAACAAGAAGTGAACGAGGACAGTATGAAAGCCGATTTCGCGACCACCCACCTGCAAGCGGCGGTGACAGCATGATCGAGGTAACCGAGGTTTCCATTGCCGAGCTGCGCGACGCGCTCGAGTCCGGCCGCACCACCGCGGTCGAGCTGGTCAAGGCCTATCTCGCGCGAATCGACGCCTACGACGGCGCCGACACCCCCACCGCGCTGAACGCGGTCGTGGTACGCAACCCCGATGCGCCGGCGGAAGCCGAGGCCTCCGACGCGCGCCGCGCCCGGGGCGAGACGCTGGGCCCGCTGGACGGCATCCCCTACACCGCCAAGGACAGCTACCTGGTGAAGGGCCTGACCGCGGCTTCCGGCAGCCCGGCCTTCAAGGACCTGGTGGCCTACCGCGACGCCTTCACCATCGAACGCCTGCGCGCCGCCGGCGCCATCTGCCTGGGCAAAACCAACATGCCGCCCATGGCCAACGGCGGCATGCAGCGCGGCGTGTATGGCCGCGCCGAAAGCCCCTACAACGCCGCCTACCTCACCGCGCCCTTCGCCTCCGGTTCGTCCAACGGCGCGGGCACGGCCACCGCGGCCAGCTTCTGCGCCTTCGGCCTGGCCGAGGAAACCTGGTCCAGCGGCCGCGGCCCGGCCTCGAATAACGGCCTGTGCGCCTACACCCCGTCGCGCGGGGTGATCTCGGTGCGCGGCAACTGGCCGCTGACGCCGACCATGGACGTGGTGGTGCCCTACGCCCGGACCATGGCCGACCTGCTGGAAGTGCTGGACGCGGTGGTGGCCGAGGACGCCGACAAACGCGGCGACCTGTGGCGCCTGCAACCCTGGGTGCCGATCCCCGACGTCGCCTCGGTGCGCCCGGCGTCCTACCTGGAACTGGCCGCCAAGGCCGACGCCCTGGCCGGCAAGCGCCTCGGCGTGCCGCGCATGTTCATCAACAAGGATGAAGCGGCCGGCACCAGCGAGAACCCCGGCATCGGTGGCCCGACCGGGCAGCGCATCCACACCCGGCCCTCGGTGATCGCCCTCTGGGAACAGGCCCGCAAGGCCCTGGAAGCGGCCGGCGCCGAAGTGGTCGAGGTGGACTTCCCGCTGGTTTCCAACTGCGAGGGCGACCGCCCCGGCGCGCCGACGGTGTTCAACCGCGGCATCGTCTCCAAGGAGTTCCTCCACGACGAGCTGTGGGAGCTGAGCGGCTGGGCCTTCGACGACTTCCTGCGGGCCAACGGCGATCCCAAACTGAACCGCCTGGCCGACGTGCAGGGCGAGCTGATCTTCCCCCACGACCCCGGCACCCTGCCCAACCGCGAGGGCGACCTCGCCGCCGGCATGGACGAATACGTGCGCATGGCCCAGCGCGGCATCAAGCCCTGGGACCAGATCGCCACCCTGCCCGATGGCCTGCGCGGCCTGGAGAAGACGCGCAAGCTCGACCTGGAAGACTGGATGGACGAACTCGGCCTCGACGCCGTGCTCTTCCCCACCGTGGCCGACGTGGGCCCGGCGGACGCCGACGTCAACCCGGCCTCGGCGGACATCGCCTGGAGCAACGGCGTGTGGGTCGCCAACGGCAACCTCGCCATCCGCCACCTGGGCGTGCCCACGGTGACGGTGCCCATGGGCGTGATGGCGGACATCGGCATGCCGGTGGGCCTGACCTTCGCCGGCCGCGCCTACGACGACTCGGCCCTGCTGCGCTTCGCCGCAGCCTTCGAGTCGACCGGCAAGCGCCGCATCGTCCCGCCGCGCACCCCGCCGCTGGCGCACGGCTGACGAGGCCACGGGCAGGCTTCCGCCACCTGGGCACCTCACCCAACGGCTACCTGCGGTACGCGCTGCAAGTAGCGCCATGTAAGGCGCATGGGTAGCCGACCTGCCCCACACCAAACGCCTACGACATTCCCCCTCAGCCGGAAATGAAAGCCCGGTCGCAGGAAGAATCCTCCTCTGCCGACAGCGCGTAGGGCGAATAACCGTTCGCGGTTATCCGCCGCTGGCCGGAGCACCGATGTCCGACGACTTGCATGGCCGGTGGCCGATCGCGGACGGAGTCCTACGATTCCAGGAAGCACGGCTTTTCGTAGGATGGTGTTGAGCGAAGCGATACCCATCACCACGGCAGCATGGGTATCGCAAGCTCAACCCATCCTACGAAGGGCACCTCGGCGCAAGACGGTTGCTCCTACATTGCAGGTGGGCACGGCTCCTACGTCCGTGCCCCCCCGGACTCCGTCCGCGATGATCCCTCCCTGGAAACAGCCGCCCCTCAAGGCCACCTTGGTGACGATCTGTAAATGCTAATTGTTTTTATTTACAACATATTTACTTTTCCTTACCATTTTGCCGGCGGAGAAATCCCTCTCCGATTTCCTACGTAAACAAGAATCGCAGCCGGCCTCTGCCACGGCCTCATGCGGCTTACATCCGACCAGGACCCTGCAAAATGAGACAAGTAGTATCCAGCGCCCTGTTGCTAAGCCTCTCCGCCCTCCCCCTGGCCATCCAGGCCGCGGCCAAGGATGACCGTGTGGACCTGGGCGCCACCGAGGTGCTCGGTACCCAGGACCCCGCCGCAGCCGCCACCACCGAAGGCAGCGGCTCCTACACCACCAAGGCCATGCGCACCTCGACCAAGATCCCCATGTCGATCCGCGAGACGCCGCAGTCGGTCAGCGTGGTGACTCGCCAGCGCATGGACGACCAGGGCATGAACGACCTCAACGACGCGGTGAAGGGCGTCACCGGCCTGACCGTCCAGCAGTACGGCCCGGCGCGGGTGAGCTACGCCTCGCGCGGCTTCGACGTCGACAACATCATGTACGACGGCCTGCCCACCAGCATCTCCACCTACACCCAGGACGTGATCTCCGCGGCGGACCTTGCGATGTTCGACCGCGTCGAAGTGGTGCGCGGCGCCACCGGCCTGATGCAGGGCGCCGGCAACCCGGCGGCGGCCATCAACATGGTGCGCAAGCGCCCCACCCAGGACTTCCACATGAGCCTGGAAGGCAGCGCCGGCACCTGGGACCGCTACCGCAGCGAAGCCGACGTCTCCGGCCCGCTGAACAGCGAAGGCACCCTGCGCGGCCGCGCCGTGATGGCCTACCAGACCAAGGACAGCTTCCAGGACTACGTCAGCAGCGAGCGCGGCGTGCTCTACGGCATCACCGAGGCCGACCTGAGCCCGGACACCACCCTGGCCATCGGCGCCTCCTACCAGGACGACAACCGCAACGACAACTGGGTGGGCCTGCCCGCCCCGCTGGGCGGCCGCCACCTGGACCTGAAGCGCTCCGACTACTACGGCGCCGACTGGTCCTACTGGGATACCAAGACCACCCACCTGTTCAGCGACCTGACCCACCGCTTCGACAACGGCTGGCAGATGAAGCTGGCGGCCGACAAGCTGTGGGCGCGCATCAACATGCTCGGCCTGTACAACAGCTGCTACTACACCCAGGACTGCCCGACCATGACCCAGGGTGCCGGCAAGTACGACTACACCGACGACCACGAGAGCTACGACGCCTTCGCCAACGGCCCCTTCCAGCTGCTGGGCCGCGAACACGAGCTGGTGGTGGGCGCCAGCTATCGCCAGGAGCGCTTCGACGGCCACGGCGGCTGGGGCGACCTGTTCAAGAAGGATGGCACACCGCTGGGGGAAATGGACCCGACCCAGTGGGACCCGACCTCGACCCTCAAGCCGAGCATCGACATGAACCTCTGGGGCATGAAGCTCGACCAGGAGCAGAAAGGCACCTACGTCACCACCCGGCTGAACATCGCCGACCCGCTCAAGGTGATCCTCGGCGGCCGCCTGGACTGGTACGAGGCCGACGCCCACGGCGACACCGACGTCTTCAAGGTCACCCGCAAGGTCACCCGCTACGCCGGGGTGATCTACGACCTCAACGACACCTACTCGGTCTACGCCAGCTACACCGACATCTTCAAGCCCCAGGACACGCTGGACGCCACCGGCAACGTACTCACCCCCATCACCGGCAAGAACTACGAGATCGGCCTGAAGGGCGAGCACTTCGGCGGCGCGCTGAACTCGCAGATCGCGCTGTTCCAGGTGGACCAGGAAAACCGCGCCACCGACGACACCAGCAGCCCCAACCCGTGCCCGGCCAACCCCAGCTCCTTCGACTACTGCCAGCGCGCCTCCGGCAAGGTCCGCAGCCAGGGCGTGGACATGGAACTGAGCGGCGAGCTGAGCCAAGGCTGGCAGGCGATGGTGGGCTACACCTACGTCGACGCGAAGTACAAGCATGACGCCGACGAGTCCAACGTCGGCAAGCCCTTCGACCCGAGCAAGCCGCGCCACCTGTTCAAGCTGGCTACCACCTACAACCTGCCGGGCGACCTGCACAAATGGCGCGTGGGCGGCAACCTGACCACCCAGAGCAAGACCGAAGATACGGAAACCGGTTTCCAGCAGGGCGGCTACACCGTGGTCGACGCCATGCTCGGCTACAAGGTCAGCGAGAACATCGACACCCGCGTCAACTTCAACAACATCTTCGACAAGTACTATTACAGCGGCATCAGCTTCGGCAACCTGAACTACGGCGAGCCGCGCAACCTGATGTTCAGCGTCAAGTACTCCATGTAACGCCCCCGGAGCACCGAGCAGCTGTCTTGCAGGCTGCGCCGAGGTGCTCTTCGTAGGATCGATCGAGAGGGACGCCTGGTTCTTGCTCGCGAACAGACTCCGCTGCGGGGCTTGTTCGCGAGCAAGCTCGCTCCTACGAGAAGCCGTGCCCGTTCGGGCCTTAATCCACGATCACCAATACACACCGGCCTGTCCCTTGCACCCTCCCTGTAGGAGCGGGCCCTGCCCGCGAATCGCGCGCAGGGCGCGCTCCTACATGGGAATGGCAGGGATATGAGACTCCGTCCGCGGTCACCGACACACGCCGGCCTGCCGGCCGGATCGCGGATGAATCTCCTACGGTTTGCCCCCTGTACCGAGGTGCTTTTCGTAGGATGGGTTGAGCTTGCGAAACCCATGCGGCCGTGGCGATGGGTATCGCTTCGCTCAACCCATCCTACGGGCCCGGCAAGACCGCCGCTCCCGCTCACGGCCGCCGTCCCGCCCCGCTGCGGGCTATCGGCTCGCCGCCCAGGCGCGGTTTGTAGAACAGGAAATGCTCGGTCCGCGCCGTCCTCAGGTAGGTCCTCGCCCAGGACGGCCTGACGTGGCGGTCGTGGAAGTACAGCGCGCCGTCGGTGCGATCGGGCAACTGGCGGTTGAGCGCCTTGCGCGCTATGTCGCGGGCCAGGTCGTAGCGCTTTTCCTCCACCACCTGGTCGGGGCGGCCATCGCACCACCAGGAGAACTGGCAGCTCCTGCTCTCCGAACCCTGCTTGACCACGGCGCAGACGGTATCGGGGAAGTCCTTGCTGGCCACCCGGTTCATCACCACGTTGGCCACCGCCTCCATGTCACCGCGCGATGCGCCCTTGGCCTCCCAGTAGACGGAGCGGGCCAGGCAGGTGATGGCGTCGTCCAGCGGCGCCTCCCCGGCCGGGTCCACGGCGCGGGCCTCGCTGCGGGTGATGGGCCTGACCTGGGCGGCCGTGCCGCTCGCCCCCTGCTCGGCCGCCTGCTCCTCGAGCACCTCGGCCTTGTTCTCCGCCACCGCGGCCTTCTGCCCGAGCGGCCCGGCGAATGCCGGGGCGCCGAACAGCAAGGCGACGATGCACGCTACCCGGACTGCCCAGCGCATGATCGACCTCACTCGCCGGCACCTGGCGCGCCACGCCTGTTCGCGGCGCTGCCGGCCGGCTTCGCTCGGTTCTGTAGACCGCCGCGCTGGCGGATCATTCATATTGATTCCGCCACAGCCCACGGCTGGCGCGGCCTGTAACGCAACGGCGGGTGTCCGCGAGGGCTCTGGCGCGCCTCTCGCCGGCCTCGCTCAGCCCAGGAAGGCGCACACCTGCGCCAACACCTCGTCGGCTTTCTGCCGGTGCGGAACGTGGCCACAATCCGCCAGCAGCTTCATGGCGGCCAGCCCGGCGGCGCGGGCGACGAAGCGCTCGGGGTGGCGAGCCGAGCCGAACTCGTCCTGCTCGCCGTGCAGGCACAGCAACGGGCACTGCAGGCGCGCCAGCTGGGCATCCAGGTTCCAGTCGCCGAAGGCATCGGACAGCCAGGTATCCACCCAGGCCCGCAATACCCAGTGCGCCTTGTCGCCGTGGTATTTCGCCAGGCGTTCCAGTCCGCCTGGCCGGGCGAAGTCGCGCTCGGCGGCGCGGATGCCTTCCAGGGTGCGGTCTTCGACGAAGGCCTGGGCCGACTCCAGCACCAACGCCTCGCAAGCCGCGCCGAAGGTCGCGGCGCAGCCCACCGCCATGCCGCCGCCAACGCTGTGGCCGAAGGCGACGAAGCGCTCGAAGCCCAGTCGCTCGCGCAGCGCGGAGAAGCCCTGCCGCGCCTCGTCCTCGACGAAGCCCCGCGCCAGCGTCCCCGGATGGGCGTCGGACTGGCCGAAGCCCAGGCGGTCGTAGGCGATCACCTCGCGCCCGCTGGCCCGCGCCAGTTGCTCGGGGAGTTCGCGCCACAGCGCCACGCAGCCCAGGGAGTCGTGGAACAGCACGATGGGCGCCGCGGCGCCGCCCCCAGTCGGCGTCCAGCGCCGGGCGAAGAGCCGGCCGAGCGGCGTGTCGATCCAGTGTTCGCGGGTGCTGACCGCTGTCATGGGGGCTTCCTCTGCTGCTCCGGTGGCCGGCCACTGCCCGGCGGGGGAGCGGCGCGCTGAAGGGATTCGCTTTTAGGCCGGCAGCGGCCGGAATGCAACCCCGGCGACGTACGGCCGAGTGGGAAACCACCGGCAGGTCAATACTGGTGAACATGCCCTGCCCTGCGCGGTAGTCGATCATCCGGCCATGCGGAGCAGCGGCTCCGTCGGCGAAGCGCAGCGGCCACGCGGCCCCATGGGCCGCCACGCCTGACCGCCGGGCAAGACTTTGTGAACTCCTGCGAACGGGCAGCCTCGACTGTTCAGCTCTTACCGGGGAGGCGCGGGCCATGAATACCTTTTTCATCCTGCTGATCATCGCCGTGGCGGCCCTCATCATCATCATGGACCTGGGCCACCGCTAGGGTGCCAGCAGCGGACGGCAGCACCCATGGCGGCTCGCAGGGCCGCCGGGCAGACGTGGCCGTCTCGCCGGCACAGGGCGAAAACACCAGGGACGGCCCTGCGAAGCACATCCCACTCCACCTACCGACAGGAAATCGAACAATGAGCCCGGAGCGCATCGCCGAAATCCTCGAGCAATACCTGCCGTTCTACGAATGCCGCATTTCGCGGGAGGCGGACGGCCAGCTCACCCTCCACTTCGACAGCCGAGTCACCACCCGAACGCACTTCACCATCCCCGGCGTACAGCCCGAACTGATCACCAGCGAACCGGCCGTGCGCGCGCTCAGCCGCGCCCTGGGCAACGAGTTCGCCCTGGTGCGCGCCGGCCAGCGCCGCGCACCGCAGGTCGCCGCCTTCGGCCTGCACCAGGGTCGCTAGCGAGGGATCTTCGCCCGCCCCGGAGCGCCGTCCTCCTGCGCCGCCAGCGACAGCGGCGGCGCCACGGCCTCCAGGGCGCGGCGCTCGGCCGCCACGCCCCAGCGCGCCTGCACCAGCCCGGCGAACACCATCAGCCCGGCGCCTATCCCGTAGCCGATGAACAGGTTCTGCCGGCTGGCCGTCTCGATCAGCTGGCCGAACAGCAGCGGCCCGGCGATGCCGCCCAGGCCGGTGCCCAGGGCATAGAACACGGCGATGGCCAGGGCGCGGATCTCCAGCGGGAAGGTCTCGGCCACCGTCAGGTAGGCCGAGCTGGCCGCTGCAGAGGCGAAGAAGAAGATCAGCGTCCAGGCGAGGGTCTGCTGCGTCGCGTCCAGCCAGCCGCGCAGGAACAGGTAGCCGCTGGCCAGCAGCAACACGCCGGAGATGAGATAGGTGGCGCTGATCATCACCCGCCGCCCCACCACGTCGAACAGCCGCCCCAGCAACAGCGGCCCGCAGAAATTGCCCAGGGCGAAGGGCAGGATGTACCAGCCAACCCGCTCCCCCGGTACGCCATAGAACTCGCCCAGCACCAGCGCATAGGTGAAGAAGATGGCGTTGTAGAAAAAGGCCTGGGCGGCCAGCAGCGTCAATCCGACCAGCGAGCGACGCAGGTGCCGGCGCAACAGCGTGGCGGCCACCTCCCCCAGCGGCGTGTGGTGGCGCCCGCGCAGGCACAGCGCCTGGCCAGGCGCCACCGGCGCCAGCACGTGCCCCTGGGCGCGCAGCTGCGCCTCCAGGCCCTCGACGATGCGCCTGGCCGCCTCGGGGCGCTGGTGGATCAGCAGCCAGCGCGGGCTTTCCGGCAGCCACAGGCGCATCGCCAGGATCACCAGGCCCAGCGCCGCGCCGATGCCGAAGCACAGCCGCCAGCCCAGGTCGCCACCGACCCGCTGCGGGTCCAGCAACACCAGGGAACCCAGCGCGCCCAGCGCCGTGCCCACCCAGAAGGTGCCGTTGATGGCGAGGTCCACCCAGCCGCGGAAGCGCGCCGGGGTGAACTCCTGGATGGTCGAATTGATGGCCGAGTACTCGCCGCCGATGCCCGCCCCGGTGAGGAAGCGAAACAGCAGGAAGCTCCACAGGTTCCAGGAGAAGGCCGTGGCCGCCGTGGCGCCGACATAGACGAACAGGGTGACGAAGAACAGGCGGCGGCGGCCGAGCCGGTCCGCCAGCCAGCCGAACAGCAGCGCCCCCAGCACCGCGCCGGCGATGTAGACGCCGCCGGCCAGGCCGACCCCGGCATTGTCCAGGCGCAGCGCCGGGCTGGCCTTCAGGGCGCCGGCCACCGCGCCGGCCAGGGTCACCTCCAGCCCGTCCAGCAGCCAGGTGATGCCCAGCGCCACCACCAGCCGGCTGTGGAAGCGCCCCCAGGGCAGACGGTCCAGCCGCGCGGGCAGGTCGGTGCGGTACACGGGGGCGGGCGTGCTCATGCGGCCGTCCTCTTCTTCCTCCTGGCTGCGAACAGCGCAGCGACCCATGGCTGGCCACTACGCCCTGTGCAGGTAGGGCCGCTGCGGCGCGCGGGAGTTCAGTGCAAACGCAGACGCGCGCGCCCACCCCCACGCCGGTCATCTTCTCGTCGTCGGAGAGGCTTTACAGCAATACTGTATGCACATACAGTATTTTCCACAGAGTCAATCAGCCACTTCCCAGACGCCAGGGGGACACCATGCACGCCGATACCTACCAGCAGCTCTCCGCCCGGGTTAACGCCCAGATCGCCGCCCACGACGCCCGCCAGCGCCCCGGCCTGACCCTGCAGCGCATCCCCGGCGACGACGCCAAGGCCTGGGAACGGGTGCTGATGGAACTGCGCGGCGCAGACAACCTCACCGTGCTGCCACTGCGCGACGGCGCGGTGCGCCTGGCCTGGCACAGCTGGCTGGACTGAGCCGGGGCGAACGCGCCCCTACGGGCCGTGCCGCCGCAGCCATTCGTCCACCACCTCGCCCATGGTCGCCGGGGCGCCACTGCGTATCCAGGCCATGAAGGCACGCTCGAAACGAAAGCCCTCGCCGCACTGCTCGCGCAGGAAGCGGCGGACGTTCTGGGTGTTGCGGTAGCCCGGATCGACCGGGGTCTGCCGGGTGATCGGCTGGCTGTGCCAATCGAAGCGCATGGGGCCACTCCCAGGTTGCGGCATGGAAGGAGTTAGCCTGACAGGATGCGGCGTGGCCAACCAGGGCCATGTCGCCATGCGTTGCGGATACGGCTTCCGGGCAAGCGCTCCTGAACTATCCGTCCGCAACCCGAGCGCACGGCGGCCGCACCACACCTGGGCCACGCTGGCCGGCGAGTTCATCCGCTGGTCGACCTGGGCGCGCTTACGGGGAAACGATGTGGAAAGCCCCGTAGGATGGCGTTGAGCGAAGCGATACCCATCGCCACGGCCGCATGGGTTTCGCAAGCTCAACCCATCCTACGAAGAGCGATGAGGCTGGGGTGCCCTAGCCTCAGCGCCGGGTTCGTATGTTTGTATGAAAACCCGCCGCCCAATCGTTAGAAATGCACGATGGGTGGCGCCGGCGCTGCTCGGCGAGATTATGGGAAACAACAACCCATGGGCTCTCGCCATGAAACGCTCCCTCTGGCTCCAGGAAATTGCCGACGAACTCACCCCGACCGCGCCCCTGCGGGAGGACCTCAGCGTCGACGTCGCCATCATCGGCGGCGGCTTCGTCGGGCTATGGACGGCGCTGCGCCTGCTGGAGCTCGAACCGCAGTGCCGGATCGTGATCCTCGAACGCGACATCTGCGGCGGCGGCGCCTCGGGGCGCAACGGCGGCTTCGTGATGTCCTGGTGGCCGAAGATCAGCTCGCTGGTGGCGCAGTGCGGCAAGGAAGAAGCCCTGCGCCTGGCCCGCGCCTCGGAAGCGAACATCGGCGAGATCGGCGAGTTCTGCGCGCAGCACGGCATCGACGCGCACTTCCGCCGCGGCGGCTGGCTGTGGACCGCCACCAGCGACGCCCAGCGCGGCGCCTGGAAAGGCGTGCAGCGCACCTGCGAAAGCCTGGGCGAGCAGGTCTTCCGCTCGCTGCCGGACAACGAAGTGCAGCGCCGCGCCGGCTCGTGCCAGCACCTGGAAGGCGTGATCGAGGCCAGCAACGCCACCGTGCAGCCCGCCCGCCTCGCCCGCGGCCTGCGCCGGGTGGCGCTGGAGAAAGGCGTGCGAATCTTCGAGAACACGCCCGTGGACGACATCCAGCGCAGCGAACCGGCGGTGCTGCGCACGCCCTCGGGCTCGGTCACGGCGCGGCGCGTGGTGCTGGCCACCAATGCCTGGGCCGCGCAGATCCCCGAACTCAGCCGCGTCGTCCTGCCGGTCACCAGCACCATAGTGGCGACCAACCCGATCCCCCGGCGCCTGGAACAGATCGGCTGGACCGGCGGCGAGTCGATCACCGATTCGCAACTGATGGTGGACTTCTACCGCACCACGCAGGACGGCCGCATCGCCTTCGGCAAGGGCACCGGCATGATCAACTACGCCAGCCGCATCGACGCCAGCTTCGACGACAACCCGCGGCTGAGCGAAGAGACCGAGAAAGACTTCCGCCGCACCTACCCCAACCTCGCCGACGAGCCCATCAGCCACGCCTGGTGCGGCCCCATCGACCGCACCTACGACAGCATGCCGGTGTTCGGCCACCTGAAAGGCGCGCCGCACATCTTCTACGGCATCGGCTGGAGCGGCAACGGCGTCGGCCCCAGCCGCCTGGGCGGGCGCATCCTCGCCAGCCTGGTGCTGGGGCGCAGCGACGAATGGAGCCGCTGCGGCCTGGTGGGGCGCCGGCCCAAGAGCTTCCCGCCGGAGCCCATCCGCTACTTCGGCGGCCTGCTGGTGCGCGGCGCGGTGCAGCGCAAGGAGGAGCAGGAAGCGCAGAACCGCAAGCCGTCCTGGCTCGACCTCAGGTTGAGCAAGTTCGCCCCCGTGGGCCTGGAAGACAAGAGCGCCTGAACAGGCGAGGAGACCCCCGATGCAGCACCTGATCCATCTGCCCGATACCGCCCGCTTCCCGCTGCCCGCCGGCGTGCCAGCCAAGGCGCCCGTGGGCACGCCGGTGGCCGAAGCCGCCACCTACGCCGCCGAAGGCCAGGGCGGCCTGCTGACCGGCGTGTGGGAATGCACGCCGGGGCGCTTCCGCCGCCAGGTCATGGAGCGCGAGTTCAGCCACTTCATCAGCGGCCACGGCTTCTTCATTCCCGACGAGGGCGAGCCCATCGAACTGCGCGCCGGCGACGCCATCCTGTTCCCGGCGAACTGTCACGGCACCTGGGACATTCGCGAAACCCTGCGCAAGAGCTTCGTGATCATGCCTTGAGGCCGGCGATGTCCGCCGCGCGCAGGGCGATCCACAGCACGGCGACGTCCTCGGTGGAGTCCAGCGAGAGGCCGGTGATCTCCTCGATGCGGCGGATGCGGTAGACCAGCGTCTGACGGTGCACGTTGAGCCGCTCGGCGGTCTTCTGCCAGGAGCGGTTCTGTTCGAGGAACACCTGCAGCGTGTGCTGCAGCTGCGCGCCCTGCTGCTGGTCGTAATCGGCCAGGGCGCCCAGGGCGCGGCGGTGGACCAGCTGGGCTTCCTCCAGGCTGGACGGCAGCCACAGCAGCTCGCCGGAAGCCCGCCCGTAGTGGGCGACCTGGCGGCTGGCCGAGGTATGCGCCAGGGCCAGGCGCGCCTCGCGCAGCGCCTCCGGGGTGCGGCCCGAGTGCCCCAGCGGATTGGACAGCCCCAGCGGGCAGCCGAGCACCTGCTGCACCTGCTCCGCCGCCGCGTCCGAGGCCAGCAGCAGGATCAGTTCCTCGCCCTGCACGCGCGACAATAACGCCACGCCCTGCAAGTGCAGCCGCTGCGACCAGCGCTCGGGCAAATCCGCCTGGCAACGGGCAACGGCGAAGACCGCCTGGCCGACGGGGTAGCCCAGGGCGCCCAGGCGCTCGTGGGCGGGCCGCTCGCTCAGGCGCTGCTGCAACAGGTCATCCAGCAACTCCCAGCCCTGGCGCAGCAGGCGCTCATGCTCGACCTGCTGGCGCTCCAGCTCGATGCCCAGCACCGCCGTCACGTGGTGCAGCAGGCCGTAGTCGATCAGGCCGCCGCCGCACGCGAGAATCTTGCAGGCCGGCACCGAAGGCAGGGCCATGACCAGGGCGTCGCCCTCCTCCGTCGAATGGCGGGTGACGGTGGTCGTGGTGTTCGCACGCTTGCCCAGGGCCGCCCGCCAGTGCGCCGGCAGCGGCGCCAGGCCCGCATGCCAGGGCTCCAGCGAGGCGGCGTCGAACAGGTACAACTGCGTGCGCAAGTCCGCCGCCAGGCGCTGCAGCAGGAACTCCACGCCGACGTGGCGCAGGCCCATGCGGGCGCTTTCATAGATGCGCGCCACCGCGCTGCGGCGCTCCTGCTCCTCCTGCTTGCTGGCGTCGATGATCGCCCGGGCGACCGCCGAGAACGGCACCGAGCTGTGCGTCAGCAGCAGCGGGAAATCCAGTTGCATGGCGGCATCGAACAGCGCTTCCATGTCGCTGGGCGCGTGCATGTTCTCGCCGATCATCAGCCCCGCCACCCGGGCCCTGGCCAGCCGCTCGATGTACTCGCGCTGCGCCGCGGCGTCGGCGGGAATGCCCAGGCCGGTGGTCATCAACAGCTCGCCCTCGCCCAGCCATTGCGAGGGGTCGGGCAGTTCGCAGACGTGGGCCCAGCGCAGCAGCCGCCCGACGTGGCTGGCGCCGCTGACCAGGCGCGTGGACAGCGCGTTGTCATCGAGGATGTCCTGAATCGAAATCGGCACGGCGCCTCCGGCAGGTGGGTTCGCAGCAGCGAATCAGAGGATCGCATCGGCCCCGGGCCGTTGAATCCATACAAAGGTATGAACCAGCTGCTGGCGAATTGTAAATCTGTCTGATGTCGCCGCGCCCGGGCCCTGGGGAAACTGGAGGTCAGGCCGCGCGCAGTCCAGCGCCCCCCGGCCCATTGCCCTCACCGGACATTCCCTCGACTCATCGGAGCCCATAACAATGCCAAAGTCTCTGAGCAGCGTCATCGCCCTTTCCATCGCGTGTCTTTCCACCCACGCCCTGGCCGACCTCACCGTGGCCTCCCAGGGCGGGGCGAACAAGAACGCGCAGCAGCAGGCCTACTACCAGCCCTACAGCGCGCAGACCGGCAGCCGGATCATTGCCGACGAATTCAACGGCGAGATGGCCAAGGTCAAGATCCAGGTCGACACCGGCAGCGTCTCCTGGGACGTGGTGGAGCTGGAAACGCCGGAACTGCTGCGCGCCTGCGACGAGGGGCTGCTGGAGGAGATCGGCGACGACCCGGCCATCGCCGCCCTGGCGCCCAAGCTGGTCAAGGGCGCGATCAACACCTGCGGCGCGGGCATCTTCGTCTGGTCCACGGTGCTGGCCTACAACGCCGACAAGCTCAAGACCGCGCCCACCGGCTGGGCCGACTTCTGGGACGTGAAGAAGTACCCGGGCAAGCGCGGGCTGCGCAAGGGCCCGATGTACACCCTGGAGTACGCGCTGATGGCCGACGGCGTACCGTACAAGGACATCTACGCCGTGCTCGCCACCAAGGAAGGCCAGGACCGCGCCTTCCGCAAGCTCGACGAGATCAAGCCGTACATCCAGTGGTGGGAAGCCGGCGCGCAGCCGCCGCAGTACCTGGTCTCCGGCGACGTGGTGATGAGCGCCGCGTACAACGGGCGCATCTCCGCCGTGCAGAACGAAAGCAACCTGAAGGTGGTGTGGAACGGCGGCATCTACGACATCGAGTCCTACGCCATTCCCAAGGGCGCCAAGCACGCCGAGGAAGGGCGCAAGTTCATCCGGTTCGTGCTGCAGGAACCGCAACAGAAGGCCTATTCCGACCACATCGCCTACGGGCCGGTGAATCTCGAGGCTGCGGCGCAGATAGCGCCTGCGCAGAGCCGGGACCTTCCCAGCGCGCCGGATAACCTGGGCAAGCAGCTGGCGATGGATGCGGCCTTCTGGGCGGACCATGGGGAGCAGCTACAACAGCGGTTCAATGCCTGGGCGGCGCGCTGATTCTTGGGTGTGTTTGCGCCGCTTCGGCGTGCTCGGAGGTTTCTCTGGAAATCCGAATCGCGGACGGAGTCCGCTCCTACGGTTACAGGGAAACACGGCTTTTCGTAGGATGGCGTTGAGCGAAGCGATACCCATCAGCGCAACCGCATGGGTTTCGCAAGCTCAACCCATCCTACGAAGAGCGCCCCCGCGGCACGGACAGCCCCCTCTCCCGCTTGCGGGTGAGGGCCGGGGAGAGGGCGCTACAAACTCTCCCTGACCGCCTCCAACCCCGGCCTCCCATCGACGGTCGCCACATCCTTCAACCACGGCTCCAGCACCTGCGGGTTCTTCTTCAGCCAGGCCTTCGCCGCGTCCTCGGGTTCCATCTTGTCATCCAGGATGGAGCCCATGATGGTGTTCTCCATGTCCAGCGTGAAGCTGAGGTTCTTCAGCAACTGCCCCACGTTCGGGCATTCGTCCACGTAGCCCTTGCGGGTGCTGGTGTAGACGGTGGCGTCGCCGAAGTCCGGGCCGAAGAAGGCGTCGCCGCCGGTGAGGAAGCGGATTCTGAAGCGGGTGTTCATCGGGTGCGGTTCCCAGCCCAGGAAGAGGATCGCGTTCTTCCTGCGGATGGCCCGGTCGACCTGGGACAGCATGCCCGACTCGCTGGACGCCACCACGTTGAAGCCGGCGTCCTTCAAGCCGAAGGCGTTCTGCTCGATGGCCTTGAGCACGGCATTGTTGCCGCCGTCGCCCGGCTCCAGGCCGTAGATCTTGCCGTTGAGTTCGTCCTTGAATCTGGGGATGTCCGCGAAGTCCTTCAGCCCGCGGTTCCAGAGCTCTTCCGGCACCGCCAGGGTGTACTTGGCGTGCTTGAGGTTGACGCGGACGATGTCGATCCTGCCGGCGTCGCGGTAGGGCTTGAGGTCCGGCTCCATGGTCGGGATCCAGGTGCCGAGGAAGACGTCCATGTTCTTGCCTTCGGCCAGCGCCTTGTAGGTCAGCGGCACCCCCAGCAGGGTCACCTTGGTCTTGTAGCCCAGGCCCTTGAGCAGGGTGTTGGCGATGGCGGTGGTGGACTGGATGTCGGTCCAGCCGGGGTCGGACATCCTGACCAGTTGGCACTGCGCGGGCTCGGCGGACTGCGCCGCAATGGGGAGAACGGCCAGGGCGCCCAGGAACAGCAGGGATGCAGCTTTCATCGGGAGAATCCTCAAGGCAAGGTTTTGTTTTTGTGGGTTGCGCCTGCGCAGGGCAGGCCCGCCTCACCGGCGTATGCCGATGGTCTTCCCGCAATAGCCGGGGTGCCGGGCCCCCTGGAACTGCCGGAAAAGCTCGGAAATCCGCGAATCCACCGCCCCGGCGAAGGCACTGGACCTGCCGGTTCGGCTGTCGATGTTCATCAGCATCTGCTCGCTCACCGCCAGGGGCTCGGCCGCGCCCTCGCGGTAGAGGTTGTGCACGATGTGCAGGCGCTTGAGGTCGCGGTCGATGAACGACGTGCGCACTTCCAGCGCCTCGTGCAGCTTCGCCTGGGCCAGGTAGTTGATGTGCGCTTCGAGGGTGAACAGGGTGTGCCCGGTGTCGGCCCGGCCCGCCGCGTCCAGGCCGATGCGCGCCATCAGCGCATCGGTGGCGTAGCTGAAGATGAGGAAGTAGAAAGCGTCGCGCAGGTGCTCGTTGTAGTCGATCCATTCGCGCAGCACGGGCGTTCGATAGGTCAGCATGGCGTGTCCTGCTCTGGGGGGAGTGGGCTTACAGGTCCAGTTCCAGGGTTGCGGAAAGCGCCCGGGACACGCAGACCATCAGGGTGCGGTTGGCCTTGCGCTCCGCCTCGCTCAGCACGCTGTCGCGGTGGTCGGGGATGCCGGCCAGCACCCGGGTCTCGCAGGCGCCGCAGGTGCCCTCGCGGCAGGAGTTCTCGACGCAGACGCCGTTGGCCTCCAGCACCTGCAGGATGCTCTGCCCGGCCGGCACCTCCAGGCACTTGCCGCTGCGCGCGAGCTCGAGGGTGAAGGGCGCGCCGGCCCCGGCCTTCTCCACCTGCCGCGGCGAGAACCATTCGAAATGCACCTGCTCGGCGGGGAAGGCCCTGGCCGCAGCCTCCACCGCCAGCATCAAGGGCGTGGGGCCGCAGGTGTAGAGGTGCGCCCGCGCCGGCAGGCGGGCCAGGTTGCCGGCGATGTCGAACAGCCCGCCGGCCTCTTCGTCGGCATGCAGGGTCACCCGGCTGCCGTAGGCCGCGAGCTGGTCGAGGAAGGCCGCGCGCTCGCGGCTGCGCACCAGGTAGAACAGCCGCCAGGGGCGCCGGTTCGCCTCGCACCAGTGGATCATCGAGAGGATCGGCGTGATGCCGATGCCGCCGGCGAAGAAGACCAACTCGGCGGCGTCCTCGAACAGCGGGAAGTGGTTGCGCGGCGGCGTGACGCTGAGCAGGTCGCCGACGCGCAACTGCTGGTGGACGTAGCTCGAACCGCCGCGGCTGGCCGGCGCCAGGCCGACGCCGACGCGGTAGGCGTCGCGCTGCCGGGCGTCGCCGCATAGCGAGTACTGGCGCACCAGGCCGCCGGGCAGGTGCAGTTCGATGTGCGCGCCGGGGGTGAAGGCCGGCAGCTCGCCGCCGGCGGGATCGCGCAGTTCGATGACCAGCGCGTCCCGGGCGGCGCTGGCGATCTCCGCCACCCGCAGTGTCAGACGTTGGACCGACATGATGACCTCTGCTCCTGGATCGGGGACTACGGCCGGCGGAACGCTTATGCCCCGCCAGCCTGCGAACGACCTCAACGGCTTATTTGCGCCGCAGGTTCGCGGTGGTCTTGAGCATCGCGGTGATCAGCTCGTCGCGGGCCCGGGAAAGCTCTGCCTGGGTGCCGTCGGCGGACTCGGCGGCCACACCCTGGACCAGCAGCGCCGCGGTCTCGGCATCCAGCCGCGGGTCGCCCAGGTCGTCCCACCAGCGGTGGAAGCTCTCGGCGTACTTCTGGCAGAAGGATTCCAGGCCGCCGGGCCCGCCGCCCAGGTGGAACAGCAGCGTCGGCCCCATGGCCGCCCAGCGCAGGCCGGGCCCGGCCCACACGGCGGTGTCGACGTCCTCGACGCTGGCCGCGCCGATCTTCACCAGGTGGATGGCCTCGCGCCAGAGCGCGGCCTGCAGGCGGTTGGCGACGTGGCCGGGGACTTCGCGGTGCACGCGGATGGTCACCTTGCCGACCTGCTGGTAGAAGCGTTCCGCGCCCTCGACCGCATCCTGCGCGGTGCGCTGGTTGCCCATGACCTCCACCAGCGGGATCAGGTGCGGCGGGTTGAACGGGTGGCCGAGGACGAAGCGCGATGGGTCCCGCCAGCCGGCCTGCATCTCGCTCAGCGGCAGGCCCGAGGCGGACGACGCGACTATGGCGCCGGCCTTCAGCAGCGGTTCGATTTCGGCATAGAGCGCATGCTTGATCCGGATGCGCTCGGGCACGCTCTCCTGGATGAAGTCGGCGTGCTTCACCGCGTCGGCGGCGTTGCGGTGGAAGCTCAGCTCGCCCGGCGCGCCCTCCTTCACCAGGCCCAGTTCCACCAGGGTGGGCCAGGCGTTCTTCACGTACTCGCGCACCTCGTCCTCCATCCCCTCGGCAGGGTCGAAGACCGCCACGTCACGGCCGGAGGCCAGGAACAACGCCGCCCAGCTGGCACCGATGACACCGGCGCCCAATACCGCCACATTCTGGAATTCACGCATCAGAAGAACCTCGGTTGGAGTGGAGAGGCGGCGGTCAGTCCGCCGTCGATGACATAGCACTGGCCGGTGACGAAGCCGGCCTGTTCACTGGCGAGCCAGGCCACCAGCCCGGCGACGTCCTGGGGCCGGCCGAAGCGCCCGGCGGGGTGCCGGGCCAGGGCGTCGGCCTTGGCTTTCCCGGGGTCGCGGGCCTGGGCGAAACCGTCCTCGGCCATGGCCGTCATGATCCAGCCCGGGCACACCGCGTTGCAGCGCACGCGCGGGCCATGGTCGATGGCTATGGAGCGCGTCAGGCCATGCACGAAGGCCTTGGAGGCGTTGTACAGGGCCATGGACGGATCGGCGTTCAGCCCGGAGATCGAGCCGAGGTTGACGATGCTGCCGCCCCGCTCCGCCATGACCGGCAGCACGGCGCGGCAGAGGTTGAAGGTGCCCTTGGCATTGATGCCCATGACCTGCTCCCAGTCCTCGTCGGTGGTGGCGTCGAGGGTCTTCTCCACCTGCACGCCGGCGTTGTTGACCAGCACCGTGGGCGCGCCGAAGTGTTCGAGAGTGCGTTCCACCACGCGCCCGGCATCGGCGCTGCGCGAGACGTCGGCCTGCACCCACAGCACCGCTTCATCCAGGTCGGCCGGTCGCTCTCCCCGGCCGCAGGTCGCGACCTGCGCGCCCTGGGCGCGGAACCGGTCGACGATAGCCCGGCCGATGCCGCGCCCGCCGCCCGTCACTATCACGATGTCCTTGTCCATGGCCTTCACCCGTGCGCGAACATGACGTGGCGGACGGCGGTGTAGGCTTCGAGGGCGAACACCGACATGTCGCAGCCGTGCCCCGAGCCCTTCATGGCCGCCCAGGGCATTTCCGGCGTGGCCACGCCGTGGGTGTTCACCCAGGTGAAGCCGTAGCGCAGGCGGCTGCTGGCGGCCATGGCCCGCGCGCTGTCCCGCGTCCACACCGAGGAAGCCAGGCCGTAGCGGCCGGCGTTGGCGATGGCTATCGGGTCGTCGCCGGCGCCGAAGCGCGACACCGTGACCACCGGCCCGAAGATTTCACAGGTGGCGATCTCCGCATCGTTGTCGACGTTGGCCACCACCGTGGGGCGGTAGAAGAAGCCGGGGCGCTCCTCGGCGAAGCCGCCGGCCACCACTTCGGCGCGCCCGCGGGCGCGCTCGACGAAGCCGGCCACGCGCTGGCGGTGCGCCTGGCTGATCAGCGGGCCCATCTCGGTGCCCGCCTCGCGCGGGCCGCCGGTGCGTATCGAGCCCACGGCGTCGGCCAGTGCGGCGACGACCCGCTCGTAGACCGCGTCGGCCACCAGCAGGCGGCAGGGTTGCGCGCAATCCTGGCCGGCATTGAAGAACGCGGTGCCGCGCAGGGTGGCGACCAGCTTGTCGACGTCGGCATCGGCGTAGACGATCACCGGCGCCTTGCCACCCAGTTCCAGATGCACCTGGCGCAGTTGCTGCGCCGCCGCGCGCATGGCCGCGGCGCCGGTGGCGGGCGATCCGGTGATGCTGACGCCTTCCATCCCAGCAGCATTGATAAGACGATCACCGATGCTCGCTCCTCTTCCGTTGATCACGTTGACCACGCCCTTGGGCACTACGTCCTGCAGCAACTCGGCCAGGCGCAGGGTCGACAGCGGCGTCAGCTCCGAGGGCTTGAGTACCACCGTGCAGCCGGCCGCCAGCGGCGCGGCCAGCTTCCAGGCGGCCATCATCAGCGGGTAGTTCCAGGGCGCGATGGCCGCCACCGGGCCCAGCGGGTCGCGGCGGATCAGGCTGGTGTGTCCGGCCACGTATTCGCCGGCGGCGACGCCCGCCAGGGTGCGCGCCGCACCGGCGAAGAAGCGGAAGCTGTCGAGGGTCAGCGGCATCTCGTCGTCCAGCGCCGACGGCCAGGGCTTGCCGACGTTGGCGCTTTCCAGCGCGGCCAGCTCCGGCGCGTGAGCCTCGATGACTGCGGCGATGTCCAGCAACAGGGCGGAGCGTTCGGCAGGCGTGCTGCGGCCGTAACGGTGGAAGGCTTCCTCCGCCGCGCGGGCGGCGGCGTCCACCTGTTGCGGACTGGCCTCGTGGACCTGGGCGATACACTCGCCGCTGGCGGGGTCGATCACCGCCAGGGCCTCGCCCTCGCCCGCCACCAGTTCGCCGTCGATCAGCATTCGGGTCTGCATGAGCTTCTCCCTTCTCAGAACTCGACCTTGTCGCCGCCCTTGAGCCCCAGGCGCGCGCGGGCTTCGGCCGGCGTGGCGACCTTGAGGCCGAGGCTTTCGACGATCGAACGGATCTTGCGCACCTGCTCGGCGTTGCTTCTGGCCTTCTCGCCCGGCGCGACGTAGAGGCTGTCTTCCAGGCCGACGCGCAGGTTGCCGCCCAGCAGCGCGGCCTGGGTGGCGAAGTGCATCTGGTTCTTGCCGGCGGCCAGCACCGACCACTCGTAGTCCTTGCCGAACAGCTTCTGGGCGATGGTGTGCATGTGCATCAGGTTGTCCAGGTCGGCGCCGACGCCGCCCAGCACGCCGAACACCATCTGCACGAAGAACGGCGGCTTGATCCAGCCCTGGTCGATGACCCAGGCCAGGTTGTAGAGGTGGCCCAGGTCGTAGCACTCGAACTCGAAGCGCGTGCCGTGGCCCTCGCCCAGCTCCTTCACGATGTACTCGATGTCGGCGAAGGTGTTGCGGAAGATGAAGTCGCGGGTGCTGTCGAGGAAGGCCGGCTCCCAGTCGTGTTTCCAGCTCGGGTACCTGGCCTTCATCGGGAAGATGCCGAAGTTCATCGAGCCGACGTTCAGCGAGGCCATTTCCGGGCTCAGGCTCACTGCGGCGCGCAGGCGCTCCTCGCGGCTCATGCCCAGGCCGCCGCCGGTGGAGACGTTGAGCACCGCGTCGCTGGCGCCCTTGATCTGCCCCATGAAGTCGCGGAACAGCTCGGGGCGCGGGTCGGGCTTGCCGGTCTCGGGGTGGCGGGCATGCAGGTGGATGATCGAGGCGCCCGCCTCGGCCGCCTCGATGGACGAGCGGGCGATCTCGTCCGGGGTGATCGGCAGGTATTCGGACATGGTCGGCGTGTGCACGCCGCCGGTGGTGGCGCAGGTGATGATGACGGACTTGGGCATGGTCGCTCTCACAGTTTCATTTGTTGGACTTGTGCGGTCAGCCCGCCATCGAGCACCCACAGCTGCCCGGAGGCGTAGCGGGCTTCGTCGCCGGCGAGCCAGTTCACCAGGTTGGCGACGTCCTCCGGGGTGCCGTAGCGGCGCAGCGGGTGCACGTCGCGCACGGCCGCTTCCAGGCTCTGGATGTCGCCGTGGTCGCGGAAGAAGCTGCGCAGCATCGGCGTGTCCACGTAGCCGGGGCAGACGGCGTTGACGCGGATGCCCTCGGGGCCGTGGTCGCAGGCCATGGCGCGGGTCAGCGCGTGCACCGCGCCCTTGGTGGCGCAGTAGGCGGCAAGGCCCGGGTCGGCGATGAAGCCGTCGTAGGAGCCGAAGTTGACGATGCTCGCCGCGCCGCTGTCGCGCAGCAGCGGCAGGGCGAATTTCGAGACCAGGAAGGTGCCGGTGACGTTCACCGCGAAGATGCGGTTCCAGTCTTCCAGGCTGGTCTGCTCGATGGTCTTCTCGATCTCGATGCCGGCGGCGTTGACCAGGACGTCGAGCTTGCCAGCCCGCGCCTGCACTGTCGCCATGGCCTGGCGCACGCTCTCCTGCGAGCTGACGTCGAGCGGGACGAAGGTCGTGCCCGGCACGGCCGCGGACTCCTTCAGGTCGGCGGCGAACACCGTGGCGCCCTCCCTGACGAAGCGCGCGCAGATGGCGTGGCCGATCCCGCCCAGGCCGCCGGTGACGAAGGCGACCTTCCCTTGCAGTGAGCCGCTCATGCCTCGACTCCCTGCTCATACGCGCCCAGCACCAGGCCATGGAAGTGGTGCAGCGCGTGCTCGGACTTGCCCGAGCCGTTGGGGTCGGTGACGATGCGTCCCTGCTCGAAGGCCGGCGTGCGCATGCCGCGCTGGACGTTCTCCACCAGGGCGATGTCCTCCACCTGCAGCACTTCGTCGAGGTAGCGGATGGCTTCCTTCTCCATCTCGTTCGCCTCGGGCGTTTCGAGGAAGAAGTCGTAGGTCTCGTAGGTCAGGTCGGGGCCGGCCGGGATGATGTGCAGCACGATCATCGAGCTGCGCCCCGGGTAGCGCATCAGGCAGGTGTTGGGCCACAGCCACCACACCGCGTGGGTGCGCACCTTGGCCTGGGAGGTGTCGTAGGCGCTGTTCTGGCCCTGGCCGGCCTCGGCCATGTGGCTGGAATAGATACCATGGGTGCGCACCTTGTAGGTGCTCATGTCCACCAGGGTGCAGAAGTCCTTGTGCGCCGTCGGGCAGTGGTAGCACTCCAGGAAGTTGTCGACGACATTCTTCCAGTTGGACTTGATGGCGTAGGTCAGGCGGTGGCCGAAGGTCAGGTTGGCGATGTCCGGCGCCCAGTGCAGGATTTCCTCCTGCAACTCGCCGGACTGCTCGCGCAGCGGCCGCGCGGCGGGGTCGAGGTTGACGAAGATGAAGCCGCAGAACTCCTCGACCTGCACGGGGCTGAGGTGGATCTCGCCCTTGTCGAACTCCTTCAGGCCGCCGACGTGGGGCGCGCCGCTGAGCTGGCCGTCCAGGCCGTAGCACCAGGAGTGGTAGGGGCAGATGATGCGGTTGACCTTGCCCTCGCCGCTGAGCACCGGGTGCGCGCGGTGCTTGCAGACGTTGTAGAAGGCCCGCAGCTTGCCGTCGTGGTCGCGCACCACGGCGATGGGGTTGCCGGCGATTTCCGCAGTGGTATAGGTGCCCGGCTCGCGGACCTTTTCCACGTGGCAGACCCATTGCCAGGACTTGGCGATGATCTGCTGCTGGTCCAGGCGGAACCATTGCGGGTCGACGTAGGCGTCCGCGCGCAGCGACTGGGAGATCAGCGGGTCCGGGTGGTAGCCCCGGGCGATGTTCTGGAGTTGTACTTTGGAGATGACTTCAGACATATCAGCGGCCTTCCGGTACAGGAAATTCCTGGGTTTGTGTTCTTGTCTCGGGGCCGATAGTGGTCGTCGCGGGGCGGGCAAAATGTGCAGGATTCGCCGCGTTTTTTTCGTTTTTGGCCATGGTCGCTTTTGGATATGAACGTCCTGTTTGCGACCGCCCTGGGCCGGGCGCGCAGGCTCCCGCCGCCCGGGCGGGGCGGCGTCAGCAGCAGCTTTGGGGGAAAGGCGTCAGGGCGTGACCTGGTGCATCGGCCAGGCCCGGAACTCGAAGGGAATGCGGCCGTCGAGGCGGTCGCGGCGCGGCGTCAGGCCGAAGCGCTCGCGGTAGATGCGGCTAAAGTGCGACTGGTTGGCGAAGCCCGAGGCCACGGCGATCTCCATCAGCGACATGTCGGTCTGGGTCACCAGGCAGCGCGCGCGGTCCAGGCGGATGTCGCGGTAGTACAGCGCCGGGCTCTTCTGCACGATCTGGTTGAACAGGCGGTCGAGCTGGCGCTGGGAGATGCCGATGCGCTCGCAGATGTCCGGGATCGGCACGGCCTCCTCCAGATTCTGCTCCATGATGCGGATGGCCTGCTTGACCAGGTCCGGCACGGTGTTGCCCAGCGGCTGCGGCGTCTCCGGGTTCTGCTGCGTGCCCAGCGGGCGCAGGCGCTCGTGGAACAGGTAGCGCGCGGTTTCGTTGGCCAGGGTGTCGCCGTGCAGCGAGCGGATGACGTGCAGCGCGCAGTCGGTGGACGCAGCGCCGCCGCAGCAGGTGATGCGCTTGCCGTCCATCACCAGCATGTCTTCGCAGATCTCCACCTCCGGATACAGCTCCTTCAGCGAATCGATGTGCTCGTAGTGCCCGGTGGCGCGCTTGCCGTTGAGCAGCCCGGCCTCGGCCAGTAGGTAGACACCGGTGTCCAGCGCGCCGAGCACCACCCCTTCCCTTGCCCACAGTCGCAGCGCCGCGCTCAGCGCCGGGCTGTGCAGCGTCTCCGGGTTCCAGCTGGAAGACAGCATCACCAGGTCGGGCACGCCCTGCACCTGGGCCAGCGCCCGGGTGTCGGTGCTCATGGCATTGCTCGCCACCACCGGCCCGCCGTTCATCGACACCACCTCCCAGTGGAAATGGGTGTGGCCGCTCAGGTAGTTGGCGGCGCGGAACGGGTCGATGAAGGCCGTGGTGGCCGCCAGGTTGTAGTGCGGGAACACCAGGACGAGGATCGAGAACGGCGCGGAAGGTTGAACCGGCATACAGGGTCACCGCAGGGCCGATTGAAAGGAGATGGCTATCCAGGAATATCACAGAGTAGCCCGGCCATCCGTATCGAACGCACGCTGGCTGGCCTGGGTACGCCCCGGGTGCTCAAGTCATTCCGCGGTAGCGCCGGGCGCTGGGCCGGACGGCCGGGTTCGGCGGCTGCCCGCACCGCCGAAACCCGATCAGCAGTCAACGGTTATGTGCGAAAACGTCGCACCAAGGCATCCAGTTCGCTGGAAAGGCCGGCCAGGCTCTCGGAATCCTGGCGTGCGGCATGCGCCAGCTCTGCCACCAATTGAGCGTCCCCATGGATCTGGCTGATATGGCGATTGATGTCCTCGGCCACTTGGTGCTGTTCTTCGGCGGCGGTGGCAATCTGGGTGTTCATGTCACGGATGATGTCCACCGACTCGCGGATCTGGCCGAAGCTATCACGGGCCAAGCCGATACGGCTGACCGACTGCTGGGATACCTCGAGGCTGGCGTGCATCTGATCGGCAACCTGGGCCGTGCGCGTCGCCAGGTTCCCCAACAGACCGTCAATCTCGGCCGTCGAGTCGGCGGTGCGCTTGGCCAGCGCCCGGACCTCATCGGCGACCACCGCAAAGCCACGGCCCTGGTCGCCGGCCCGGGCGGCCTCGATGGCGGCATTCAGGGCCAGCAGGTTGGTCTGTTCGGCGATCGAGCGAATGGTGCCGAGAATCGACTGGATGGCGTTGCTGTCGCGCTCCAGCTGCTGAATCGACAGCGCCGACTGTTCGATCTCATGGCTCAGGCGATCGACACTTTGCACCGCCGCATCGATCTGGTGCTGGCCTTCGCGAGCCTGCTGCTGTCCATTGTCGGCCGACTGGGCAGCCTGGCTGCAAGAGCGGGCGACCTCGTTGGCAGTGGCAACCATCTCGTGGAACGCGGTGGAAACCATGTCCACGGCCTCGCGCTGGCGGCTGGCGGCCTCGGCCATGTCGTTGGAAACCCGGGTCGAGCGGCTCGACGTGCCGAGGATATTGCCGGCAGCCACGCCGATGTGCTGGATCAGGCCCCGGATAGCCTCGAGGAACTGGTTGAACCAGTCGGCCAACAGCGCGGTTTCGTCGCGGCCACGGACCTGCAATCGACGGGTCAGATCGCCTTCCCCCTGGGCGATGTCCTCCAGGCCGCTGGCCACGCCGTTGATCGGGCGGACGATGAGTTTGGCGAAGGCCGCGCCTATGACGGCGAAGGTGGCCGCCAGAATCACCGCGATCAGGCCGATCAGCCAGGCAAGATGAGTGGTCTCCTGCATCACCTCGTCATGACGAATCAACCCGATGAAAGTCCATCCCAACTTCTCGTCCGGATGGACATTGGCCATGTAGCGTTCGCCATCGATACTGACCTCGACGAAACCTCGGGCCGTCCTGGCGAGCTCGGCATAGCCATTGCCAAGGCTGGACAGTTGCTTGAAGTTGTGGCCGGCATCATGGGGGTCGACCATCACGTTGCCGCCCTGCTCGACCAGCATCAGATAGCCGCTTTCACCGAGCTTGATGTTCCTGACGATTTCCGTGAGGCCCTTGAGGGATACATCGATATTCACGACGCCGCCCACCTGCCCCAACCGATTCGTCACGGCCCGCACCGTGCTGATCAAGACGGCGTTGTCGGCCGCCCAGGTATAAGCGCCCGTGCGCACGGTCTTGCCGGGGTTGGCCATGGCCAATTCATACCAGGGCCGCCGGCGCGGGTCATAGTTGGAAAACCGCTGTCCGGCAGGCCAGGAAACATAGCCACCGTCGCTCACGCCATAAGACACATAAGCGTACTCAGGGTGAGTGCTCGCCAGCCGAGTGAAGAATTCAAGCAGCTGCTTGTCGTGTTCACCAAGCGCAACGGCGTCCGTGCTCGAATTCAAGTACTTGTTCAGGTTGCCGCCTGTATCCGCAATCAAGGGTTGCGCCGCCAGGTAGTCCACATTCTGGTCGATCCCCTGGAAGAATATTTTCATGGCGTTGCTCACCTGGCGAATCTCCCGGCTGCTACCGTCGAGAAAATCGTCCCTGGCTTTGTCACGCAGATTGAGAATGACCAGTATCGCCACGAGAGCGATGGGGAAGCCTGCAATAAAGGCGAACGCCAATGTCAGTTTCTGTTTGATTTTCATGCGCGCGGCAACTCTTCTCGACCGACGCATGGGGCGACCTCGGGATCGATCCATGATCGGATTCGCTGTATGGGAAATATTGATGGCAGATGGAAAGCACCCTGGAAGTTTCGTCGCGACAGGCTCAGGTATCCAACTTCGGCGCACCCGCCGCAAAGCCACGGTACTTATCAGGGATGATTCAGGGATGATTCAGGGATGATTCAGGAATGATGCGAATGCATCGGCGTTTCCAAGGCTTCCCGGCCGTTCATTACTTTATTGACCTGACACACCCATAGCGCACCTCCCTGGAGGGTGAGTAGCCATAGAACGATGCGTAGCACTTGCTGAAATGGCTGGGCGATACGAAGCCGCAGGCAACCCCCACGTCGAGGATCGGCAGGTCCGAATGCTGCAGCAGGCGGCGGCTTTCGGTGATGCGCAGCTCCAGGTAGTAGCGTACCGGCGTGGTGCCGAGCTGTTCGCGGAACAGCCGTTCGATCTGTCGCTTGGAGCGGCCGACGTACTGGGAAATCTGGTCCTGGCTCAGCGGCTCCTCGATGTTGGCACTCATCAGGTTGATGGCGTCGCGCAGCGGCTGGCTCATCTTCTCGTGCAGCGTCGGGCGCGTCCTCCGGTAGCGGGACTCCTCGAAGGCGAGGATGTCGACGATGGCGTCCACCAGCGCGCGGCCGTGCTGCTTGTTGATCCACTCCAGCACCAGGTTGAAGGCACCGGTCGGGCTCGCCGCGGTCAGGCGATTGCGGTCGACCATGTAGCTCTCGCTGGTCACTAGGCTTTCCCGGGCGGTTTCCGCCAGCGCGGCGCGGTGCTCCGGGTGGATCGCGCACTTGTAGCCGTCGAGCAGCCCGGCCTGACCGAGGAACCAGGCGCCGTTCCACAGCCCCGCCAGGGCCACGCCCTTCTCGTCCGCGGCATGCAGCAGATGGGTGAGCGCCGGGTGGGCGCGCAGCGGCGTGCGCAACCCGCCGCAGATCACCAGCAGGTCCAGCTCCTGCAGGTGCCGGCTCTCCAGCATCGCGTTCGGGCAGATGACCAGGCCCAGGTCGCTCGCCACCGACTCGCCGTCCAGGCTGAAGGTCCGTGTGACGAAGGCCCCGGCGCGGATCAGGTTGGCGGTGACCAGGGTATCCAGGGCCTGGGTGAAGGCCGGCAGGGAGAAATGCTCGAGCAGGACGAAGCCCACCCGCGCCTGGCGTCCCGGCTCGTTCTTCTTCTCTTCGATGAAGCGGAGGTTCTGCCCCTGCAGGGCGCCGCTGAATTGCCTTCTCGCGACCAATCTCTATCTCTACCAACTGGCGTTCATATCAGGCGAGGGAAACCCCCGCGCACCGTTCAAGCGACCTGGAAGCCGTGGGCCAACGGGTCGCGGTCATCGACGAAAATCGTGTTGTGCCCCGTCACCTGCGCCCAGCCGGCGACGCTGGGCAGGATGCCCTGGTAGGCGCCCACCCGAGCGGGAGCTTCGATCCGCCCATTGTAGACAGTCCCGATCAGGCTTTCGCTACGGTAGCTGTCGCCCACCGCAAGCCGGCCCTTGCCATGCAACTGCGCCATGCGGGCGGAGGTGCCCGTGCCGCCGGGGGAGCGGTCGATGGCCTTGTCGCCATAGAACACCACGCAGCGGCCATCGGATTCGCCGCTGCGGCCCGTATCGCACCAGATCGCGTGGTGGACGCCACGAATCCGGCCATCCTCGGGATGCACCGGATCGCAGATGCCGGCCAGGACGGCGCGCAAGTTTCGGCTGTGGGTGACGATCTCGGATGAGGACAGGCCATCCAGGCCCGGCCAGTTCCCTTGCGGCTCGACGACCGCGTAGTAGTTGCCGCCGTAGGCGATGTCGACGACCAGGCGGCCCAGCCCCGGCACTTCGACTTCCACGTCAGCCTGGTGCAGGTAGCTCGGCACGTTGAACAGGCGTACCGACTCGACCTTGTCGCCGACCTGGGTGTACTCGACCTCCACCTTGCCGGCCGGGGTCTCGATCGCCAGCCTTCCCGGTGTGCGGGGCACGACCAGGCCTTCCTCGATCACCACGGTGGAAAGGCCGATGGTGCCGGCCCCGCACATCGGCAGGCAGCCACTGACCTCGATGAACAGTACGGCGAAATCGCAGTCGCTGCGCACCGAGGGGTAGATGATCGCCCCGGACATCACGTCGTGCCCCCGGGGCTCGAACATCAGGGCCTTGCGCACCCAGTCGTGCTCGCGCACGAACAGTTCGCGCCGCTCGGCCATGCCCAGGTGGGGCATCAGCGGGGCGCCACCGGCGACGACCCGCACCGGGTTGCCGCAGGCATGGGAATCGATGCAGAAGAACGAATGGCGCACGCTATCTCTCCTCAGGCCATCCTGCGCACGGTGCGACGCTGCAGCGCCCCGCGCGACAGGCGGTCCAGCAGCAGGGCGACGGCGACGATAGCCAGCCCGGCGCGCAGGCCCAGGCCCATTTCCATGCGCGTCAGGCCGCGGGTCACTTCCGCGCCCAGCCCGCCGGCGCCGACCAGGCCGGCCAGCACCACCATGGCCAGGGACAGCAGGATGCACTGGTTGAGCCCGACCATCAGCGTCGGTGTGGCGGTGGGAATCTCGATCTTGAAGAGGATGTCCCGCGGCTTGGCGCCCATGGCCTGGCCCAGTTCGAGCAGGTCCTTGGGGATCTGGTTGAAGGCCAGGGTGGTGAGCCGCATCATCGGCGGGATGCCGTAGACGATGGTGGCGATGATCGCCGGTACCTTGCCCAGGCTGAAGATGATCACCGCGGGGATCAGGTACACCCACGGCGGCACCGTCTGCATGATGTTGAGCAGCGGGCGCACGGCGGCGTCCAGGCGCTTCACCCGCGAAGCCAGGATGCCCAGCGGGAAGGCGATGGCCACCGAGATCAGCACCGCGACCGAGACCAGCGCGATGGTCTGCATCGATGCCGTCCACAGCCCCGAGACCAGGCAGAAGCCGAGCATGAAGACCGACAGCAGCGCCGCGCGAAGGTTGATGAGGAAGTACGCCAGCACGGCCACCACGGCGATGAGCACATAGGCGGGGGTGGCCAGCAGCGCGCCCTCCACGCCGCCCAGCACAGCCTCTATCACCTTGCTGATAGCCGCGAACAGCGGGTGCAGGTTGGCGTTCAGCCAGTCCACCGCCGGGGCGAGGTAGCGGCCCGGGGAAAAGGTCATTTCAGCGAGACTCATGGCTAGCCTCCCGTCCGATGCGCGAGGCGCTCTGCGCCAGGCGGTCGAGGATCAAGGTCAGGATGACGATGGCGATCGCCGCGTCGATCGACTTGGCGATATCGAGGGTGCGGATGGCACCGTAGATCGACTCCCCGAGCCCACCGGAACCGACGATGCCGGCGATCACCACCATGCCGAAGGCCATCATCAGGCTCTGGTTCACGCCGGTCATGATGCTCGGCAGGGCGAACGGCAGGCGGATCTTGAAGAACAGCTGCCAGCCGTTGGTGCCGCTGGCCTGGCCCAGTTCGATGAACTCCTTGGGCGTCATGCGGATACCCAGCGAGGTCAGGCGGAACACCGGCGGCACGGCGACGATGAAGGTCGCCACCATGGCCGTCGCCGGCCCATAGCCGAGCAGCGCGATCGCCGGCAGCAGGTAGATGTAGGGCGGCAACGTCTGGATCAGGTCCAGCACCGGCTCGACCACCTTGTCCAGCGCCGGCAACAGCCCCGCGGCCACGCCGGCGGGCACGCCCACCAGCAGCGCCAGGGTGGTGGCGGTGAGGACCAGGGCGAGCGTGCTCATGGTCTCGCCCCACAGACCCATGACCGCGCAGAAGACCAGCGTGAGGGCCGAGAGCACGCCGAAGCGTAGATTGGCGGCGAGCCGCCAGGCCAGTACGCCGATGACCAGCGCCACCACGTAGAAGGGCGCCAGGTTGAGCACCCACAGGACGGCCTCGTAGAGCCCCTTGAGTGCGTCGTTGATGAGGTCGAAGGCCGACGCGCCGTTATCCGAGACCCATTCCAGGGCCGAGTCGACCGTCGCATCGAAGCCGGCGGCGAAGTCTGCAATGTTCATCGCGAAGCCTCCAGCAGCGCCCCCGAACGAGCGTCCTGGGACTCGTCCGGAGCCCCCTGGACTCCGCGCAGCAGGTCACGCTGGGTGATCACCCCGAGCATCTCGCCCTGGTCGACGACCACCACCGCGTCGCGCTCGGAACGCACCATCAGGTTGATCAACTCGTCCAGGTCGGCCTGCGGGGAGGCGGTGTTGAGCTTGCCGAGGTCGACGGTGGGATGGGCCGCCCGGTAGGCATCGACTGGGGTCATCACCGAATGGGCCTTGACCAGGTGCAACCGCGAGATGCCGGCGACGAAGTCGGCCACATAGGCATCCGCCGGCTTCAGCACGATTTCCTCGGCGGTGCCCTCCTGGATGATCACCCCGTCCTTCATGATGGCGATGCGGTCGCCGATGCGGATGGCCTCTTCCAGGTCGTGGGTGATGAATACCGCGGACTTGCCGAGGGATTTGGTGAGCTGGCGGAATTCGTCCTGCAGCTGGCGGCGGATCAGCGGGTCCAGCGCGCTGAAGGGCTCGTCCATGAGGATGATTTCCGGGTCCGCGGCGATGGCGCGGGCCAGGCCGACGCGCTGCTGCATGCCCCCCGAAAGCTCGGAGGGATAGCGCGACGCCCAGTCGGAAAGACCGACCTTGGCCAGCGCCTGCTCGGCCACCCGCTGCCGCTCGGCCTTGGCGACGCCTTGCACCTCCAGGCCGAAGGCGGCGTTCTCCAGCACCGTGCGGTGGGGCAGCAACGCCACGCTCTGGAACACCATGCCGATGTGCTTGGCCCGTACTTCACGCAAGGCCGCCGCGTCCAGCTTGGCCAGGTCCTGGCCCTTGACCAGAACCTGGCCGGCGCTCGGCGTGATCAGCTTGTTGAGCAGGCGAATCAGCGTCGACTTGCCGCTACCCGAAAGTCCCATGATGCAGAAGATCTCGCCACGGCGGACCTTCAGGCTCACATCGGACACGCCAACGACACAGCTGAAATCCTGCAGGATCTGTTTCTTGGTCAGACCCCGCTCCAGGTACGCCTTCATGGCGGCGGAAGCGTTGTCACCGAAGATTTTCCAGACCGACTGGCAACTCACCAGTACGTCGTCGACGTCATTACTCAAGGTATTCATTTCGCACCCTTGAACCAGAGCACTCTGGTCTAATTATTAATATCGAGTAGGCAGCGGCAATTCAGATGGAGCTCAGTACTTCTTGATGTTCTCCCAGCGCTTGAGCAGGTCCGCATGCTTGTCGGTCCAGTCCTTCACGGCCTGGTCCATCGACTTGCCGTCCTTCACTTCGCCATTGATCGCGGTGATGTCCGCCAGGGGGACATAGACGCTGGCGATGACTTCACGCGCGTGCGGGTCTTCCGCCGAGAACCCCTTGTGGGCTATCCAGTAGTAGCCTTGCGGCGGGGCGAAGGAGCCCTTGGGGTCCTTGAGGAACTTCAGGTCGAACTTCTGGAACATCCAGGACGGCTCCCAGATGGTCACGGCGATCCACTCCTTGCGGTCGATGGCCGACTTGAGGGCGGCGGTCATGGCCGCGGAGCTGCCTTCGAGCAGGTTCAGCTTCAGCCCGTAGTCGCCGACGGCCTTGGCCGCGTCGCTCATCAGGCCGGAACCGGGCTCGATGCCGACGATCTTGTTGCCGAACTTGTCGGCGTTCTCGTTGAGCTGCTCCATCGAGTCGATGGTCACGTACTTGGGCACGGCAACCGCCTGGTAGAGCCCATGGGAAACGGGCGAGAGCTTTTCCAGGCGGTTCTTGTTCTTGTTCCAGTAGTCCTGCGCAACATAGTCGATCTGCGAGGCGAGGATCTGGATGTCACCCTTGCTTAGGGCGGCATAGGCGATACCCCATTCCGAGAACGAGGTGACCTTCACCGTATAGCCGGAATCTTCCAGGACCTTCTTGGTGATACCGGTGATGGGCGTCAGGTCTTCCCAGGACAGCGTGCCCATGTTGATGACCTTTTCCTCGGCATGGGCATGGGCCTGGAACATGGTCATGCCGACTACCGCCACGGCGCATAGCGTCTTCCACAACTTTTTCATGGTTCTTCCTCTGCTGCTTGGTGCTGTTTGAGCCCACCCTGCGGCGGCCCGTTTCTTATGGCAGCCGGCGCGCATGCGCCGAATGCATTCGTTGCCAGCAAGCGGGCGCACGCGCCCACTCGACCGGCTCGCAAGCGAGCCGGTCGGCGTTCCTTGCTATTCATTTCTCCAATTGGGGCGCTCTCTTGCGTGCGATGCGGCTCGCCAGTACAGGCCGAGCGTCACTTCGAGCGCTCCCGCAATGGACCTCCCCGCTACCAGTTGCCGGGGCTGTCGGCCCAGGCATCGGCCTTCAGGCCTTGCGGGGCAATGAAGATCTCCATGTTTCCGCGCGACAGTTCCCAGTGCTCGAAGACCAGATCCACCACGGCGGTCTCGTCATGCCGGGCAAAGGCCTCGATGAAGGCGTCGTGGTGTTCCACTGCCAGGCCCAGGTGCCGCTCCATTTCCTCGTTGCGCGGACGGAAGAACGTATGTCCGATTCTCGCGTGGTCGATCAGCAGGCGGCCGAGGCTGGGCTCCAGGTATGGGTTGCCGGACATTTCGCCCATGATTTCGTGGAAGCGATTGTTCTCCACCACCATGGCCATCGGGTCCCGGGAAAGGCTGGCCTTGCGGAAACGCTCCTGGGTGTCCTTGAGCGCCAGCAACTGGCCGGGCTTGAAGTTCTGCACGGCGAGGCGGCCGATGGCAGCGTAGATCATCGGCGCCACCAGGAAGAAGTTGCGCAGCGTCGAGTGATTCATCGGCGCCACCCGCGCCCCGCGGTTCTCCTGGATGTCCAGGTAGCCCTCGCCCGCCAGGCGGCGGAACACCTCCCTGACCGGGGTGCGGGAAAGCCCGTAGCGCTCGCTGAGACCGACTTCGTCCAATACCTGGTCGGGGTCCAGTTCCATGGTCAGGATCTGCCGCTTCAAGTCATCGTAGAGACTGTTTTTGCCGCTTCTCACCGTAGGCCTCCAGCGCTAGCCAAGTAGTAGCAAATGGCTGATGGAGCGGAGACTCGCACGGGTCCCAAGGCCGGTCAATCGCTTTGTATTCTTTGTGTATACCCAATAAATTCACAAAGAATACCGAGTTCTCCGCATTTCCCCTTGGATTTCAATCAACTAGAGCGCCGATACGGACAGCGCTATTTGTCGTTAACGGATATGCCGAGGTCGCTTCCAGCGATGAGGGCGTTCTTTTTCCAAATGGGAGCCCCACCGACATCCCCTGCTGCCCGCCCTGGCCACGCGGAACCGGCCTCTTGGGCGAAGTATGGTGAAATACCCCCGGATGGACGGCCCGGCGCTGCCTGAGCAGTCCCTTTCCAGACGCCTCCTCGGCGATACCGCCTGCGCTCCCAGGCTCACCACAGCCGCCCCACCTGGTCGCCAGCCCGTGGCGAAGGCCTGGCGGGGAGCGGTGGAACAGCCGTTTGTCGCGTCCGAGGTCGTACGAAAAATTCCTGTAGACATATTGTCTAACAGGCCTTTATAGTCGTTATACAAACTGTAGACACAAACCATGACAAGCAGAAAGGCTCCCATGAAGGCCCAGATCGAAGTCGACCAATCCAGCATCGATGCCCCGCTCGACCGCAAGGTGGTGCTGGCCGATACGCTGCGTCGGCGGATTCTGAGCATGGAACTGGCTCCCGGCGCGGTCGTTGACGAACTCGCCCTGTGCGACGAGTTCGGCCTTTCACGGCCACCGGTGCGGGAACTGCTACGCCAGATAGCCGCCGAGGGCTACATCGAGCTGGAAGCCAACCGCGCGCCGCGCGTGGCGTCCATGAGCCACGAATCGCTGCACAGCTTCTTCCTTGCCGCGCCGCTGATCTACATCGCCACCACGCAGTTGGCGGCCACCCATGCGTCCGCCGCCGAGATCGAGGCGCTGAAGGACATCCAGCGGAGATTCCGCAAGGCCATCGAAGAAAAGGATGTCGAGGCTCGCGTCTTCTACAACGACGAGTTCCACCTCGAGATCGGCAAGATGGCCCACAACGATTACCTGATGCCCAGCCTGCGCCGGCTGCTGATCGACCATGCGCGCCTGGGCAAGATCTTCTACCGCCACCCCACCACCGACGACATGCAGCAGGACCTGGAAGTCGCCTGCGAACAGCACGAGCAGATGATCCAGGCCATCGAGCGGCGCGACCCCGATGCCGCGGCCGACATCGTCCGGGCGCACTTCGAGCTGTCGCGCCGGCGCATGGCCGAATACGCGGCCCCGGCGGGGGTCGAGGTGGCACTTGTCTATTGAGTTCTAGGTAGTAACCCGAGCGCCGGTGTTCTCGCACGACAGTGAGTCATTTCACGCAAGGGATGGTTAACAGGCACAAACAATAAGAGTCAGGTCCCTGAAATGATGAAAGTGACGCACTTGCCTTCCGACGATTCGACCTGTGGCTGGTATCACCTGAGCAGGTCGCGGCAGCCCAAGCCGGCCCACCATGGCAAGAGCGCCGCCCGCTGGGTGGTCGTGGGCGCCGGCTTCACCGGGCTGGCCGCGGCGCGCCAGCTGGCGCTGAACTTTCCCGATGAGGAGATCGTGCTGGTCGAGGCCCAGGAAGTGGGCTTCGGCACCTCCGGGCGCAATGCCGGCTTCGCCATCGACCTGCCCCACGACATCGGCGCCGACGACTACATCGGCGACATCGCCACCGCCAGGATCGCCCTGAAGCTCAACCTCGCCGGCCAGTCCCAGCTGACGGAACTGGTGGAGCGCCATGGCATCGACTGCCAGATGAAGGCCTGCGGCAAGTACCAGGCGGCGATCGAGGACCGCGGCATCGCCGTGCTCGAGGCCTACCGCCGCGGCCTCGACAAGCTCGGCCAGGCCTACGAGATGATCGAGGCCGCCGACCTCCCCGCGCACATCGGCACCCACTTCTACCGCCAGGCGCTGTTCACCCCCGGCACCGTGCTCATCCAGCCCTCCGCGCTGGTCAAGGGCCTGGCCGACTCGCTGCCGAGCAACGTGACCCTGTACGAACACACCCCCATCACCGAGGTGGAGTACGGCGAGAAGATCGTCCTCAGCCACGCCAACGGCGCCATCGTCGCCGACAAGCTGGTGCTGACCAACAACGCCTTCGGCATGAGCTTCGGCTTCCTCAAGGGCAAGATGCTGCCGGTCTTCACCTACGCCAGCATCACCCGGCCGCTCACCGCCGAGGAGCAGGCGCGCCTCGGTGGCAAGCCCTACTGGGGAGTGATCCCGGCGGACCCGTTCGGCACCACCGTGCGCCGCACGCCCGACAACCGCCTGCTGATCCGCAACAGTTTCAGTTTCAACCCGGACGGGCGCAGCAACGCCAAGTACCTGGAGCGCTTCGTCAGCCGCCACCAGGCCTCGTTCGACGCGCGCTTCCCGATGCTGCCCGACGTCGGCTTCGAATACACCTGGGGCGGCGCCCTGGCCCTGTCCCGCAACCACAACGGGTACTTCGGCGAGCTGGCCCCCAACGTCTACGGTGCACTGTGCTGCAACGGCCTGGGCGTGACCCGCGGCACCGTCACCGGAAAACTCCTGGCCGATTGGCTGGCTGGCGAGCGGAACGAGCTGATCGACTTCCTGCTGCGCTCCCCCGGCCCCAATGCCAATCCGCCCGAACCCTTCCTGTCCCTGGGCGTGAACCTCAACCTGAAGTGGGGTCAATACCGGGCAGGCAAGGAAAGCTGATCACGTAGGAGGCTTGGCGCCGCAGGCGCCTCCCAGGACGTCGGCCCCGACCGACTGCCAGTTTCGGCGGCTTTTCGAGCCACCAGGGCTGAAGACTCTTCTTCGGCTCTGCGGGTTCGCTCAGCCTGAAAACATCCGGCCGCTCTTAGAGTCAGGAGAAAACAATGACAATCAACGACACCTCGATCGAAGACGTACCCCTCAATGGCTTTCACCAGTTGCTGACGATCCGCTCCGGCGGCGGCTCCTTCGTCGACGGCTACGTGCTCAGCATCATCGGCGTATCCATGGTGCAGATGACCGCCGCCCTGGGCCTGAGTACCCTCTGGCAGGGCATGATCGCCGCTGCGGCGCTGATCGGCATTTTCTTCGGCGGCTTCATCGGCGGCTGGCTGACCGACCACTTCGGGCGCAAGCGCATCTTCTTCGTCGGCCCGGTGCTGTTCATCCTCAGTTCGCTGGCGCAGTACTGGGTGGAGTCGGCCCTGGCGCTGTTCCTGCTGCGCCTGCTCATCGGCATCGGCGTGGGCATCGAATACCCCGTCGCCACCTCCCTGCTGGTGGAGTTCCTGCCGAAGAAGCACCGCGGCCCGCGCCTGGCGACCCTGACCATCCTCTGGTTCGCCGGCGCCGCGCTGGCCTACATGGTCGGCAACGCCCTGCTCAGGCACGGCGGCGACGACGCCTGGCGCCTGGTGCTGGCCAGCGCCTCGGTGATAGGCGCGGCCCTGTTCCTGGTTCGCCTGGGCACCCCCGAATCGCCGCGCTGGCTGCTGGGCAAGGGCCGTGCAGCCGAGGCCGAGCAGGTCATCAAGAGCGTCTACGGGCCGCGCTTCTCGCTGCAGAACCTGCCCGAGCAGCCCAGGCAGAAGAAGCTCTCGGTGTGGAACCTGCTGCACTCCGGCTACGGCAAACGCATGCTGTTCGTCAGCATGTTCTGGACCTGCTCGGTGATCCCGGTGTTCGCCGTCTACGCCTTCGCGCCCAAGGTGCTGCTGGCGCTGAACCTCCAGGGTAACTGGGCCTCCTTCGGCTCGGAAACCATCACCCTGCTGTTCGTGGTGGGCTGCATCATCGCCACCCGCCTGATCAACGTCATCGGCCGGCGCAGCATGCTGATCTACAGCTTCCTCTGGTCCGGCCTGGCGCTGCTCGGCCTCGGCGCCTTCCACGCCTCCTCCGAAGCCGTGATCCTCGCGCTGTTCGGCGCCTACGCCCTGTTCATCGGCGGCGCCCAGGTGCTGCAGCTGGTCTACCCGAACGAGCTGTTCCCCACCGAGATCCGCGCCTGCGCGGTCGGCGTGGGCACCTCGCTGTCGCGGGTCGGCGCCGCGGTCGGCACCTACCTCGTCCCCCTGTCCCTGGACAGCCTGGGCATCGCCCAGACCATGTACGCCGCGGCCATCGTCACCCTGGTCGGCCTGCTGTTCGCCTGGGCGCTGGCCCCGGAAACCCGCTCGCTCAACCTGCAGCAGGCGGCCTCGCTCACCTGATCAAGGGCCGCCGCGCCGCTGGGCGCGGCGGCCGACCACCACGACCCCACTGGAGAACGCATCATGAAATTCGAAGGCATCTACACCCCCGCCATCACCCCCCTGGCGGCCGATGGCCAGATCGACCATCCGGCCTTCGCCGAAGTGCTGGAATACCTGATCGCCTCGAAGGTCCACGGCATCATCATCGGCGGCTCCACCGGCGAGTACTACGCCCACACCGCCCAGGAGCGCTTCGACCTGGCGGCCAAGGCCAAGGACGTGATCAACGGCCGCCTGCCGCTGATCGTCGGCACCGGCGCCATCCGCACCGAGGACTCGGTGGCCTACGCCAAGGCGGCGAAAGAGATCAAGGCCGACGCCCTGCTGGTCGGCTCGCCGCCCTATGCCCTGCCCACCCAGCAGGAGATCGCCGACCACGTGCTGGCCGTCGACGCCGCCGCCGACCTGCCGATCATGCTGTACAACTACCCGGCGCGCATGGGCGTGGACATGGGCGAGGAATTCTTCGCCGCCGTCGCCGGCTGCAAGAACATCGTCGCCATCAAGGAAAGCTCCGGCTCCACCGGCCAGCTGCACCGCCTGGCCTGCAAGCACCCGCGCATCGCGCTGTCCTGCGGCTGGGACGACCAGGCCCTGGAGTTCTTCGCCTGGGGCGCGCGCAGCTGGGTCTGCGCCGGTTCCAACTTCATCCCCGGCGAGCACGTCGCCCTGTACCAGGCCTGCGTGGTCGAGAACGACTTCGCCAAGGGCCGCCGCATCATGGCGGCGATGATGCCGCTGATGGACTTCCTGGAAGGCGGCAAGTTCGTCCAGTCGATCAAGTACGGCTGCGAGCTGGCCGGCCTGCGCAGCGGCGGCGTGCGCGCCCCGCTCAAGGGCCTGACCGAGGCCGAGAAGGCCGAGCTAAAAGAGATCGTCGCCGTACTCAAGCGCGAAGTCGCGCAGATCACCGAGGGCACCCACAATGGCTGAATTGCTGAGCAAGGCGCAATACGCCGCCATCGCCGCCGAACTGCGCTTCCCCACCCAGGCCTTCATCGACGGCAGCTTCCGTGACGCCGTCTCCGGCCGCACCTTCGCCAGCAGCAACCCGGCCACCGGCGAGCGGCTGGCCGACATCGCCGCCTGCGACGCCGAAGACGTCAACCTGGCCGTGGCCAGCGCCCGCCTGGCCTTCGAGGACGGCCGCTGGAGCAAGCGCTCCCCCGGCGAGCGCAAGGCGGTCATGCAGCGCTTCGCCCAGCTGCTCGAAGACCACGCCCACGAGCTGGCGGTGATGGAGAGCCTGGACAGCGGCAAGCCGGTGCGCGAATGCCAGAACATCGACGTGCCGGAGACCATCCACACCCTGCGCTGGCACGCCGAGCTGATCGACAAGATCTACGACAGCACCGCGCCGGTCGGCTCCGGCGCCGTGACCATGGTGGTGCGCGAGCCCATCGGCGTGGTCGGCCTGGTGCTGCCGTGGAACTTCCCGCTGCTGATGCTGGCCTGGAAGATCGGCCCGTCGCTGGCCGCCGGCTGCTCCATCGTGGTCAAACCGGCCCGGGAAACCACCCTCACCGCCCTGCGCGTCGCCGAGCTGGCGCACCAGGCCGGCATCCCCGCCGGGGTGTTCAACGTGGTGCCCGGCGGCGGCCGCGAGGCCGGCGAGCCCATCGGCCGCCACCCGGACGTGGCCATGGTCAGCTTCACCGGCTCCACCGAGACCGGCCGGCTGTTCCTCAAGTACGCCGCCGAGTCCAACCTCAAGCGTGTGGTGCTGGAGTGCGGCGGGAAGAACCCGGCGGTGGTGATGAACGACGTGGAAGACCTCGACCAGGTCGCCCAGCACGTGGTCAACGGCGCCTTCTGGAACATGGGCGAGAACTGCTCGGCGTCCTCGCGCCTGATCGTCCACGCCGACATCAAGGACGCCCTGCTCGAACGCATCGGCGTGCACATGCGCGACTGGAAGATGGGCGACCCGCTGGACCCGGACAACCGCCTCGGCGCCCTGGTCAGCAAGGCGCACTTCGAGAAGGTGCGCTCGTACATCGAGCAGGCCCGCAGCGAGCGCCTGGACTTCGTCTATGGCGGCCAGACCCAGGGCGACATCTTCGTCGAGCCCACCGTGGTCGACGATGTCGAGCCGCAGAGCCGGCTGTTCCGCGAGGAAATCTTCGGCCCGGTGCTGTCGGTCACGCCCTTCACCGACATCGACGGCGCCATCGACCTGGCCAACGACACCGTCTACGGCCTGGCCGCCTCGGCCTACACCGGCAGCCTGCGCAACGCCCTGCGCCTGGCCCGGGAAATCCGCGCGGGCATCGTCACCGTCAACTGCTTCGGCGAAGGCGACGCCTCGACGCCCTTCGGCGGCTACAAGGAGTCCGGCTTCGGCGGGCGCGACAAGTCGATCTGGGCCCACGACCAGTACACCGAGCTGAAGACCATCTGGATCGATGCTTCGTGAGACCCGCGGTAAAATCCTGACCTGACCCGCAGTACAGCCCCCTGCGCCGCCCGGCGCTGGGGGCGCCACCCATCCAGGGCGGCGAACGAACAGCACGGCTCACGGAAGAGCTTCTCAATGCTGCATCGCCGTCGGTGTCGGCCCGTGCCGCTCACCACACACAACCTTCTCGACCAGACACCCAACCGTTGCGCACGGCGCAGCGGTGCGCACACCATTTTTGAAGAATCACTGCCATGCTTACATCCGACCTCCCCCACACAACTTGCGCCTCGGCGCACCGCAACGCCCTGCTGGTGGCCCACGTCGCCGCCGTGCTGTTCGGCCTGACCGGCATCCTCGGCGCGCTGATCCAGGCCGACGCCAGCGTCATCACCTACGGCCGCGCCGCCTTCGCCATCGTCGCCCTGGGCGCCGTCGCCCAGCTGCAGCGGCGCCCGCTGCTGCGTGGCCTGAGCTGGCGCAAGATCGGCGTGCTGGCGCTGACCGGGACGCTGCTGACTTCGCACTGGGTAAGCTTCTTCATCGCGGTCAAGGTCGGCGGCGTCGCGGTCGCGACCCTCGGTTTCGCCAGCTTCCCGGCCTTCATCGCCCTGCTGGACCTGGCGGTGTTCCGCGAGCGGATCGGCTTCGGCGAAGCCTGCCTGCTGCTGATGGCCACGGCGGGGCTGGTGCTGGTGGTGCCGTCGTTCGACCTGGCGGACCAGGGCACCCTGGGCCTGCTCTGGGGCCTGGGCTCGGGCCTGTCGTTCGCCCTGCTGGCGATCGCCAACCGGCGCGCCACGCGCGGCATGGACGCCATGCAAGTGGCCTTCTGGCAGAACCTGACCGTCGCCGTGCTGGTTTCGCCCTTCGCCCTGACGCACCTCGCCCACCATGCGCTGCTGCCGGCGGACTGGGTCTACCTGGCGCTGCTGGGCATCTTCTGCACGGGCCTGGCGCAGTACCTGTTCGTCAAGAGCCTGGATGCGCTGGAAGCCCGCAGCGCGGGCATGATCATCGCGCTGGAGCCGGTCTACGCCATCGCCTGCGCCTGGCTGCTGTTCGGCGAGCAACCCTCGCTGCGCATGCTGCTGGGGGCGGCGCTGATCATCTTCGCCACCCTCCTCTCGGCTCGCAGCAAGCTGTCCCAATCCACTGTGCACTGACGCGACGACGGGAAGCCGGCCCCGGCCTCCCGTCGCTTTCTACGCGGGCCTCAGGCGCCCTGCTCCACCGTGCCGGAACGCGCGGCCGCCGTGGCGTGCCGGCGCGCGGTGAGGTTGCCGAGCAGCAGGATGACCACTGCCAGCGCCAGGGTGGAACTCACCTCCAGGCGGTGCTCCGGCATCACGAACATCACGCCCAGGGCGAACACGATGAAGCCGATCACCGCCCAGGTCAGCCAGGGGAACAGCCACATCTTGAAGGCGATCTCGGCGTTGCGCCGCTGCAGGATCGAGCGCATGCGCAGCTGCGAGAAGGCGATGACCAGGTACACCAGCAGCGCGATGGAGCCGGAGCTGGCCAGCAGGAAGGCGAACACCTGGGCCGGGGCGAAGAAGTTCACCGCCGTGGTCAACATGCCGATGACGGTGCTGGCGATCACCGCCGCCCGCGGCACGCCGGCTGCCGAGGTGCGACGGATGAAGGCCGGTGCGTCGGAGCGCTTGGCCAGGGAGAAGATCATCCGCGAGGAGATGTAGATCGACGAGTTCAGGCAACTGGCCACCGCCACCAGCACCACCATGTCCACCAGGAACTTCGCGTAGGGGATGTGCATCACCTCCAGCGCGCGCTGGTAGGAGCCCTGCACCGGCAGCAGCGGGTCGTTCCAGGGCACCACGGAAATGATCACGAAGATCGACAGCAGGTAGAACACGCAGATGCGCCAGATCACCGAGCGGGTGGCCTTGGCGATGTTCTTCGCCGGGTTGCCGGATTCGGCGGCGGCGATGGTCACCGCCTCGGTGCCGAGGAAGCTGAACATGGTGGTCAGCAGCGCGCCGATGATCGCCGTCCAGCCATTGGGCATGAAGCCGCCGTTGCTCGCCATCAGCTGCGAAAGGCCGCTCACCTCGCGGCCCGGCAGGCCGCCGGCCAGGGCCACGGCGCCCAGGGCGATGAACAGCACGATGGCGATCACCTTGAGCATGGCGAACCAGAACTCGAACTCGCCGTACTTGGCCACGCTGAACAGGTTGGTGAGGGTCAGCAGCACGGTCATCGCCAGGGCGAAGAACCAGGACTCCACCTGCGGGAACCAGTTGTTCAGCACCACGCCGGCGGCGATCGCCTCGATGGGGATCACCAGCACCCAGAACCACCAGTACAGCCAGCCGATGGTGAAGCCGGCCCAGCGGCCGATGGCCTGGTCGGCGTAGGTGGAGAAGGAACCGGTGTCGGGGCTGGCCACGGCCATTTCCCCCAGCATGCGCATGACCAGCACCACCAGGGTGCCGGCGAGCACATAAGCCACTATGGCGGCGGGGCCGGCAGCCGCGATGGCGTGCCCCGAGCCTACGAACAATCCGGCGCCGATCACGCCGGCGATGGAAAGCATGGTGACGTGCCGCGGCTTGAAGCCTTGCGCGAGCTCGCCATTGCGGATTTGCGTTCTTGTCGTTGTCATCCTGAGGCCTTCTTCGTTGTTCTTGTCATGTCCGTGCCCAATGCCGCCAGCCAGGGCCGCATTGCGCGAAGCCAAGCTAGTTCACGTGCGCTGCCGGGCAGTTGTTCCAGCGCGCCGCTTCCTTGACCAGGCCCGACAGCGACGGCCGCAACGCAGCGCCGCCGCTCTCCCCGCGCGGCGCTTTCCGCCCATCGGAAAAATGACTTTTATTGCTTTTGAAACAAAGACATAGGCCAGCGTATATCCGCCGGCATATGGACACCCACAAGGCCCGTCCCTAGCGTGGAGCCCCACGGCAATCCCACACCAACAACAAGCAGGAGATACCCATGGGACGACTGAACGGCAAAGTGGCGCTGATCACCGGCGGCGCGGGCGGCTGCGGCCTGGCCGCGTCCGAACTCTTCGCCCGCGAAGGCGCCAAGGTCGCCTTGCTCGACCTGCCGCACAGCGACGGCAAGGCGGTGGCCGAGCGGATCAACGCCGCCGGCGGCACGGCCCTCTTCGTGCCCACCGACGTCTCCGTCGCCGAGCAGGTCGAGCGCGCGGTAGCGCAGGTGGAGGAACGCTTCGGCGCCATCACCGTGCTGATGAACCACGCCGGCACCATCCACGTCGGGCCCTTCCTGGAAACCCGCGAGAGCGACTGGGACCGGCTGATGAACATCAACGTGAAGAGCATGTTCCTGGTCACCCGCGCCGTGCTGCCGAAGATGATCGAGGCCGGCGGCGGCAGCATCATCTGCACCTCGTCCATCTCAGGCGTGGTCGGCACCCCCATGGAAGTCCTGTACTGCACCACCAAGGGCGCCTGCCACATGTTCGCCCGGGCGATCTCGGTGGAGTTCCGCGACCGCAACATCCGCAGCAACGCCATCTGCCCCGGCTTCATCGGCACCGCCCACGGCCGCCGCGAGCTGGACCTGCTGCGCGAATTCGGCACCGAGGTTTCCGACGAGGCGCTGCGCGCCATGCAGGGCCGCCTGTGCGACCCGCGCGAGGTGGCCTCGGCGGCGCTGTTCCTGGCCAGCGACGACGCCAGCTTCGTCAACGGCGCCCACCTGTTCGTCGACAACGCCTACACCGCGGCCTGACCGGCCCGAGCCGCGCGCCCAGACCAACAACAACGCCCGGCTCGCAAGACACTTAGCTCTGCCAATAGACAAGAAACCTACAAGAGACAGAGGCAGCTAATGGAAAACATCGGCACGTACGTCATCTACCTCATCATGGCCTGCGCCGTGGTCGGCGCCATCGCCTCCATCCTCGACGCCGAGTCGGAGCTGGGCAAGGAGTTCAACGCCGGCCTGCACAGCATCGGCCCGATCTTCATCCCGGTCGCCGGCATCATGGCGGCGATCCCCTTCATCTCCAGCTTCATCAGCCACTACGTGGGCCCGCTGTTCACCGCGCTGGGCGCCGACCCGGGCATCGCCGGGGCGATTTTCATCGCCTCGGACCTGGGCGGCTACCAGCTGGCGCAGGCCCTGGCCCACGACCCGGAAGGCTGGATCCTCGGGCTGATCACCGGCTTCCAGTCCGGCTCGACCATCATCTTCGTCATCCCCGTGGGCCTGGCCATGCTCGCCAAGGCCGACCACAAGTACATGGCCCTGGGCATCATGGCCGGGCTGCTGAGCATCCCCATCAGCATCGTGTTCATCGCCATGGGCATGCAGCTGCTGGGCCTGGGCGTGCGCCCGGACATCGCCACCAGCGGCGCCGCCACCCTGCAACTGCACTTCGACCTGCCGATGCTGCTGCGCAACCTGCTGCCGCAGATTCTCTTCTGCATCGCCCTGGCCGCCGCGCTGCGCTACGTGCCGGGGCTGATGGTGCGGCTGTTCCTCAAGCTGGGCAGCATCATGTACGCGGCGGTCACGCTGATCCTGGTGGCGTCCATCGTCGAGTACTTCACCGGCTTCTTCACCGCCAACTTCGGCAGCTGGGGCTTCGCCCCCATCATCGCCGACAAGCAGGACCAGTTCCGCGCGCTGGAGATCTCCGGCTACGTGGGCATCATGCTCTGCGGCGCCTTCCCGATGGTCTACCTGATCAAGCGCTTCCTCTCCCGCCCCATCGAGCGCGTGGCCTCGCACCTGGGCCTGTCGCCGGTGGGCGCGGCGGGCATCCTCGCGGCGTCGGCCAACATCCTCGCCATGTTCCGCCTGGTGGCGGACATGCCGCCCAAGGACAAGGTGCTGGTCATCGCCTTCGCGGTGAGCGCGGCCTTCACCTTCGGCGACCACCTGGCCTACTCCGCCAACTTCCAGCCGAGCTTGATCCTGCCGCTGATCATTGGAAAACTCGGCGGTGGCCTGATCGGCATGCTCCTGGCCTACTGGCTGGCGGTGCCCAAGGCACAGCAGCTGGGCAGCCAGGAAGCACCGCACGACGCACTGCGCGCCTCGACCGGACTGTCCTGACGCACCCGCGCAGGGGCGCCCCGCGGCGCCCCTGCCAGGCCCAGGCACCCGCCGGCCCCGCGCCGGCGCGGCAACACCTGCTCAAGACAGGCGACGCAGCCCTCCATGAACAGCCAAGACGCGAAGAAGCTGGCGGACCTGATGGCCGCCGTCGGCACCGACAAGCTGGGGCACGCCATCGGCTCGCTGCTGGACGGCAGGGTCGGCTTCGACATGAGCTGCGGCTACCTGTTCCGCTTCGACCGCAACGCGCAGCTGCTGCACGACGGCTACAACGGCCAGGTGTCGGCGAAGACCCTGGAGGCCTATTCCCGTGGCGGCTACCTGCTGGACCCCTTCTACGTGGCCAGCATGAACCGCCACCCGGCCGGCCTGTGGCGCATGAGCGACCTGGCGCCGGACAGCTTCTTCTCCTCCGGCTTCGCCCTCTCCCGCGACCTGCACCCCTGCGTGTCGTCCACCCACGGCACCCAGGTCGAGGAGATCGGCTACATCATCCACCTGCAGCCGCGCACGGCCATCGTCTTCTCGCTGATGAAGGCCGAGGACCACGGCCCCTTCGCACCAAAGGAAGTCCAGCACCTGGAAACCCTGGCGCCAGTGATAGCCGCGGCCTGGGAACTGCACTGGCGCACCGCCCTGAAGCCCGCCGAAATCACCACGGAAGCGCCCGAAAGCGAACTGGAGAGCGCCTTCGTCGACATCCTCCAGGGCCAACTGACCGACGCCCAGCGCTACATCGCCAAGCTCATCCTGCAAGGCCACAGCAACGCCTCCATCGCCCACCTGCTGGGCATCTCCGAAGGCACCGTGAAGGTCCACAAGCACAACATCTACCAGCGCCTGGAAATCTCCAGCAACTCCGACCTGTTCCGGTTGTTCATCGGCTATATCGCGCAGTCGGCGAGGTAGGGATGTTTGCTCTGTTGGCAGAGTCCGCTCCTTGGCTCCAGGGAAGCCCCGTAGGATGGGTTGAGCTTGCGAAACCCATGCGGTTGCGGTGATGGGTATCGCTTCGCTCAACACCATCCTACGAAAAGCCATACTCGCTCATGCGGTAGGAGCGGACTCCGTCCGCGATTGGGCCCACCGACCACGCCGAACGCCCCGGTGGCACGGCCCACTGCGGATACAGGAGTCCCAGGATGACTCCGGACTCCCCGCCCACTCCGAACGGCCCCCTCTCCCTCCGGGAGAGGGCTGGGGTGAGGGTGCTCTTCTGCAAACCTGCGCTCCAACCTCAACCCCATCACTCCACGCTCACAAGAATGACAAGAGAGAGCTAGGCGCCCCCGGATAACTCCGGATAATGAACGGCATCCCGCCCGCGTCGAAACAAGAGGCCCCAATGCTCACCGTGCAAGACCTGATCGAGATCGAGCTGCTGAAACTGCAGGCGGTCGCCGGCCTCGCCGGCACCGGCAGGCTGATCACCTGGGCCCACGCCGTCGACCTGCCGGACCCGTGGCGCTGGGTTTCCCCGGGCGACCTGGTCATGACCACCGGCGTTGGCCTGCCCGAAGCCGCGCAGGACCAGGTCGCCTGGCTGGAGCAACTGGTACAGAGCAACGCCAGCGCACTGGTGGTCGCGCCCCGTGACGACGCCCCGGCGCTGTCGGACGAGCTGCTGGCGGCGGCCGATCGCCTGTTGTTCCCCGTTCTCCGCGGCAGCTTCGAGCTCGAGTTCGTCAAGCTGTCCCACCATGTGATCGAAAGCGTGCTGCAGGCCCAGCGCGAGCGCTTCAATGCCAGCGAGCGGCTGTTCCAGACCTACGCCGAAGCCCTGCGCAAGGAGCCCGACATGGCCGGCCGCCTTTCGATCCTGGCCGCCTCGCTGGATATGTACCTGGCGATCGAGGACGCGGTCAGCGGCGTCGACATCGTCGAAACCCGCTCGGCCCGCAGGCCGCCCCCGGAGCGGCTGGAACGGATACCCATCGCCGGGCGGGCGCGGGCCAACCTGGTCATGGCCCGCAAGGGCGAAAGAATGCTGGACGACCCCCTCCTGGTACGTTCGCTGGTCGGCCTGCTCGGCGTCGAGCTGGAACGCCTGATGATCCACCGCGACCAGCAGCGCGAAGAGGGCTCGGCGCTGCTGCGCAGCCTGCTGGAAGGCGAGACGGAGTTCAGCCTCGCCCGCCCCCTCCTGGAACAGCGCGGCCTGCTCGGCACCCTGGTGTGCCTTGCGATCAAGCCGGGCGGCAACGGGCCCTGGGGGCCGGACGAACTGCACCAGGCGCCCGCCCTGCACCAGGCCAGTCCCCTGCTGCTGAACGACAAGGGCCTGCTGCTGGCGATCAGCCGCGACGACAACGGGCTATTCGATGCCCTGCGCGGCAACCTCGGCGAGGGCACCGTGATCGGCGTGAGCGGGCCGATCGCCGCGGCGACGGGCTTTCGCGAAAGCGTCAGGCAGGCGCGCCTGGCCCTGGCCCAGGCGCAGGAAGTGGAGGCTGGCGTGCTGCGCTATGGCGAGGCGGAGACCGGCCTGATCATGGCGCCGAAGTCCCTCGCCGAAGCCCGGGCGCTGGTGGGGCGCTACCTGGGCCCGCTGATCGAGCACGACCGCACCCAGGGCGCCGCGCTGCTGCCCACGCTGCTGGCCTTCCTGGAAAACGACGGGAACTGGAAGGCCACCGCCTTCGACCTGGGCATCCACCGCCAGACCCTGGTCTACCGGCTGAAGCTCGTGGAACAGCTGACGGGCCTCAAGCCCACCTCCACCAACGGCATCGCACGCTTCTGGATCGCGCTCCAGGCCGCGAAGAACACCGAGCTGTTCGATCGGACACCTTGAATGCAAACGGCCCCGCACCTGGGGTGCGGGGCCGTCGGAGCCCACTCGCCGCCAGCCTCAGTCGCTGGTCGGCATCGCGAACTCGGCCCCCTTGGCGATGGCCTGCGGCCAGCGCTGCATGATGCTCTTCTGCCTGGTATAGAAGCGCACACCCTCCTCGCCATAGGCATGCATGTCGCCGAACAGGCTCTTCTTCCAGCCGCCGAAGCCGTGCCAGGCCATAGGCACCGGGATCGGCACGTTGATGCCGACCATGCCCACCTGGATGCGCCGGCCGAACTCGCGGGCGATGTGGCCGTCGCGGGTGTAGAGGCTCACGCCGTTGCCGAACTCGTGGTCATTGATGAGCTGCACCGCCTCGGCGAAGTCCTTGACGCGCAGGCACGCCAGTACCGGGCCGAAGATTTCTTCCCGGTAGATGCGCATGTCGCGGGTGACGTCATCGAACAGCGTGCCGCCCAGCCAGAAGCCATCGCCGCAGCCCTCGCCCGCCGTCTCGCCGTCGAAGCCGCGGCCGTCCACCAGCAGCGTCGCCCCTTCCCGGACGCCCTGCTCGATGTAGCCGGTGATGCGTTCGAGCGCGGCGCGGGTGACGATCGGCCCCATCTCGGCCGCCAGGTTGCTGCCCTCGAGCACCTTGAGCGCGCGGGTGCGCTCGATCAGTTTCGGCATGACCTTCTCGGCGGTCTCGTCGCCGACGAAAACCGCCACGCTGATGGCCATGCAGCGCTCGCCGGCCGAGCCGTAGGCCGCGCCGATCAGCGCATCCACCACCTGGTCGATGTCGGCGTCGGGCATGACCACCAGGTGGTTCTTCGCTCCGCCCAGGGCCTGGACGCGCTTGCCGTGGCGCGCGCCGGTCTCGTAGATGTGGTTGGCGATGGGCGTGGAGCCGACGAACGAGATGGCCTGCACGTCGGGATGTTCGAGCAGCGCGTCGACCGCCGTCTTGTCGCCCTGCACCACGTTGAACACGCCGTCGGGCAGGCCGGCCCGCTTGAGCAGCTCGGCGATGAACAGGCTCGGGCTGGGGTCGATCGGGCTGGGCTTGAGCACGAAGGTATTGCCGGTGGCCAGGGCCACGGGGAACATCCACATCGGCACCATCACCGGGAAGTTGAACGGCGTGATGCCCGCCACCACGCCCAGCGGTTGGCGCAGCGTCCAGTTGTCGATGTTGCTGCTGACCTGGTCGGTGAAGTCGGTCTTCAGCAGCTGCGGCGCGCCGCAGGCGAATTCGACGATCTCGATGCCGCGGGTGACTTCGCCCTGGGCGTCGGTGAACACCTTGCCGTGCTCGGCGGTGATCAGCCGGGCCAGTTCGTCGCGGTGCTCGTTGAGCAGGGCCAGGAAGCGGTTCAGCACCCGCGAGCGGCGCAGCGGCGAGAGATTGCTCCAGGCCGGGAAGGCGGCCTTGGCGCAGGCCACGGCCGCGTCCACGTCGGCGTGGCTGGCCAGTTGCACCTGGCCGGTGACGACGCCGGTGGCCGGGTTGTAGACCGGCAGTTGCTGGCCGCTGGTGGCCTGCGCCTGGGCGCCGGAGATCCAATTCATGATGGTTTGGGTCATTGTCTTTCTCACATCAAGGGATAACAGCGGTAGCGCTCAGCCACCACCTTGCAGAATCAGTAGATCGCGTACACCTTGCGCACGGTCTCCAGCACGTCCCAGCGCCCTGTCCAGCCCGGAGGCAGGATGATCAGATCGCCACCGGTCACTTCCACCACCTCGCCGCTACCGCTATCGGTGAGCAGCGCCTTACCGGAGATGATGTAGGTGAACTCGGTGTCGGGGCGCTCGACCACCGGCCAGCCGCCGGGCTGGCATTCCCAGACGCCGAGGTTGCCGGTCGCCTCGGGCGCCAGCTGCTGGATGGCGATCTGCGGGTCGCCCTTGTCCGCCCCGGCGCGCTGGCCGGCGGGGGTCAGGGGCAAGGCTTGGATGGCGGCGGACTTGATGATCGTGAAAGTGCTCACGGCGTACTCCTGTTAATGCGCACCTGTCAGCTTCTCGAGCAACATCGCGGTGCGGGATGGACGATGGGTGATGCGCTCTTCGATGTCGCTCAGCGAGGCCGCGGCGAGCCCACTGTTGACACCCAGCCAGCGCAGCGGCTCGGGCTCCCAGGACGGGGAGCGGTGGTTGACCAGGGGCAAGGCGTTGATCGCCTCGTCGCGGCCCTGGATCAGGTTGCGCAGGATGCGCCCCGCCAGGTTGCTGGTGGCGACGCCATCGCCCACGTAGTTGCCGGCCCAGGCGATGCGTTTCTTCCGGTCGATGCTCACCGTGGGGCACCAGTCGCGGGCCACGCCCAGCGCGCCGCCCCAGCGGTGGGTAATGCGCGCATCGGCCAGGTCCGGGAAGAATTCCAGCAGCGTCTGGTGGATCTTCGCGTGGATGCCGTCCACCAGGTCGGCCTCCTCGGTGATCCGGGAGCCCAGGCGATACGGCGCGCCGCGGCCGCCGAAAACCAGCCGCCCCTCGGCCGTGACCTGCCCGTAGACGCGAAGGTGGCGCATGTCGTTGAAGGCCAGGCGGTGGTCGAGCCCCAGCCCGCGCCTCAGCTCGGCGGGCAGCGGCTCCGTCGCCAGCACCAGCGAATACAGCGGGATGACGAAGCGCGAGTGCCCGGGTTGCTGCGAGGTGAACGCCTCGGTGGCGCGCACCGTGAACTTCGTGCGCACCGAACCACGCCCGGTGCGCACCACGCCCTCGGCAAACTCGGTGACGGCGGAATGCTCGTGGATGGTCGCGCCCATCGTCTCCACCAGCCGCGCCAGGCCACGCACCAGCTTGCCGGGGTGGATCAGCGCGCAATGCTCGGTATAGAGCCCGCCCAGCGTGCCTTCGGCGCCGACCCTGGCGCCGGCCTGGGCGCCATCGAGCAGTTGCCACTGCTCCGGCAGCCCGAAGCGCGCCGAGCCTTCCACCGCCGCCCGCGCACGGGCCAGTTGCGGCGCGCTGCGGGCCAGGGAGAGGAAGCCCTGCTTGGCGTAGTCGGCGTCGACGCCTTCCAGCGCCAGCACCCGGCCGATCTCGTCCACCGTGTCGTTCATGGCCGCCTGCAGCTTCAGCGCGGCATCGTGGGAATACATCTCGGCCACCCGGGACAGCGAGATCGGGAAAATCGCCGAGGCCCAGCCCCCGTTGCGCCCGGAGGCGCCGAAACCGACTTCGCGCTTTTCCAGCAGCACCACACGCAGGGAGGGGTCGCTCTTGAGCAGGTAGTAGGCCGTCCACAGGCCGGTGTACCCCGCGCCGACGATGACGACATCGGCGTCCGTGGTGCCCTCCAGCGCAGCGCGGACCGGGCCTTGTTCGAACCAGAGCGGCTTGTTGGGTAACTGGGTCAGATCGAATTTTGCGGTCATGGGGTTGGCTTCCAATTGACGGCCATGGGTGGGGGCTACGAAGCGCTGCGTGCGGGTAGCACGGCGGCTTGCCGGCGGCAGCGGGACAGCCGCACCAGCGCGTAGGAGGCAGCGATCGCGGCGATGGCGATCAGGCACTGCAGCAGGCTGATCTGCATCGAGGGGTCGAAGGCCATGCTCACCAGCACCGCCACGATCGACGCGGTCACCAGCAGCGGCAGCCAGGGGTGGCCCCACATCGCGAACTTCAGGCTGCCCTCCTCCACCCATCTGCGGCGCAGCTTGAGCTGCGACAGGCAGATCATCAGGTAGACGAACAGGAAGACGGTGCCGGAGGAGTTGATCAGGAACTGGAACACGGTATCGGGCCAGAGCGCCGCGATGACCACGCAGCCATAGCCCACCAGGGTGGAGGCGATGACGCCGCGCACCGGCACGCCCTTGCGGCTCACCCCGGCGATCCAGCTTGGCGCCTCGTCGTTGGAGGCCAGCACGTACAGCAGGCGCGACGAGGTGTAGAGCCCGGCATTGAGCACCGACAGCACCGCCACCAGGATCACCGCGGTCAGCATGTGGCCGGCGCCGGGAATGCCGATGTGCTCCAGGGTGGCCACGAACGGCGACTTGCCGGCCTTGATCTCGGTCCACGGCTGCGCGACCACGATGAAGAAGGTCGCCAGGACGAAGAACACCAGGATGCGCAGCATCACGGTATTGACGGCCTTGCGGATGTTGCGCGAAGGGTTCTCGGACTCCGCCGCGGCGAGGGTGGCGACTTCCACGCCGGTCATGGAGAAGATGACCACCACCACGCCGGTGAACAGCGACGTCACGCCGTGGGGCAGGAACCCGCCATGCGCGGTGAGGTTGCCGAAGCTGGCGGTGGAGCCCGGCCACAGCCGGAAGGCATAGGCCCCGGCGACGACCAGGAACACGACGATGGCCGCGACCTTGACGCCGGCGAACCAGTACTCGGCCTCGCCGAAGGAGTGCACCGACATCAGGTTCAGCAGCGTCATGCCCACCATCAGCCCCAGGGCGATGGCCCATACCGGGATGTCCGGGAACCAGCCGTTGATGATCTGGCCGCCGACCACGGCCTCGAAGCCCACCACGATCACCCAGAAGTACCAGTACAGCCAGCCGGTCATGTACCCGGCCGGACGGCCGAAGGCCAGCCTCGCGTAATCGACGAAGGAACCCTTGGCGGGATGCGCGGCGGCCATCTCGCCGAGCATGCGCATCACCAGCGCGACGATCAGCCCGGTGATGGCATAGGTGATGAAAGCGCCGGGCCCGGTCGAGGCGATGACCGCGCTGGAGCCCACGAAAAGCCCGGCGCCGATGACGCCGCCCAGGGCCAGCATGCTGATGTGCCGCGTCTTGAGCGCACGCTTCAGGCGCGGGTCGTGTTCTGTCTGAATAGGCACTGGTCGTCTCCTTTTATTATTGGTAATCAACGCTGCCTTTTCAGAAGGTTAGGGACCTTCGGCGGGACTGGACATCGACAAAATCCAAGGGACGGGCAGTTGCGCTAGACAAATGTATGAAGGGAGTCGTGGGGGATGGAGAGGTTGGCCCAACCCTCCGCAGATACCGATCGCATCGGCGCCATCGGCATCTGCGGAGGCGGCGCCTACACCATCAACGCAGCCATCACCGACCATCGAATGCGCCACGTCATCGACTATCTGCCAGGCTCGGTAGAGGCAGGCAGATCGCCTCTTCGTAGGGTCGAGGGGACGCCTGGTTCTTGCTCGTGAATGAGCAGCGCAGTGAAGTGTGTTCGCGAGCAAGCTCGCTCCTGCGAGAAGCCGTGCCCACCCGTATGGCAGGAGCGGACCTTGTCCGCGATGGCCGGAAGCTCCGGCGCGATTCGCGGATGAGATCCGCGTTCTCCCGGACAGCATGTAGGAGCGCGCCCTGCGCGCGAAATCGCGGGCAGGGCCCGCTACAGGTTGGCGCCGAACTCCCCGAGCATGCCGGGCAGCCCCCTCTCCCGCTTGCGGGAGAGGGCTGGGGAGAGGGTGCTCTTCTACGCCCCCGCTCCGATCTCAACCTCAGCACGGAACACAGTCCAGTTCCAGGGACACACGAACGTAGCGAGCATGGCTTTTCGTAGGATGGTGTTGAGCGAAGCGATACCCATCAGTGCAACCGCATGGGTTTCGCAAGCTCAACCCATCCTACGGAAAGCGCCTCGGCGCAGACAGTTGTTCCTACAGGTTGGCGCCGACCCCACCGGGCCCGGCCCCACGAAGAACCGATGCCAGGATCAGGGACGTGCGCGATTCACATCGATGAACGGCAGCGTCGAGCCCGGCAGCATGGTTTCCGGCAGCTTGCCGTCCCAGCGTTCGGCCTTGGTCAGTTCGATGAGGTTCTGGTTCGAGGCCAGGGCCTCGGCCTTGGCGCGGATGGCATCGGCCTCGGCCTGGCCGCGCAGGCGGGTGGCCTCGGCGTCGGCCTTGGCCTGGGCCAGCTTGGAGTCGGCCTCGGCCTGCGCCTGGGTGACCTGGATCTGCGCCTGCACCTGCTCGGTGGCGAGGTTCTGCTGGCGGGTCTGGATCGCCACCTCGGCCTTCATGCGCTCCTCGATGGAACGTTCGTAGGCGTCGGAAAAGTCGATGTTCTCCACCTGCACGCCGTCGATCACCACCGGGCCCTTGACCGCGGCCTTGACCGCGGTGGCCACGTCGGCAACGAACTGCCCGCGGTTCTGCACCGCCTGGATCGCCGTATAGCGGCCGAAGACGTTTTCCACCTGGGTCGGCACCTGGCGGCTGATCAGACGGTCCACCAGCCCCTGCAGGTCGCCGTAGCCGGAGTAGACCTTCGCCACCTCGTCCGGCGTCACGTGCCAGGACACCGAGACAACCAGCGCCGCGCTCTGCTGGTCGCGGCTGTAGGCCTGCAGTTGCTCGTAGCGGCTGGTGTGGTTCTGGATCGACAGGGTCTTCACCGTCTCGATGAACGGCACCTTCCAGCCCAGCCCGGGCTCGGCCACGTCCACCAGCTTGCCGTTGCGCAGCACCACGCCGCGCTCCTTCTCGTCGATGGTGTAGAACGAGCCGCCCACGGCGACCAGCACCAGCAGGCCGATCAGGCCGCCGGCGACGAGTTTCAGGGGAAAGGCGCGCGGCAGCGCCTGGGGAATGTTCGCCATGGGGCATCTCCTTGAAAGTGGCGTTCCTGGGGCCCGGCACCTGCGCCGGGAGCGGCAAGCCTAGCGGATCGACCTGGGCCGGCACCAGCGTCGAATGTCGCTCGCCTCGAAGGAAACGAACTCCACCAGCAATCCTTCAACCCTCGCTCGACAACCTCAACGTCCTGATCAACAGGCTCCGCAGGCTATCCACGGCCTTGGAGCCCTGGGAAGCGCGGCTTCGATAGACGGCGACCTCCATGGGCTCCAGCGGGCCGAGCCCCTGCTCGACGCCCAGTATCTGCAAGTGATCGGGGGCGCTGCATTGCGTCAGCACCGCCACCGCCAGGCCGCTCTCCACCGCGGCGAGCTGCCCGGCGAGGCTGGAGCTGTTGTACACCACCTTGTAGCGCCGGCCCTGCAGCGCCAGGGAATTGATCGCGCTGCGCCGTGCGAGGCTCGTGCTCTCGTAGACCGCGATCGGCAGCGGGTCGCGCCGCCAAAGCTCGAACTGCGGCGAACCCACCCAGACCATGGGTTCGTGGAACAGCAGCGTTCCGCGCCGGGAGTGGTCGCGGGAAACCAGCGCCAGGTCCAGATCGCCGCTGGCTACCCGCGGGATGAGCGCCGTCGACTGCTCGCAGTTCAGTTCGATTTCCACGCTGCCATAGCGCTGGGCGAAACGCTTGAGCACCGGCGTGAGGTACTTGGCCGCGTAATCGTCGGGCACGCCAAGACGAACCCGGCCGCTGAGTTCCTCGCCATGGAAGGCGGCCTGGGCTTCGGCGTGCAGGTCGAGCATGCGGCGGGCGAAGCCCAGCAGCGTCTGGCCGTCCGCGGTCAGCTGCAGGCTGCGCGGGCCGCGCACCAGCAGTTGCCGGCCCAGGGCGCTTTCCAGTTTCTTCAGCTGCATGCTGACCGCCGATTGCGAACGATGCACCTCGCCCGCCGCGTTCGACAGCGAGCCCGCATCGACCACGGAAACGAAGCACTTCAGCCAGTCCAGCTGCAGGTCACGCGGCATCATCTTGATCGGCCCTTTCCATTCGTTTATCGAATATTTGCATGCGGCATTATGCGCTTCTCGTTCCAACGGGCCAGCCCCACACTCGCCGTATGAACGCACATGAACAAATGGCGGGGCCGCAGGCTTCGCCTTTCAGCCAGCAAGCCGCACACGTCCATTCCGACGTCACCGGCGGAACGCTGCCCTTCGTACTGGGCAGCGTCGTCCTGGGCACCATCGGCCTCTTCCTGCACCAGTCCGGCGCCGATCCGCTGACCGCGACCTGGTTCCGCTGCGCCTTCGGCCTGCTGGGGCTGACGCTCTGGGCAGCCTGTCGCCGCCAGTTGCGCGGCCTGCTCCCGGGCAGGAAGGCGACCTTCGCGCTGCTCGCGGCGGGCGGCCTGATGGTGCTGGCCTGGGGCCTGTTCTTCGCCGCCATCGAGCACACCTCCGCAGGCGTGGCCACGGTGCTCTTCCATGTGCAGCCGCTGTGGGTGCTGATCCTGGGTGCCTGGTATCTGAAGGAGCCGATTGCCAAGCGACGCGTGGTATCGGTGCTCGTCGCCATGGCCGGCCTGGTGCTGGCGACCGGCATACTGGAGCACCTTTCGCTGTTCGGCGCGGACCAGGCCTACCCCGCGAGCTACTGGTGGGGCGTGGCGTTCTGCCTGGTCGGCGCCTTCTGCACCGCCTGCGTCACCATCGTCGCCCGGCGGCTACGGCACATGTCGGCCGGCATCCTCGCCTGGTGGCAGTGCGCGATCGGAACGCTGGTCCTGCTGGCGTGGCCCATGCTCCACGGCTGGCCGCAATGGGGCGCCTCCTGGGCCTGGCTGGCAGGCCTGGGGCTGATCCACACCGGGCTCGCCTATTCGCTGATGTACGCCGGCATGGCGCGCCTGAACACCGACAGGATCGCGGTCTACCAGTTCATCTACCCGGCCGTGGCCATCGTCATCGACTGGCTGTTCTACGGGCAGCGCCTGGGTGCTCTGCAGTTGACGGGCATCGCGGTGATGGCCGTTGCCATCTGGTTCACCGAGCGCAATGGGGAAAGGGAGCGGACTTGATGTCAGCCGATCCTCAATCCCTGGTTTTTGTACCCGCTCTCATGACCCTGCTCACCGCTGCCGAAAACAGAAAGAGCTCTCCGCTTACCGAGGCGGTGAGGTTGCGCGGCGCGCCATAGTTGGCGGTAGTGGTGCTTTCGTACAGCGACAGCAGGTACTTGTGATCGGTGACGTTGTTCAGGTTCAGCGCCGTGCTCCAGTGGCTGTCGATGTCGTAGCTGGCCATCAGGTCCACCAGGGCGTGTAGTAGCCGTTGGCGGCGATGGTGTCGGCGCCGGCCTTGAGGTGCGAGCGGCCGTAGTTGGCGCCGAGGGTCAGCTCGTGCTGGCGGCCGAACAACTCTAAGGGACCGTACAGCTGGTCTTCGCCGATCAGTTGGTGTTCGCGACTGGCGGCGGGAACAAGCGCTCCCGATGAACCGGCAGCAGCAACTCGACAGGGTCGAATAATTCAGGGCCGGTTAGCAGGTTGAAGAAGGCGTAAGCGTCCGTATTCGATGTATACCGACGGGCGCGCTGCTGTTGATGAATGACGGCCTGGCGCCTAGGATTCATCTGGGCTGCTCCTTGGGCTCGGTGTGTTCGCAACCATCACCGTAGACCAAGAGCAACCTTTATTTTCTGAATCAATTAGTTAGCGCTTAAGTAAGTGCCATTCAAATCCCCTTTCGGCCTGCGCCCCCTTCTCACCTCATCAACCAACACCACAAAAAATAACAAACACCCTTCCCGGCACTTACCACAAACCCCTGCCATAGCCATTAAACGCAAACATCAATAAGTACACACCAAGGGCGAACACCCCAACCAGAATCCTAACTTCCGTTGGATGATCCTTTTCGATCGCCCCTCCAGGCGCCAGATAAATAATTCTATCTGCCAAATAGCAATAAAACCCCCAACCAAAAAAAATCTGACCAGTTACGACCACCCAAAAATTATTCCACTCACCAATAAACCTTAAAGAATTGCCAATACCGCCAAAAACCAACAGAGCAAGCACAGCTAATCTATGCCTCTTCAAAAGTCTTAAAAATCTCATCCAAAGCTATCTCTTCAAAAACCAGAGATGGAAAATTTACACCCGTTATCCTAAGCCCGCCTATTGATAAGACCTAGGTGATAAAATCGAAAAATTAGAAAATCACCTCCTACACTCTAACCCTACATAACCAGTCAGCTTTGATATCAGAATAAATACCCTCCCTTTTGGTCTATAACGAATAGCTTCATCACCACCATGCCCTACCGTAGCCATTAAACGCAAACATCAATAAATATATAAAAAACGCACCTCCACCAACTAACAACCTAACCGCTCCCGGATAGCCTTTCTTGATACCACCTGGAGCCAAACGAATAGTCCTGTTCGCAATGTAACAACAAAATCCCTGGCCAAAAAACGCCTGAACCGTGATAGCAGCCCAAAAATCTTTCCACTCCCCGATAAACCTCAGAGAATTCACCCCACTACTTGCCAGCATAAGAAAAAGAATAGCCAGCTTATACTTATAAAGAAAATCAAGCCAAGCCATTTATATAGCTCTCACCCACGCGACACCAGATCCCCATTCCCGCCACAATCACACCTAAAAACTTACTAAAACCTCAAGCGAGCAAAATTCATTTAACATACCAAAATCAACCCGCCAGCCTTATAAAGCAGAAATTAACATTCTTCCTTACACTTACCACCACTCCCTGCCGTAGCCATTAAATGCGAACATAAATAGATAAATAGATAACGCACCAATTCCAGCCAAAAACCTTATGGACCTTGGATGGTCAGCCTCAATCATTCCTTGAGGACCATAATAAATAGACTTATTTGCGATATAACAGTAAAACCCTCGACCAAATAGACACTGAGAAGCAACAACACTCCAGAAATTATTCCACTCACCTATAAATCTTAATGAGTTCAATCCACTGCATCCCACCATAACGGCAACAGCAATGAATCTATATCTATACATAAACGCAAGAAATTTCATTTAAATACATCTCTCTCATTTTTAGATTTTTTCATTCCAAGCCCCATAACACCTAAAAGAAAAATGGGAAAGCTTTATTTCCTGCACTTTAATTCTGTCCAGCCAACCACTTCTAATAAACATAACAGCTTTTTCTATCGAGAGACTCACGACGCCATGAACGTATAATTCCATCAGGAGAAACAAGTATGGAATATCGACAAAACGGCACCATATAAGTTATATAATAGCGAACTCCTCCACTCTCAATCCTTGAATAGTCGACAGACCTTCTGCTGCTAACCCCCCTAACAAAATAAATTCGCTCTTTTCCCACTAATGACGCTTCAGGATCAAACTTCATTCCGACCAAAGTATCTCTGCTTTTCTCCCAAGCATCATAGGACAGACATCCAGAGAGTCCGGTCAGCATAGAAGAAATTAAGAGCAAACCAGTTATCAACCTACTAATCACCGGAAACATCACGCACACCTTTTATCATCTCCCTATATTTATCATACAGGGCCCCATAGTTAACCAACATTGCCGGCGGCATACTCCCTAAGTTCTCAATAATACTCATCCCACCTCCCTTAGATGCCTCCAAACTTATCATCCACTGATCATGCAAAGTCGCAAACGCGTTAAAGCCTGGAACTTGATTCAAAGAATTACTTATCGGCGTACCATGACAGATTGAGTAAAAGCTGGAGCATGCAAGATCATCCAGTGGCAGGTTTAACCCAATATTCTTCCCCTCTCGATCAAGAACCATCGGAACAAAACCAGCATCACTATCAAAGGCTGAACCGGTCGGACGATCAACACCAGGCCTTACGTCCGGACTTCGTCCGACCGAGTACTGATACAACTCCATCAACGCCCCTGTAGCAGCAATACTCAGCCACGTATCCTTGTCGCTCCCATTAAGGATGCCTTTTAGTGCAGTATTGGCAGCATAAGCCTTGATCCGATCTCCATAGCTGATCAGTTTGTAGTTCCCCTCGGCAGTCAACTCCCTACCCCAGCCCTCCGTATAGCCAGCGCCGAATCCTGCGATGAGTGCCGCAGCGGCAAAACCTTTCAGGCTGTCCTCACTGGTGATGTCCTTGAGTGTTTGCCCCAGATCGCCCTTGTTCCCAACAAAACTGGCAGCCCCAGTTCCAGCGACAGAAGAAATAGCAGTCGCTGCCATGGCGTTCCCCCAACCTGCGGCAGCACTGCCAACTGCAGCACCAGCCTCAACCATGGCGGCACTACCTGCAGCCGCCATCGTAGTTCCAGAACCGGCCCCAGCTCCTGCAGCCGAACCTATTGCGCCGGTCGCAGCGCCGTAAGTTGCAGCAGCAACGATGATGGCAATGGCAATTGCAGCTCCGGTACCAATGCCCGAACTGCTGTACTCCCAGCTGTCATGCACCTCCTGCACCCGCCGCCAATCCACATCCCCCCGCGCCTCGGCCTCTTTCAGCCAGGCCAGGTCGGGATCGGCCCGCACCATGGCGTCGATGGTCTGCCCGACGCTCTGCTGGTCGATGTGCTTGATGTCGATCTTCAGGCCTTCCACGGCCTTGATCGCCAGTTCACCCTGGGCGATCAGTTGGCTCTGGCGCAGGGTCTCGTGGGTCTGGCCCTTGCCCTTGGCGGACTGCCAGGCCAGGTCGCTCTTGCTCTTCTCGTGGCTTTCCTGGTGCAGGTCCTTGACCGCTTCGAAGGTCACGCGGCCGCCACTGAGGATGGCGATGTCGTTGCCGCTTTCCAGCCTGGCGGCCTGGTACTTCTGGTCGCCGCCGCTGAGCAGGGTGATGTCGGAGCCGGCGCTGATCTGGCTGCCCACGGCCTTCACGTCGGTGATTTCGTCGCGCTTGAAGCTCTTGCTGCCGAGGCTGCCCTTCTTCTGCTTCTGGTACAGCGAGTGTTCGCTGTCATGACCGGCCAGCAACTGGAGCTTGTTGCCAGCCACCAGGAAGGCTTCCTTGCCGGCGCCGACCTGGCTCGCTTCGAGGGTCAGGTTCTGTCCAGCGCTGAGGGTGACGTCGCCGGCGGCGTTCAGGCTCGTGCCGCGCTGGCTGACGTGGCTGTCTTCGCTGTCGACCTTCTTGCCGCTGCGCCGGTAGTGGTATTCGCGGCTGCTCTGCTCCTGCGCGGCGCCCAGCAGCAGGTTGCCGGCGGCGGCCAGGTTGGCGTCGCCGCCGGCTTCCAGGTGGCTGGCCAGCACGCCGATATCGCGGCCGGCGCTGATCTGCAGGTCACCGCCGGCCTGGACGCCGGCGGCGTGCTGGCGGACCTCGGCCTGTTCCCAGCTATGACGCTTGTCCTGGCGGGCGTTGCTGTCGACGGACTCGACGGCGCCGATCAGCACATCGCGCCCGGCCTGCAGTTGGATGTCGCCCTTGGCCTGCAGTTGGCCACCCAGGTTGAGCAGGTCGCGCCCGCTGCTGATCGACAGGTCGCCGCCGGCCTCGATGCGCGCGGCGCTGTCGAGCAGGCTGGTCTGCAGGCTGGCGCCCCTGGCCTGGCCCTGCACCTGGGTCAGGGTCCGTTCGTTGACGACATCGCCGGTCAACGCAACGAGGCTGACATCGCGCCCGCTGATGATGCCGCCGGCGGCGTTACGGATGCTTTGCGTGGCCAGCAGTTGCAGGTGCCGGTTGCTTTCCATCAGGCCGCTGTTGCCGATGTTGGCGGCAGTGGCGCCGAGGTCGTTGCTGGCGCGCAGGGTGCCGGCGTTGTTCAGTTCGCCGCCGCTGATCAGCGCCAGGTCCTGCCCCTGGATCAGCGCGCCGTTGGGTGCCAGACGATGCTCGGCCTGAGCCAGGTAGAGCACCGGTACCAGCACCTTGCGACCGTTCACCTCGGCCTCTTCCAGCCAGACGATGTCGTGGGTCAGCGCCGCCACCTGCTCGGCGCTCAGGGCCACGCCGAGGCTGAGGCCCAGGCGGTCCTTGTAGCCGATGGCGTTGTCCATCAGGTACCTGAACAGCGCTTCATCGCTGGACAGCCCGGCAATGAAGCGCTGGCCGGTGCGCGCCACCAGCGCCTGGCGGATCAGCCGCTGCTCGTAGAGGCCGTCGCCCAGGCGCTGCTGCGCCTGGGCCGGGTCGTAGCCCAGTTGGGCCAGCAGGTAGTCGGAGCCGAGGAACTGCTTGAGCCCGGCCAGCGCCGGGTTGGTTTCGATCAGGTAGGGATGGCCGCTGTCCGGGGCATTGAGCCGGAACAGGCCATGCTCGCCCTGGGGCAGGCGGAAGCCCGGCAGGCTGATGGGGTTGACCGCCTGCTGGGCGAGGTCGGGTGGCAGCTGTGGGTTGAGCACCACGACCAGAGGTTGCGACTGGCCGTCGACCTGAACGGCCTCGATCCGCGCCACCCCGCCGTCGTAGGCAATGCCGGGGTGGATGACGCCATTGTCCAGGCGCTCGCCAGCGCTGATCTGCACCGCGCCAGCCGCCTGGATGACGGCGTTGGCGGAGGTGGCGCCGCCCGGCCGGTATTCCCAGACGTCGCTGAGGAAGCCGAGGTCGTACAGCGCCGACGGCAGTTCCAGCAGGTTGTCCGGGTCGTAGTGGTTGGCCTGGTAGTCCGGCACGTGCATCGGCCGGTGGAGGTTGCCATTGGCGTCGCGGTAGACGTGCAGAAGCAGACCGTTGGCCAGTTCAGTGGGGGTCACCGTGCCCTGGTTGAGCCCGCCGATGAGGTTGTCCCAGTAGCTGAACACCGAGGGATCGGCATTGTTCGCCAGGTTGTAGGGCAGGACGTAATGGCCAACGAAGCGTTCGACGGTGCCGTCGGTGACCCTGCCGCTGTTGAATATCCGCGTGCGGATGCTCTCGCCACCGTTGATGCCCTGGTTGACGAAGCTGTTGGCGCTGATGGCGATGTCGCCACCGGCGGCCAGGGTGCTCGCGGTGTTCTCGAAGTCCTGGGCATCCACCCGCAGGTTGCCGCCGGCCTGGATGAAAGCGGCCGGGGATGCCTCCTGCACCTCGCTGGCATAGACCTCCCGGGCGATGTAGTCGACGTTGTAGTGGTCGCCGGAGCAGTCGTAGCAGCGAACGATGATTTCCCCGGAGATCAGCTTCTGCCCGAGACGGAAGCTGTCCTGGGTGTTCTTCAGGCTGTCGCTGGCGATCGCCAGGTCGCCCTGCGCCTCCAGGGTGGCCGAACGGTTCTCCACCACACGGGCGCGCCCTTGCCGGTCGTCCGCGGCGATGTCCAGGGCGCCCAGGCTGTAGACGTCGGCGTAGCGGTTGACGAAGCGCTCCACGCGCAGCGCCATGTCACCACCGCTGAACAGCAGGCCGTTTTCGTTGAGCAGGTCCGCGCTCTCGATCCGCAGGCCGGCAGCGCTGCCGAGGGTGCCGGTGTTGTTCAGGTTGGCTGCGCGGAGCAGCAAGTCGCCGGCCGCGGTGATGCGGCCGGTGTTGTCCAGGCTGCCGCCAATGCTGATGCGGGTGGCACCACCGCCGATGATGCTGGCGCTGCCATCGAGGGCAAGGCTGGCGGCATCGAGGCCGAGCTCGCCCAGGCTGCTCAGTTGCCCGCTGCCGCTGTAGCGTCCACCCAGGTTCAGCGCCAGGTCGCCGTCGCTGGCGATCAGGCCGGCGTTACGCCAGTCGCCACCCGTACCGCGCAGGGCCTGGCTGGCCAGTAGACGTCCCTCGGCCGCTTGTTCCAGCTGGCCGATATCCAGGGTCAGTTCGCGCGCCTGCAGGCTGCTGCGGTTAGTCCAACTGGCCGCGCTCAGGTTCAGCGCGGCGTTGGTGACGAAGCTGCCGCCCGCAAGGCCCAGTTGCGCCAGGTCGATGCCGAACCCGCCATTGCCCAGGTGGCGCACGCTGCCGTCGTCGTTGCGCAGGTCGCCACTGGTGAGCAGCAGGTCGGCAGCGGCGCTTTCCAGCAGGCCTTCGCGATTGTCCAGCAGGCCGCCGATGCTCAGGCGCGTGGCGCCCTGCTGGCCAAGGGCGCGCACGCGGCCCTGTGCGTTGGACAGGCCGGCGGCGGTGAGAGTGAGCTGGTTGCCGGCCTCGATCAGGCCGAGAGTGTTGTCCAGCGCACCGCGCAGGCTGAAGTCGATGTCCCGGGCGCCGACCTGGCCGCCGTGGTTGAGGAAGTCGCCGGCATACAGGGCCAGGGCCTGGCTGGCGAAGAGGCCGCCGGCACGGTTGTCGAAGCCGGCGCTGTTCACCCGGGCGTCGCCGTGGGTGGCTGCCAGGTGCCCATCGCTGTTGGCGATGCTGTCGGCGTCGAGCAGCAGCGCGGCGCCCTGGGCGATGCCGGCGCGGTTGTCGAAGTGCCCGGTGGCCAGTTGCAGCAAGCCTCCGGCGCCGCTGAGGATGCCGCCGGCGGAGTTGTCCAGGTTGGCGGTGCGCACCTGCACGCCTTGGCCTTCCAGGCGCCCGCCGCGGTTATCCAGGTTGGCGCCGAGGTCCAGCGCCAGTTCGGTCTCGGCGTACAGTTGGCCGCCGCGGTTGTCGAGGCTGTCGCCCTGCAGCTCGACGGCCCGGGCCGTGATGCCGCCCTGCTGGTTGTTCAGGCTGCCGACGCGTCCCGTGAGCCCGCCTTGGCTGCTCAGCAGGCCCTGCTCGCGGTTGTCCAGGCTGGCCAGGTCCAGGCGCAGGCTCTGTTCGGCGGCGAACAGGCCGAGGCGATTGTCCAGGGCGCCGCCGCTGATGTGGATATGCTGGC
>NZ_JWMC01000053.1:0-125758 GCF_000812405.1 Pseudomonas sp. PI1
AGGCTGAACGTTACCGACGACGGCAAGAGCGAATGCGCGAGATCAACCTGCGTCAGGGGCAGCTGTTAATAGCATGAGGCGTGCCGGACAGCAGTGCGCGAACGCGGGAACCCAGCTGCCTTCTTGCTCGGTGTAGCGCGCCGCACCGAGTCTGCGGAGATTTTTTGTTTCGCCCCCTCGGGCGAGTCCCTTTTGTCAAACGCCACAAAAGGAACCAAAAAGGCTTGCCCCGCATACGGGCCCGATGGAGCCGGGCTACCCTCACGAATTCCCCCGCCACGGAGGCCCGCCCCGAGGGTACGTCCCTGTAGCCCATCGGGGCTCCCGCGACATCCATGTCGCATGACCTCCTGAGCGCCGGTTTCGCTCGGCCTTCTGAAGGGGCGTTTCGGTGCGCTCGGGTGTTTCTCTGGAAGTCCAAGAGCAAACGCGCTTTTTGCTTTTCGTAGGAGCGAGCTTGCTCGCGAACCCTGAGTTCGCGTTCTCGGGAATGACGAGAGGAGGCAGGCGTTCCGGGATGACTCCGAACTCCCCGCACGCTCCGAACAGCCCCCTCTCCCTTCAGGGAGAGGGCTGGGGAGAGGGCGCTCTTGAACCCAACACCTACGTCACCGGTAACTACTGTTCGCGAGCAAGCTCGCTCCTACGAAAAGCCGCGCCCACCCAGCTACCGCCCGAACGAACGACACCACGCGCCGAACACCTGGTTTTCCGTTAGAATCGCCGCCACCCGGAGCCGCGGAGCGGTTTCAGCTCGGCTGATGTCTGCCCGCCCGGGAATTCCCGAACGCCTGGCGTTCGTTCGATTACACCGCAACGGAGGCGGATGGCCTGTGTCGCCGTCACGCCCGTGGCTGATATGCAACAGACCCTGCGAATCACCGAGATCTTCTACTCGCTGCAGGGGGAAGCGCGCACCGTCGGATTGCCGACCGTGTTCGTGCGCCTGACCGGCTGCCCCCTGCGTTGCCAGTACTGCGACTCCGCCTACGCCTTCAGTGGCGGCGAGATCCGCAGCCTGGACAGCATCCTCGAAACCGTCGCCGGCTACCGGCCGCGCTATGTCTGCGTCACCGGCGGCGAGCCGCTGGCGCAACCCAACTGCCTGCCGCTGCTGCAGCGCCTGTGCGACGCCGGTTACTCGGTATCCCTGGAAACCAGCGGCGCGCTGGACATCTCCGCCACCGACCGCCGCGTCAGCCGGGTGCTCGACCTGAAGACCCCGGGCTCCGGCGAGGTGTGCCGCAACCGCTACGAGAACATCGCCGAGCTCACCGGCAACGACCAGGTCAAGTTCGTCCTCTGCTCCCGCGAGGACTACGACTGGGCGGTGTCCAAGCTGATCGAATACCGCCTCGACGAGCGTGCCGGCGAAGTGCTGTTCTCGCCGAGCCATCACCAGCTGGCGCCGCGCGAGCTGGCCGACTGGATAGTCGCCGACAACCTGCCGGTGCGCTTCCAGATGCAACTGCACAAGATTCTCTGGAACGACGAACCGGGCCGCTGAGACGCGGACGGGAAGGGTAACCACATGACTCAGAAGAAAGCCGTCATCCTGCTCTCCGGCGGGCTCGACTCCGCCACCGTGGTAGCCATGGCCAAGGCCGAGGGCTACGCCTGCTACAGCATGAGCTTCGACTATGGCCAGCGCCACCGCGCCGAACTCCAGGCCGCCGAGCGCGTGGCCCGCCAGTTGGGCGTGGTCGAGCACAAGGTCATCGGTCTGAACCTCGACGGCATCGGCGGCTCGGCGCTGACCGACAGCAGCATCGCCGTGCCCGAGGCGCCCAGCGAGGGCATCCCGGTGACCTACGTGCCGGCGCGCAACACCGTGTTCCTTTCCCTGGCCCTGGGCTGGGCCGAGGTGCTCGGTGCGCGGGACATCTTCATCGGCGTCAACGCCGTGGACTATTCCGGCTACCCGGACTGCCGCCCCGAGTTCGTCGAGGCCTTCGAGCGCATGGCCAACCTGGCCACCAAGGCGGGAGTGGAAGGCGATGGTTTCCGCATCCAGGCGCCGCTGCAGTTCCTCTCCAAGGCGCAGATCATCCAGGCCGGCGTGGCCCGCGGCGTAGACTATGCGCTCACCGTGAGCTGCTACCAGGCGGACGACGCAGGCCGCGCCTGCGGCAAGTGCGACAGTTGCCGCCTGCGCGCCGAAGGCTTCGCCGCGGCGGGAATTTCAGACCCTACGCGATATTTCTGAAAAATTTTTCGTAAAGGTGTTGTTTTTGCGTTAGAAATCAGTATTATACGCCTCGCGTTGGGTCGTTAGCTCAGTCGGTAGAGCAGTTGGCTTTTAACCAATTGGTCGTAGGTTCGAATCCTACACGACCCACCACTTCGCAAAGCCCCTGGCCATCGGCCAGGGGCTTTTTCTTTGCCCGCGGGAAACTCAGAACGGCCGGCTGCCGCCCAGGCTGATGCGCTTCAGGCGGCGCCGCTCGCTGGCCGGGAAGGCGTTGCGGCCGTGCAGAGTGGCCTGGTTGTCCCACCAGACGATGTCGCCGACCTGCCATTTGTGGCTGTAGATCAGCTCCGGCTTCTGCAGGTGGGCGCGCAGGCGCTCGACCAGGGCCTTGCCCTGCTGCGGCTCGTGGCCGGGGATTTCCACTTCGGTGTGGACGCTGAGGTAGAGCACGCGCTTGCCGCTTTCCGGATGGGTGCGCACCAGCGGGTGTTCGGTGCCCTGGATCGGCTCGATGTCCGGGGTGCGGTAGGTGACGAAGCCGCCCGAATAGCCGTTCTTCAGACGCACGAAGGGGTTGTAGCTGATCAGCCGCAGGTCGTCGATTTCCTTGCGCGTGGCTGCGTCCAGGCTCTGGTAGGCGAGCGCCAGGTTGGTGAACAGGGTTTCGCCGCCCTGGCTCGGCACTTCCAGCGCGTAGAGGAAGGAGCCGGAGGAGGGCAGCGGCGTCCACTGGTGGTCGATGTGCGCGGGCAGGGCGAAGTTGCCCAGTTCGCCATCGCCGGTATTGGCCACCTTGACGATGTCCGGAGCCTTGCCGTCGGTGCCGGAAGACAGCACCGGCACGTCCGCCGGCGGCTGGAACACCGCGCCGAACAGGGTGGCGAAATTCAGGTACTGCCGATCGTCCAGTTGCTGGTTCCTGAAGATCAGGATGTGGTGGTCGCGGTGGGCCTGCTTGATCGCCAGGATCTGCTCGGGCGTCAGCGGCTGGCGGGCGTCCAGGCCGCGCACCTCGGCGCCCAGCGGGGCGTCGAGGGGGATGATGGTGAAGGGGGCGGGGGCGATCTTCAGGGCGGCGGATTGGCTCATGGTCTGGTGCTCCGTATGGGCTTGGGTTGCCCTCTCCCCAGCCCTCTCCCTTCAGGGAGAGGGTTAGGGAGAGGGGCTCTTGAAAGCAGGACTCAAACTTTCCTGACAGTCCGGCTCCGCTGCCCATCCACCCCCACCGGCACCTCGCCGGCCAAGGTCACGCGCCGCACGATGCGCGGCTGGGTGCCGTAGTCGTCCACCGCGTAGTGCTGGGTGGCGCGGTTGTCCCAGATGGCCACGTCGCCGGCCTGCCAGCGCCAGCGCACGGTGTTCTCCAGGCGGGTGACGTGGCTCTGCAGCACCGCGAACAGGTGCTGCGAATCGTGCTGCGACAGGCCTTTCAGGCGCTTCACGAAGTGCCCCAGCAACAGGTTGCGTTCGCCGCTGACGGGGTGCACGCGCACCACCGGGTGCTCGGTCTCGTAGACGGTGGAGGTGAAGACCTTGCGGTACTGCTCCAGGCGCGCCGGGTCGGCGTTGGGTTTGATGGCGGCGTAGTCGTATTCGTTGCTGTGCACCGCCCAGAGCTTGTCGGCCAGGGCCTTGAGTTCGTCGCTGAGGTCGTCGTAGGCGCTCGCGGTGTTGGCCCAGACGGTGTCGCCGCCGGCCTGCGGGGCCACCACGTTGCGCAGGATCGAGGCCTTCGGGTAAGCCTCGACGAAGGTCACGTCGGTGTGCCAGGAGTTGGCCCGGCGGCCTTCGGCGCCGTCCAGTTCGAGCAGGTATTCGGTGCCGTCGCGCACCGGCACCGTCGGGTGCGCCACCGGCTCGCCGAGCAGCTTGGCGAAGGCTTCCTGGCCCTGGTCGTCGAGCTGGCTCTGGCCGCGGAAGAAGATCACCTTGTGCTTCACCAGGGCGGCCTGGATGGCCTCGACCGTGGCTGCGTCCAACTGGCCGGAAAGCGTCACCCCGCGGATCTCGGCGCCGATGCGCCCGGCCACCGGGTGGATGTCGAGTTGTACGGCGGGTCGAATGGCTTGTGCTGCGTTGCTCATCTCGTGTTCCTCATTGCTGTAGGTGGTACTGCAAGGAGCCGCGCGGGGCGGCGAGTGGGATCAGAAGTCGTAGCGGACCGAGGCGCCCAGGGTGCGCGGCTGGCCCACCGAGGCGGTGTAGGAGCCGTTGATGCTGGCGAAGGCGGCCAGGTAGTAGTCCTTGTCGAAGGCGTTCTTCAGCCACACCGAGGCGTCCAGCTGGCCGTCGCCCAGGTCGTGGCGCACGCCCACGGAGAAGTTCGCCAGGCCGTAGCCGGGGATCTTCGAGAGGTCGGAATCGTCCAGCGTGCCCTCGGCCTCGGAGCGATACGAATAGCTGGCGTTGACGTAGGGCTCGAAGCGGTTGGCCAGCTGCCACTTGTATTCGCCGTTGAGGTTGGCGATCCATTTCGAGGCGCCGACCACGCGCTTGCCGGTGAGGTCGCAGCTGGCCGGGGCGCCGGACTGGGTGCTGATCTCGGCCGGGCACGGGGCGTCCTTGAACGACAGGTAGCTGACGTCGTTGTAGGAGCCGTTGAAGTTCAGCGTCAGGCCGCGCAGCGGCAGGGCGGTGGCCTCCAGCTCCAGGCCGCGGGAGCGCACGCTGCCGGCGTTGGACAGCACCTGCACCAGTTGGGTGGAGCCGGCCGGCTGGTACAGGGTGGTGGCTTGGTAGCCGTGGATGCCGGTCCAGAAGATGTTGGCGTTGAGCTGCAGGCGGCGGTCGAGCAGCGTCGACTTGATCCCCAGTTCGGCATCGTTGGCGCGTTCCGGGCCGACCAGCAGCGAGTCGGCGCCGGCGCTCGGCGCGCTGGCCACCGCCAGGTTCACCCCGCCGGACTTCTCGCCGTGGGACAGCGAGGCATAGCCCAGCAGCTCGTCGCTGAACTGGTAGCTCAGGCTGAGCAGCGCCGAGGGGGCGAAGCTGTAGACGCTGAGGTCGCCGGAATCGTAGGCGCCCAGTTGGCCGTTGCGCACCACCGCGCTGGCGCCGCTCACGGGCGCGCCGCCCACCGGCGCGTAGCGCTTCACCTTGGCGTCCTTCTCCTCGTAGGTGCCGCGCAGGCCGGCGGTGAAGTCGAGCTTGTCGGTGAGGTGCCAGGTGCCCTGGGAGAAGAGCGCGAAGCTGTCGGTCTCGATCTTGCCGTTGGCCTTGCTGGAGGTGTCGTTCAGGGCGTTGAGGTTGCTCCCCAGCAGGTAGCTGTCGGCGAAGGGGCCGTAGTCGGTGAAGGTCTTGTTGCCCAGGTTCTGGTTGAACGCGTAGGCGCCGACCACATAGTCGAAGGCGCCGCCGGTGGGCGAGGCCAGGCGGATTTCCTGGGAGAACTGGCGGTCGCGCACCGCCACCCCGGTATTGCGGATCGCCGAGACGTTCAACTGTTCGTCGTTGGCCGGGGTGAAGTTCCAGAAGCGGTAGGCGCTGATGGAGGTCAGGGTGAAGTCGTTGGCCAGCTTCCAATTGGCCTCCACCGAGCTGCCGCCCTGGTGCACGCTGACGTGCTGGCGGCTGTCGATGTTGACCTTGTGCCGGTCCGGATCGGCGATCGGCGAGGCGCCGACCAGCGCGGCGCGCTGCCAGAAGCGCGGGGCGGCGCCGTAGACCACCATGCTGCCGTTGCTGGAGTCCTCCTCGTTGTACTCGCTGATCCAGCGCAGGCTGAAGTCCTCGCTGGGCTTGTACAGCAGCTGGCCGCGGATGCCCTGGCGCTCGCCGCCGTTGAGCTTGTTGTCGTCGTGGATGTTGGTGATGTAGCCGTCGCTGCGCGTGCGGTAGGCGGAAACGCGCCCGGCCAGTTCGTCGGTGAGTGGCCCGGAGACGGTGCCGCGGCCCTGGAAGTAGCCTTCCTGGCCGCCGGAGACCTCCACCGTGCGCTCGGGGGTGAAGGTCGGCGCGCGGGTGCTGATGTTCAGCACGCCGGCGGTGGTGTTCTTGCCGAACAGCGTGCCCTGCGGGCCGCGCAGCAGCTCCAGCTGCTCGATGTCCAGCAGGTCGAACACCGCCATGCCCGGGCGGCCCAGGTAGACGTTGTCCAGGTAGACCCCGGCGGAGCCCTCCAGGCCGTCGCTGGCCGGGTTGTTGCCGATGCCGCGCACGGCGATGCTCGACTGGCGGGCGTGGATGTAGGCGACGTTGACGCTGGGCAGCACCTGCTGCAGGTCCTGCACCTTGGTGATGCGCTGGTTCTCCAGGGTGGCGCCGTCGAGCACGGTGATCGGCGTGGGCACCTTCTGCGAGTCTTCCTCGCGGCGCCGGGCGGTGACCGTGACCTTGCCCAGGGCAGTGGCCTGGGTGCTGGTGCCCTTGTCGGCGCCGCTGGCGGCCTCGGGCGTGGTGCTGGCCTCGTCCTGCTCGGCGGCCTGCAGCGGCAGCGCGCCCAGGGCCAGCAGCAGGGCCAGGGCGTAGTCGGGGGCGCCGGGTCGGGTTCGGCCGGGGCGCAGCGTGAACGGGGTTTGCAGCGAAGCACTCTGGCTCATCGTCTTTTCCTTGCATCAGGCACTGCCCGGCGGATCGCGGGCAACAGGGGGCCGCGCCATGCGGGGCATGGCGAAAACGGCTCTCTTCTAATCGGTGGGCGTCGTCCGGCGACGCCGGGACTCAGCGGCTACAGCCGCGAGAGGGAAGCATTCGTGCTGGCAACAGGCGTGGGGCGAAAGGGTGCAAGGCCATTGGGGGCTCCTGGTCGAGGGGCATATTCTTATTTCTTAAAAGAATAAATTTAAGTTTTATTCTTCGTTGACGGAATAAGAGCTTGCATTTAAAACCAGCGCATCCCCGAGGGCAAATGCCTTTGTCCAATATTTTCAATGCCGGTAAAGCATCATGGATCTGCGCCAACTGCGTTACTTCATCGCCCTCACCGAACACCGCAGTTTCGTCCGCGCGGCCGATGCCATGGGCATCACCCAGCCGGCCTTCAGCCGCAGCATCCAGGGCCTGGAGCAGGAGCTGGGCTGCCAACTGGTGGACCGCGGCAGCAAGGAGCTGCGCCCCACGCCGGAAGGCCAGGTGGTGCTGCAGCACGCGCTGCGCCTGGTGCAGGGGGCGGCCAACCTGACCCAGGAAATCACCCAGTTGAACAAGCTGGATGCCGGCGAGCTGCACTTCGGCTGCGGGCCGGCGCCGGCGCAGAAACTGGTGCCCGACGCGGTGGCGCGGCTGATCCGGCGCCACCCGCGGCTGCAGATCGATTTCCAGGTGGACAACTGGGAGCGTCTGTCGCGCAGCCTGCTGCGCGACGAGATCGAGTTCTTCATCGCCGACATCCGCCACTTCGAGGCCGACCCCGGCTTCCAGACACGGCCGCTGAGCCCGCGCCGGGGCTTCTTCTTCTGCCGCACCGGGCACCCGCTGCTGGCCAAGGAGAGCCTGTCCACCAACGACCTGTTCGCCTACCCGCTGGCCTCGGCGCGGATGCCGCCGGGCATCCGCAAGTTGCTGGCCAACCTCAGCGGCAAGAGCGACCTGCAGGCGAACATCCAGTGCGAGCACCTGGGCTCGCTGGTGCGCATCGTCAGCCAGACCGACGCCATTGGCGTGGGCAGCGAGGATGGTTTACGGCATGCGCTGGCCAATGGCGAGGTGGCGCGCCTGCATCTGCGTAACCTGCCGCACAACATCGACAGCCTGCAGGCGCGCTGTGGGATCGTCAGCCGTACCGGCTACCGCCTTTCGGCGGCGGCGCGGGCGTTGATCGAGATGTTGGTGGAGTTGGATGAGGAAGAGCGGAGTGCGGTGGCGTGAAGGTTTGCGGGGAGGGGGCGGCGGATAACCGCGAACGGTTATACGCCCTACGGTGGGCTTGGCGTAGGGCGAATAACGCTCCGCGTTATCCGCCGTTTGGCCTTGGTGCCCGGCGGCGCCGGGGTTGACCTGGGCGTTATCCGCGATTGAGCTCGCAGGCTGCTGCGAGCTCAATCACCGCACCTGCGCCACCGGCTGCGCCGCAGCCAGCTTGGCGGCGGCCGCCAGGTAGTCCGGCCTGGCCCAGTCGGCGGCCTTGAAGTCGCGGCGGATCAGGCCGTACTGCCTGGCCGCCTGGATCGAGGCGTCGAGCTGGCCGAGGAAGCCGGCGTCCAGTTGCGGCGACAGGGCCTCGGCCAGCGGGCGGTCCTTGTATTCGGTCTGCAGGATGATCGGCGGGTAGCCGGCCTGGTTCGACACCAGGTCGATGAAGGCCGCGTGGTTTTCCTCGGCGCCGGCCCAGGCCAGGGCCTGCAGTTCCACCTTGAGCAGGCGCTGGGTGATTTCCGGGTGGGCGTCGACGAAGGCGCCGTTGCCTACCAGCACGGCTTGCAGGGTGCCGGCGCCGCCGAGGTCGCGGGTACTCAGGGGGATTTCCGCCAGGCCCTTCTCGCGCAGGGCGAAGAGGCCGGCCAGGCCCCAGGTGGCGTCGATCTGCTTGGCCGCCAGAGCCGCCAGGGCGGCGTTGAAGTCCAGGCTGATGACTTTCAGGTCCTTCTCGCTCAGGCCCACGCTGGCCAGGGCGTTGTCGAACGACAGTTGGCTGGCGGTGCCGCGAAAGATGCCCACGCGCTTGCCCTTGAGGTCGGTCAGGGTCTTGATCCCCGAGCCCGGCTGCACGCCCAGGTAGTGATTGACGCCGCGCCCGGTGGCGGCCAGCAGGCGGGTGTCCAGGCCGCTGGCCTTGCCGATGATGGCCGCCAGGTCGCCGAGGTAGGCGAAGTCCACCTGGCCGTTGGCGAAGGCCTCGTTGATCACCGGGCCGGCGCCCTTGAAGTAGGTCCACTTGATCTGGATGCCGTCGTTGGCGAACTCCTTCTCCAGCAGCTTGCGGGTGTAGAGCACGTCGACGAGGCCGCCGCCGGAATGGTTCTGCCCGGCGCCCACGTCGGGCACGGCGATGCGGATTTCCTTCGGCGCTTCGGCGGCGCTGGTGAACGGGGCGTAAGCGCCGAGCAGCCCGGCGAGCACCGGGGCGGCGAAGAGCGACAGCAACGGGTGGGTGAGGGCCTTCATGGCGCCTGCCTCCTGCGGGGGAATGGGAAAGGCACTAAGGCAGGTCATGGATGATTAATAAAATAATAAAAATTTATTTTTTAATAATTTGTGGAGATAAGTCAGTCCGCATCCCCGCTGCCGGGCGAATGCACGAAAGGCATAAAAAATATTCGTCGAATGCATTGGCCGCGCTGGGGAGGCTTCCCTTAAATGGGGACTCTTAGCTCATAAATGCATTGATAGATTTTTTCATATTCCAATGAAGAATATTTCTAAGGCACTCGCCTTGCCTGTGTACCCCACCGCAAGCGCTGCCGCCTCGCAGCGGCTGGCGCTGATCGCCCCGCGCTTGCTGCCCTGGCTGTTGCCGGTGGCCCTGTTCGTTCTCTGGTGGCTGGCCGCCACCCAGCACTGGATGTCCGCGCAGATACTGCCGGCGCCGTCGCTGGTCTGGCAGAGCGCCCGCGAGCTGTTCGCCGGCGAACTCTGGCAGCAGCTGTGGATCAGCCTGCAGCGGCTGTGCTGGGGCCTGCTCGCCGGCATCGCCAGCGGCGCGGCGCTGGGCGCCTGGCTGGGCTTCAGCCGCCGCGCCGAGCGCTTCGTGCTGCCGACCTTCCTGGCCCTGGCGCAGGTCCCCACGCTGGCCTGGATCCCGCTGTTCATGCTGTTCTTCGGCATCGGCGAACTGCTCAAGCTGGTGGTGCTGGTCAAGGCGGTGATAGTCCCGGTGGCGCTGCATACCCTGGTCGGCGTGCGCGATGCCCAGCCCAGGCTGCGCGAGGCCGCCGCCGTGCTGCGCCTGCCGCCGCCGCTGCTGGTGCGTCGGTTGCTGTTGCCGGCGGCGCTGCCGGCCTTCCTCACCGGCGTGCGCCTGGCCCTGGCCCAGGGTTGGACCTCGCTGCTGGCGGTGGAGCTGCTGGCCTCCAGCGAGGGCATCGGCTACCTGATGGTGCAGAGCCGCCAACTGTTCATGCTCGACGTGGTGTTCGTCTGCATCCTCGTCATCGGCCTGGTGGGCGCGGCCATGGACCAGGGCATCCAGGCTTTGGAGCGGCGCCTGGTGCACTGGCCGCAGCAGGCCGCCGGCGAGTTCCGCCGTGGCGTCCGTGGCCAGGGCTGGCAGCGCCTGCAGCCCTGGCTGCTGCCGCTGGCGCTGGTCGGCCTGTGGCAGGCGGCGAGCGTCGGCCAGTGGGTCGATCCGGCTATCCTCGCCAGCCCCGCCGCGGTGGTCGAGGCCACCTGGCGCGGCCTGCTCGATGGCAGCCTGCCGACGGCCTTGCTGGCCAGCCTGCAGCGCTCCCTGCTGGGCCTGCTGCTGGGCGGCGGCGCCGGTTTCCTGCTGGGCCTGGCGCTGGGGCTGTGGCGCCCGGCGGAGCGCCTGCTCGGCCCGTCGTTCTCGGCCCTGCGCCAGGTGGCGATCTTCGCCTGGGTGCCGCTGCTCACCGCCTGGTTCGGCCTGGGCGAGGCGGCCAAGGTGGTGTTCGTCGCCCTGGCCAGTTTCTTCCCGCTGCTGCTGGCCACCCAGCGCGGCATCGCCAGCCTGCCGGCGCAACTGGGCGAGGCCGCCCGCGTGCTGCGCCTGTCGCCCTGGCAGCGCCTGCGCCGCCTGGTCCTGCCGGGCGCGGCGCCGTCGATCTTCGCCGGCCTGCGCCTGGGCCTGATCTACGCCTGGCTGGGCACCATCGGCGCCGAGTACTTCATGCCCTCGGACGGCGGCATCGGCAGCCTGATGATCGGCGCCCAGCAGCTGTTCCGCATGGACCTGGTCAGCGCCGGGATGCTCCTGGTCGGCCTCACCGGCGCCCTGCTCGGCGCCCTCGGACAACGCATCGAAGCGCGCGCCACGCGCTGGAGACACGCATGAACGCTTTTACTTCCGCGCCGCTGGTGAGCTTCCGCCAGGTCGGCAAGAGCTTCCCGGTGGACGGCCGGCAACTGGAGGCCATCCAGCGCTTCGACCTGGACATCGCCGTGGGCGAGTTCATCGCCATCGTCGGCGCCAGCGGCTGCGGCAAGTCCACCCTGCTGCGCCTGCTGGTGGGCCTGGACCGCGAGTACCGCGGCGAGATCCGCATCGGCGACAAGGCCATCGACGGCATCGGCGGCGAGCGTGGCATCGTGTTCCAGGAGCACCGCCTGTTCCCCTGGCTGACGGTGGAGCAGAACGTCGCCCTGGGCCTGGTCAACGAGCCGCTGAGCGAGGAGGGCAGGGCGCGCAAGGTCGCCGACTACCTCGAACTGGTCGGCCTGTCCGCGTTCAACCGCGCCTACCCGCACCAGCTCTCCGGCGGCATGGCCCAGCGCGTGGCCATCGCCCGCGGTCTGGTGGCCAGCCCGCGCATCCTGCTGCTGGACGAACCCTTCGGCGCCCTCGACGCGCTGACCCGCCAGCAGTTGCAGGAAGAACTGCTGCGCATCCGCGAGCGCGAGCGCATCACCACCCTGCTGGTGACCCACGACGTGGAGGAGGCGCTGTTCCTGGCCGACCGCGTGGTGGTGATGGCGCCGCGCCCGGGGCGCATCAAGCGCATCGTCGAGGTGCCCCTGGCGCACCCGCGCGAGCGCGGCGGCTTCGACTTCCTGCGCCTGCGCGAGGAGCTGCTGCACGAGCTGACCGGCGATGGCGACTACCTCGCGCCGCAGCCCAGGCGGGTGGAGAACCTGCCGTTCGAGTTCATCGCCTGCTGAGGCGCCTCTTCTTTTTTTGTAGGAGCAAGCTCGCTCCTACAAGACCTACCCCAAACACCAACCGAGCTTCGACATGAGCAAACGCCCCAACTTCCTGGTGATAGTCGCCGACGACCTCGGCTTCTCCGACATCGGCGCCTTCGGCGGCGAGATCGCCACGCCCAACCTCGACGCCCTGGCCCACGCCGGCCTGCGCCTGACCGACTTCCACACCGCGCCGACCTGCTCGCCGACGCGCTCGATGCTGCTCACCGGCACCGACCACCATATCGCCGGCATCGGCACCATGGCCGAGGCGCTGACCCCGGAGCTGGAAGGCAAGCCCGGCTACGAGGGTTACCTCAACGACCGCGTGGTGGCGCTGCCCGAACTGCTGCGCGAGGCCGGCTACCAGACGCTGATGGCCGGCAAGTGGCACCTGGGCCTGAAGGCCGAGCAGGCGCCCCACGCGCGCGGCTTCGAGCGTTCCTTCTCGCTGCTGCCCGGCGCCGCCAACCACTACGGCTACGAACCGCCCTACGACGAAAGCACGCCGCGCATCCTCAAGGGCACGCCGGCGCTCTACATCGAGGATGACCAGTTCGTCGAGCAGTTGCCCGAGGGCTTCTATTCCTCCGACGCCTTCGGCGACAAGCTGCTGCAGTACCTCAAGGAACGCGACCAGGCGCGGCCGTTCTTCGCCTACCTGCCGTTCTCCGCGCCGCACTGGCCGTTGCAGGCGCCCAAGGAGGTGGTGGACAAGTACCGCGGCCGCTACGACGCCGGCCCCGAGGCGCTGCGCCAGGAGCGCCTGGCCCGGCTCAAGGCGCTGGGCCTGGTGGCGCACGACGTCGAGGCGCACCCGGTGCTCGCCATCAGCCGCGAGTGGGAAGCGCTGAGCGACGAGGAGCGGGCCAAGTCGGCGCGGGCCATGGAGGTCTACGCGGCCATGATCGAGCGCATGGACTGGAACATCGGCCGGGTGGTCGACTACCTGCGCCGGCAGGGCGAGCTGGACAACACCTTCGTCCTGTTCATGTCCGACAACGGCGCCGAGGGCGCGCTGCTGGAGGCCTTCCCGAAGTTCGGCCCGGACCTGCTGGGCTTCCTCGACCAGCACTACGACAACAGCCTGGAGAACATCGGCCGCGCCAACTCCTACGTCTGGTACGGCCCGCGCTGGGCCCAGGCGGCCACCGCGCCGTCGCGGCTGTTCAAGGCCTTCACCACCGAGGGCGGCATCCGCGTGCCGGCTTTCGTGCGCTATCCGCAGCTGGCGCGCCAGGGCGTGATCAGCGAGCAGTTCGCCACCGTCATGGACATCACCCCGACCCTCCTCGACCTGGCCGGCGTGCGCCACCCGGGCAAGCGCTGGCGCGGCCGCGAGGTCGCCGAGCCGCGTGGCAAGTCCTGGCTGGGCTGGCTCTCCGGCGAGACCGAACGCGCCCACGACGAGAAGACCGTGACCGGCTGGGAGCTGTTCGGCATGCGCGCCATCCGCCAGGGCGACTGGAAGGCGGTATACATCCCCGCGCCGGTGGGGCCGGCCAGTTGGCAACTGTACGACCTGGGCAAGGACCCGGGCGAGATCCACGACCTGGCCGAGGCCCAGCCGGGCAAGCTGGCGGAGTTGATCGAGCATTGGAAGCAGTACGTCAACGAGACCGGCGTGGTGGAAGGGGCTTCGCCGTTCCTGGTGAAGTGATGCGCTGAGCGACGAAAAAGCCCCGGGCAGCGATGCCCGGGGCTTTTTGTTTTTTGCAGGAAGCCCTTACCAAGGAAGCACGATCGTGTCTTGCAGGCCGCGCCGAGGTGCTCTTCGTAGGATGGGTTGAGCTTGCGATACCCATCGGGCCATGGTGATGGGTATCGCTTCGCTCAACGCCATCCTACGGGTCTTGTGTTTGCCGGGGGCGTAGGATCTTATCCGCGAATCGCGCCGGGATGCCCGGCTATCGCGGACAAGGTCCGCTACGGGGAAACGCGGCATACCCAAGGCTCTTTCGCGAAGATAAAAAAAGGCCGCTTTCCCCTGCCTGAGTTGAAGAAAGCGACCTGGAAGAACGGATGTTTCGATGGGGTATTACATGAAGATCCGCGCGGAACCTCTCAGCGCGCCGTAATCACCGATAGCTTGGTGATCCCGGCCTTTTCGATCGAGGCCATGGCCTTGGCCACCTGGCCGTAGTTCACACCCTCGTCGGCCTGCAACTGCACGCGCAGTTCAGGTTCCTTGGCCTTGGCCGCCTCCAGGCTGCCCTGCAGCAGCTCGGGCTGGATCTCGTCCTTGTTGATGAACCACTTGCCGGCGCCGTCGATGCTCACCACCAGCGGATCCTTCTGTTCCGGCGGGGCCACCGATTCGGTCTTGGGCAGGTTGATCGGGATGGCGTTGGTCAGCAGCGGCGCGGTGACGATGAACACCACCAGCAGCACCAGCATCACGTCCACCAGCGGGGTGACGTTGATCTCGGAAAGAACCTCGTCGCTGTCCTGGGTCGAGAAGGCCATGTCAGCTCGCCTCCTTCACGCTTTTGCCGCCGGCCACCGGCTTGCGGGCCGTGGCGGGGTGCACGATGACGCGGAAGGCGCTCTTCTGGGCGAGGCTGTAGAAGTCGTGGGCGAAGTCGTCGAGGTCGGCCGCGGTGAGCTTCAGGCGGCGCAGGAAGTAGTTGTAGACCAGCACCGCGGGCACGGCGACGGCGATGCCCACGCCGGTGGCGATCAGCGCCGAGCCGATCGGGCCGGCCACGGTTTCCAGGCTCGCCGAGCCTGCGGCGCTGATGCCCTTGAGCGCTTCCATGATGCCCCACACGGTGCCGAACAGGCCGATGAAGGGGGAGGTCGAGCCGATCGAGGCGAGCACCGCCAGGCCCGACTCCAGGGAACGCCGCTCGCGCTGGATCTGCTGGCGCAGGGCGCGCTCCAGGCGGTCCTGGTGGTTGATCGACTGGGCCAGGTCATGCGGGTTGCCGTCCGGCACCTGGATGGCTGCGAAGCCGGCCTGGGCCACGCGAGCGCCGGCGCCGGGTTGGCCGGCGGACTGCTCGCCGGCCGATTCGAGGCTGGTGGCGCCCCAGAACTGCTTCTGGAAGCGGCGGTCCTGGGATTTCTGCCGGCCGAACTGGATGCCCTTGACCAGGGCCAGGCTCCAGGTGAGGACGGAGAAGCCGGCCAGCAGCCAGATCACCGCGCCTTCGACGGATTCCACGGGGTTGAGGGGCAGACTCATGGGGGTTCTCTCCTGTGCGAACGGGTCGCAGATCAATTCAGTTTGAAGTCGATGGGCACGCTGACCCAGCCGTCCTGGGCCACGTCGCCGCGTTTGGCGGGTACGAACTTCCAGCGTTGCACGGCCTTGATCGCCGCCTGGTCGAGAGCCTCGCGGCCGCTGGAGGTCTGCACCTGGATTTCGCTCGGGCCGCCGCTGGCCAGCACGTGGACGCGCAGCAGCACCGTGCCTTCCCAGCCGCGGCGCTGCGCCAGGGCCGGGTATTCCGGCGCCGGGTTGTGCAGGTAGCCGGCGTGGGCCGAGGGCGGCGTGACCGGGGCCGGCGCTGGTGGAGCCGGGGGCGCGGGCGGTGCCGGCGGGGTTTCCGCCTTGGGCGGCGCGGGCGGCTGTTCCACCGGCTTGGGTTTGGTCTTGGCCACCGGTTTCGGCTTGGGCTTGGGGATCGGCTTGGGCGGCGGCGGTTTCACCGCGTTCTCGTCCACCACGGGCGGCGGCGGTTCCTCCACCACCGGCGGCGTCGGCTCGGGTGGCGGCGGTTCCACCACCGGCGGGGTGGGAGCGCTGAATTCGATGGTCATGGGCGGTACCTGCGGCGGCACCTCGGGCAGCCTGGGCGTGGGCTGCTGGCTCAGCCAGTAGGCCACGGAGCCATGCAGGGTCAGGACCAGCAGGCCGAGCAGCAGCGCTTCGCGGCGGCCCAGCACACTGTGTTTCGCCGGCACGTGGCGCACCAGCTGCAGGGGCGGGCGCAGCGGCCGGCCCAGCTCGACCATATCGCCACCGGGCGCGTGGCGCAGGAGCGGGTCCTGCGCGACGGCGGGCTGGGGGTTGGCCATGGACGATCTCCTCGGGTTTCTAGCGAAAGCGCGGCACCGTGGAGGCACCGGGTACGGGCTGGATGATTGAGGGAGCGACTTAGCTATTAAAGTAATTGTTTGCCTTATTTAAATTTCCTTAAGGAATAAGTGATTCGTGCGGATCGCTCCAGGCGGCGTGGCACTAGGGCTTGGTCGATCCGCTGGAAGCCTTCATGCCTTTGCGGCATGAAAAATATGCCCGCAGGGCTGGGCGCCGAAGCCCGTTCCAGAGCCTTCGCGACAGGGCGTCGCCAGGTGCCCCGAAACCATCGCCGTTGCCGAGTCCCACACCCAGGCCCGCGCCAGCCCGCGGCCGCCTGGCGCTTGCCTCCCGGCGGCTTTCCCCGCAAGATCGCGCGCTCGCTTTCGCGGCGATGTAAAATCGCCCCCACAGCTGGTCGTACCCCCGCAGGTGCAGTGAAGACATGACGCAGATATCCGAACGCCTCCTGGTCCAGGCCCACCTCGCCGCCAAGCAGCCCCGTGTGCTGAGCGCGCAGGAAGAGGCCGAGTACCGCGCGGTCATCGCCGCCGAGCTGAAGGCGCAGAACGCCGTGCTGGTGGCGCACTACTATTGCGACCCGGTGATCCAGGCCCTGGCCGAGGAGACCGGCGGTTGCGTCTCCGACTCCCTGGAGATGGCCCGCTTCGGCAACCAGCACCCGGCGCAGACCGTGGTGGTGGCCGGGGTGCGCTTCATGGGCGAGACGGCGAAGATCCTCAACCCCGAGAAGCGCGTGCTGATGCCGACCCTCGAGGCCACCTGCTCGCTGGACCTGGGCTGCCCGGTGGAGGAGTTTTCGGCCTTCTGCGACCAGCACCCGGAACGTACCGTGGTGGTCTACGCGAACACCTCGGCGGCAGTGAAGGCGCGCGCCGACTGGGTGGTGACCTCCAGCTGCGCGGTGGAGATCGTCGAGCACCTGATGGACAACGGCGAGCCGATCCTCTGGGCCCCCGACCAGCACCTGGGCCGCTACATCCAGCGCGAGACCGGCGCCGATATGCTGCTCTGGGACGGCGCCTGCATCGTCCACGAGGAGTTCAAGGCCAAGCAGCTGGAAGACCTCAAGGCGCTGTACCCGGACGCGGCCATCCTGGTCCACCCGGAATCGCCTGAGGCGGTGGTAGAGCTGGCTGACGCGGTGGGTTCCACCAGCCAGTTGATCAAGGCCGCGCAGACCCTGCCGAACAAGCGCTTCATCGTCGCCACCGACCGCGGCATCTTCTACAAGATGCAGCAGCTGTGCCCGGACAAGGAATTCATCGAGGCCCCCACCGCCGGCAACGGCGCGGCCTGCCGCAGCTGCGCGCACTGCCCGTGGATGGCCATGAACACCCTGGAGCGCACCCTGGCCTGCCTGAAGGAAGGCAGCGGCGAGATCTTCGTCGACCCGGCGCTGATCCCGCGGGCCATCCGCCCGCTCAAGCGCATGCTGGAGTTCACCCAGGCGGCGAGGCTGAAGGTGGCGGGCAACGCCTGAGCCTTCGCGCAGACATGGAAAAGCCCGGTATTGCAGGCTGTGTGAAAACCTCCGGATCGGTCCAGCTGGTTAAAAAACAACCTGGATTTCGCGTTTCTACGCGGATTCTGGGTTGGCTGAATAGCCAAGCCTTTTCAGATTTCACGTAGGAACGCACTCTTCGAAGAGCCGCTCGGGTTTTCACACAGCCTGATTGGCCGGGCTTTTTCGTTTGCCGGTAGGAGCGGGCCCTGCCCGCGATTCGCGCGCAGGGCGCGCTCCTACAGGGGAATGGCGCGGGTGGGGCGGCGTAGGAGCGGATCTCATCCGCGAATCGCGCCGGGACGTCCGGTTATCGCGGACAAGGTCCGCTCCTACGGGGGACGCCATGCCTCATGGTGAGTTGTAGGAGCGGGCCCTGCCCGCGATTCGCGCGCAGGGCGCGCTCCTACAGGGGAATGGCGCGGGTGGGGCGGCGTAGGAGCGGATCTTATCCGCGAATCGCGCCGGAACGTCCGGCTATCGCGGACAAGGTCCGCTCCTACGAAGAGCCCGCAATCGCTTCTACGACCGCGATCCGGTTAACCGCGCATCATCTCCTTGAGGATCTTCTCCTGCTCGCGGAACGCCTGTTGGCGCGCGTCCAGCTTGGCGGCCAGGGTGAAGTTGCCGCCGGCGCGGCGCTTGGCGAAGTCCAGTTGCTCGATGGCCGAGGGGTAGTCGCCGGTCAGCGCCAGGTACTCGGCGCGGGCCTGGTGCACGCCGATGGCGTTGCCGTCGATGGTGCGGGCGTCGGCCAGGCGGCTCCAGACGTCCGGGTCCAGCGGGCGGTCCTGGGTCAGCTTGATCAGGATCTTCTCGGCGTCGGCGGCCTTGTTCTGCTTGAGCAGGATGTCGGCCTGGGCCTGGACCAGCGGGTAGTTGCCGGGGTACTGGCCGAGCAGGCGCTGGACCCGGGCGAGAGCGTCGCCGAGCTTGTTCGAGGTGATGTCCAGGTCGACCTGGGCCAGGTTGTAGGCCACGTCGTTGGGCGCCTTGGCCAGCAGCGGCTGGAGGGTGGCGCGGGCGTCGTTGAGCTGGCCGACGCGGATCTGCGACAGCGCCAGGCCGTAGCGCGCGGCGTCGAGCTTGGGATTGTCGTCGAGCATGGCGCGGAAGCGCTTGCCGGCGATGCCCGGGGTTTCCTCGAAGAGCAGCTGTACGCGGGCGCGCATCTGCTGGTAGCGCAGCGAGTCTTCCTTGCCGCCCTGCGGGTACTGCTCGGCGCGGTTGCGGGTGTCGGCGATACGCGAGTCGGTCACCGGGTGGGTGAGCAGGAATTCCGGCGGTCTGGCGTCGTAGCGGTACTGCCGCGCCAGGCGCTCGAACATGGTCGGCATGGAGCGCGGGTCGTAGCCGGCGCGGACCATGTTGGTCACCCCGACGCGGTCGGCTTCCTGTTCGTTCTGCCGGGAGAAGCGCAACTGGTTCTGGATCGCCGCCGCCTGGGTCGAGGCGATGGCGGCGATGCCGGCATCCCCGGCGCCCGCCGCCGCGGCCACGATGCCGGCGAGCATCGCCGCCATCACCGGCAGCTGCATCTGCTTCTGCGCTTCCAGGCCGCGGGCGAAGTGGCGCTGGATCAGGTGGCCGAGTTCGTGGGCCAGCACCGCGGCGTACTCGCCTTCGGTCTGGGCGTAGAGGAACAGGCCGCCGTTGACGCCGATGACGCCGCCGGGGGCGGCGAAGGCGTTGATCTGCGGGTCCTTGATCAGGATGAAGGCCAGGCGGTGGTCCTGCAGGTCGCTGGTTTCCGCCAGACGGTAGACGCTGCTTTCGACGAAGTCCTTGAGCTGGGTGTCGTTGATCGAGTCGACCTGGTTGCGCAGCATGCTCAGCCAGGCGCGGCCGAGCTGGAACTCCTGTTCCGGCGAGACGATGGACGAGCTGGCGTCGCCCAGGGCGGGCAGGTCGTCGGCCAGGGTGGGCATGGCCAACAGGCAGGCAAGCGACAGCAGGGCGGGGCGCAGTACTTTCATGTACAGGGAGCTCGTTCCGGGAAAGGCTCTACTTTAGCCGCAGGTCGTCGCCCATGCCTAGGTCGGCGCGGCGCCCGGCGGCCGGCTGTGCGAAGGCCGTCCAACCCTTGTAGGCCGCGCGCCTGAAGGATCGCTTAAGGCCGCGTGCGCGCCGGCCCCTGGCGGCTTTTCCAACGGATTCGGTATTCTTGGGCGCCCATCTCGGAGTGCTTCGCCATGCCACCTGTCTCGTCCGCCGAAATTCCTTGTGACGCGGAACTGGACGCCAGCGGTCTCAATTGTCCCTTGCCCCTGCTCAAGGCCAAGCTGGAGCTCAACCGCCTGGCCAGTGGCCAGGTGCTCAAGGTGACGGCCACCGATGCCGGCTCGCAGCGCGATTTCCGCGCCTTCGCCCAGCTGGCCGGGCACCAGTTGCTGCATGAAGAGGTCGAAGACGGCCTGTACCGCTACTGGTTGCGCAAGAAGTAACCCGCCCCCGGACGCCCGGGACGGCGTCCTCATCGATCGCAGGAACCCCGATGCTCAAAGTTCTGCAAGGCTGGATGCAGCGCTACTTCTCCGACGAGGAAGCAGTGGTGCTGGCGGTCATCCTGGCCCTTGGCTTCACCGTCATCCTGGCCTTCGGCAGCATGCTCGCGCCGGTGCTCGCGGCCATGGTCATCGCCTTCCTGATCAAGGGCCTGCAGGGCCACCTGGAGCGCCTGCGGGTGCCGCGCCTGTTCGCCCTGTGGCTGGTCTACGCGCTGTTCCTGGGCATGCTCGCGCTGTTCCTGCTGGTGCTGGTGCCGCTGATCTGGAAGCAGCTGTTCACCCTGCTCAACGAGTTGCCGCGGATGTTCGGCGAATGGCAGTCGGTGCTGCTGATGCTGCCCGAGCGCTACCCGGCGATGGTCACCGAGGAGCAGGTGCTGCGCCTGATCGAGACCGCGCGCAACGAACTCGGCCAGCTCGGCCAGTGGGCGCTGACCTTCTCCCTGTCGGGCCTGCCGGTGCTGGTCAACGTGATGATCTACCTGGTGCTGGTGCCGATCCTGGTGTTCTTCTTCCTCAAGGACCGCCGGCGCTTCTACAACTGGTTCCGCAGCTACCTGCCGCGCGAGCGCGGGCTGATGAAGCAGGTGTGGGCGGAGATGGACAAGCAGATCGCCAACTACATCCGCGGCAAGGTGATCGAGATCATCATCACCGGCGGCGTCACCTACGTGGCCTTCGTCGCCCTGGGGCTGAACTACGCGGCGCTGCTGGCCCTGCTGGTCGGCCTGTCGGTGGTGGTGCCCTACATAGGCGCGGTGGTGGTGACCGTGCCGGTAGCGCTGATCGCGCTGTTCCAGTGGGGCTGGAGCGATCAGTTCATCTACTTGATGGCTGCCCACGCGATCATCCAGGCGCTGGATGGCAACGTGCTGGTGCCGTTGCTGTTCTCCGAGGCGGTGAACCTGCATCCGGTGGCGATCATCTGTGCGGTGCTGCTGTTCGGCGGGCTGTGGGGATTCTGGGGGGTGTTCTTCGCCATTCCCCTGGCCACCCTGGTCAAGGCGGTGCTCGATGCCTGGCCGCGGCAGCCGGAGGCGCAGCCTCAGGTTAGTCCGATGATGTGAGCGTTTGGCTGAGCGGGGGAGCCCAGGCCGCTCCCTCCCACATCGCGGACGGAGTCCGCTCCTACGGTTACAGGGAAGCGCGGGCGTAGGAGCGGACTCCGTCCGCGATTGGATTCTCCGGCCGTGCCGGCCGCCCCGGTGGCACGAACAGCTTGTGAGAGGGATTTCCTGGCAACGGGCTCAGGCCTCGGCCAGCTCCTGCGCAGCGGCAAGCACCTCGTCGACATGGCCAGGCACCTTGACACCCCGCCACTCGCGACGCAGCACGCCCTTGGCGTCGATCAGGAAGGTGCTGCGGTCCACGCCCATGTATTCCTTGCCGTAGAGCTTCTTCAGCTTGATCACGTCGAACAGCTGGCACAGCGCCTCGTCCTTGTCGCTGATCAGCTCGAAGGGGAAGCACTGCTTGGCCTTGAAGTTCTCATGGGACTTCAGGCCGTCGCGGGAGACGCCGAAGATCACGGTGTTGGCCTTGGCGAAGGCCTCGATCTTGTCGCGGAAGCCCTGGCCTTCGGTGGTGCAGCCCGGGGTGCTGTCCTTGGGGTAGAAGTACAGCACCACCTGCTGGCCCTTCAGGGCCGAGAGTTGCACCTGCTGGCCGCTGGTGGCCGGGGCCTGGAAATCGGCGACGGGTTTGTCGAGTTCGACGGCCATGGAGCTCTCCTTGGAAATATCGGCCTTGGAAATACTGGCGACTTACGGGTGCTGCGGGCGCCAGGGTTCGATCAGCGCGTCCAGGTTCAGGGCGTCGGCGAAGTCGAGGAACTGGTCGCGCAGCCAACTGATCTGGGTACCGGCCGGCAGCGTCACGGTGATGGTGGCGTTGAGCATGCTGGTGTTGGTGTGCGGCGCCTGGTAGGTGTCGCAGGTCAGGTTCTCCAGTTCGATGTTGTGGTCGATGAAGAACTGGCACAGCTCGTTGAGGATGTCCGGGCGGTACACCGCGCTGACGTAGGCCACGTAGGGCAGGGCCTGGGCTCGGGTGACATGGGCGTTGCTGCGGGTCAGGCTGAGGGTGAAGGCATGGCGCTTGGCCAGCGCCGGCAGGCCGCCCTCGAGGCGGGCCAGGGCGTCCCAGCTGCCGGACACCTGGAGCACCAGCGCGCTGAACTCGCCGTGGCGGGTCAGGCGGCTGCTGACGACCGAGCAGCGGTTGTCCACGCAGGTGCGGCAGAGCACGCTGGTCAGCTCCATGGGGTTGGGCCCCAGGGCACTGATCAGCAGGAATTGTTCACGGGGGTGTGAGGCGGACATGCAGCTTTCCTGGGATGGGCGGCCAAGAGGGCCGCGTCGACAAAGGGGGAAGGGTAGCGAAAAGCGGCCGCCAGGGGAATGTCCGGCGTGCGTCGGGCGCCGCGCTCAGCTTGTGCAAGGCAGGTGGCACCAGTACCATTACGGCTTTCTTTTTCCGGCAGGAGCGGTTGCATGATTGCGGGCAGTATGGTGGCGCTGGTCACCCCCTTCGATGCTCAGGGTCGACTGGACTGGGACAGCCTCGCCAAGCTGGTGGACTTCCACCTGCAGGAAGGCACCAACGCCATAGTCGCCGTCGGCACCACCGGTGAATCGGCGACCCTCGACGTCGCCGAGCACCTGGAAGTCATCCGCCGCGTGGTCGACCAGGTCAAGGGCCGCATCCCGGTGATCGCCGGTACCGGCGCCAACTCCACCCGCGAGGCGGTCGAACTGACCGAAGCGGCCAAGAGCGGCGGCGCCGACGCCTGCCTGCTGGTCACCCCGTACTACAACAAGCCGACCCAGGAAGGCCTGTACCAGCACTTCCGCCACATCGCCGAAGCCGTGGCCATCCCGCAGATCCTCTACAACGTCCCCGGCCGCACCGCCTGCGACATGCTGCCGGAGACCATCGAGCGCCTGTCCAAGGTGCCGAACATCATCGGCATCAAGGAAGCCACCGGCGACCTGCAGCGCGGCAAGGAAGTGCTCGAGCGCGTCGGCAAGGACTTCCTGGTCTACTCCGGCGACGACGCCACCGCCGTCGAGCTGATGCTGATGGGCGGCAAGGGCAACATCTCGGTGACCGCCAACGTCGCCCCGCGCGCCATGAGCGAGCTGTGCGCCGCCGCCATGCGCGGTGACGCCGCCGCCGCGCGCGCCATCAATGACCGCCTGATGCCGCTGCACAAGGCGCTGTTCATCGAATCCAACCCCATTCCGGTGAAATGGGCCCTGCACGAGATGGGCCTGATCCCCGAGGGCATCCGCCTGCCCCTGACCTGGCTCAGCCCGCGTTGCCACGAGCCGCTGCGTCAGGCCATGCGCCAGACCGGCGTGCTGGCCTGAGGAGCATCGCGCATGAAGCGACTGGCAGGACTGACCGCGCTCGCCCTGGTCATCGGCAACACCTCCGGCTGCGGCTGGCTGTGGGGCAAGGACGGCTACTTCCGTGACCGCGGCACCGACTATCTGGATTCCCGGCAGACCGGGCCGATGAAGGTGCCCGAAGGGCTGCAGAGCAAGCAGCTCGACCCGCTGCTGCCGATCCCCATGAACATCGCCGACAGCCACGAGAAGGCCGGCGAGTTCGAAGTACCGCGCCCGCTGCCCCTGGCCAATGCCGGCAGCTCCAGCGACTACAGCCTGCAGAAGAGCGGCGACTCGCGCTGGCTGATCGCCCAGCGTCCGCCGGCGGAAGTCTGGCCGGTGGCCCACCAGTTCTTCCAGGACAACGGCTTCTCCTTCGCCGACGAGCGTCCGCAGACCGGCGAGTTCTCCACCAACTGGCAGCCGCTGACGCAGCTCTCCGCGCCCCTGGCCCGCCGCCTGGGCAGCCGCGTCGCCGGCGTCGACCCCGGCAGCGAGGCGCGCGTGCGCGTGCGCATCGAGCCGGGCGTGCAGACCAACACCAGCGAAGTCTACGTCCTCAGCGAAACCCGTCCGGCCGGCAGCAGCGCCAGCGCCGACTGGCCGGGCAAGCCGGTGGTCCCGGCGCTGGACGCCGCGCTGCTCGACGAAATGCTCGCCAACATGTCCACCAGCGCCGAGAAGGGCGGTTCGGTGTCCCTGCTGGCCGCGCACTCCACCTACGACACCCCCGGCAGCGTGACCCTGGAGAAGGACGGCAACGGCAACCCGATGCTGACCCTCGACTCCGACTTCGACCGCGCCTGGGTCAGCGTCGGCCGCGCCCTGGAACGCGCCGACATCCGCGTCGACGACCTCAACCGCAGCCTGGGCGTTTACTACGTGAACGTCGCCGAGGGCGCGAAGAAGCTCGAGGAAGCGAAGAAGCCCGGCTTCTTCAGCCGCCTGTTCGGCGCCAGCGAAGAGAAGGCCAAGGCCGAGGAAGACGCCAAGGCGCAGCGCTACCAGGTGCGCCTGACCACCGTGAGCAACACGGTGCAGGTCACCCTCGACAAGGACATCAACACCTCCGCGCCGACCGACGTCGCGCAGAGCGTCCTGGAAAAACTTCAAGAGAGCATGCGCAATGCGTTTCGCGGTACTGGGGAGCGGAAGCCGGGGCAATTCGGCCTTGGTGAGCAGTTCTGACACCCGGGTACTGATCGATTGCGGCTTTGCGCTGCGTGAAACCATCAAGCGTCTGGCTCGCCTGGGTGTGCACCCCGGCGAGCTGGACGCCGTCCTGGTGACCCACGAGCATGCCGATCATGTCCATGGCGTCGAACTGCTGGCCCGGCACTACGGCATTCCCGTGTACCTCAGCGACGGCACCCTGCGCGGGCTGCGCAAGCCGCTGCAGCCGGCGGGCCTGCTCAAGGCCGGCCAGCGCCTGGAGCTGAAGGGCCTGGAAGTGACCGCGGTGGGCGTCGCCCACGATGCCCGCGAGCCCCTGCAATACGTGATTTCCGATGGCCGGCGGCGTTTCGGCCAGCTCACCGACCTGGGCAGCGTCACCGCCGAGGTGCTGGAATGCTATCGTGGCCTGGACGCCCTGGTAGTGGAGGCCAACCACGACAGCGAGATGCTGGCGCGCGGCCCCTATCCCTACCCGCTGAAGGTCCGCGTGGGCGGCCAGTGGGGACACCTGAACAACCGCCAGTCCGCGCAATTCGTCGCGGAACTGGGCTGGGAAGGGCTGCAGCACCTGGTGCTGGCCCACCTCAGCGAAAAGAACAACACGCCGCAGCTGGCCCGGCAATGTTTCGTCGACACCCTCGGGTGCGACCCGGACTGGCTGCAGGTAGCCGATCAGCATTCGGGGCTGGACTGGCGCGAAATCGCCTGACCCCCTACCAACCTAGCAAGCGGAGCCCATCATGGAAAAACGCGAAGAACTCTATCGCGGCAAGGCCAAATCGGTTTACACCACCGACGACCCCGACCGCCTCGTCCTGCTGTTCCGCAACGACACCTCGGCGTTCGACGGCAAGCGCATCGAACAGCTGGACCGCAAGGGCATGGTGAACAACAAGTTCAACGCCTTCATCATGCAGAAGCTGGAAGCGGCGGGCATCCCGACCCAGTTCGACAAGCTGCTGGCCGACAACGAAGTGCTGGTGAAGAAACTGGCGATGATCCCGGTCGAGTGCGTGGTGCGCAACTACGCCGCCGGCAGCCTGGTGCGCCGCCTGGGCGTGGAAGAGGGCCTGCAGCTCAACCCGCCGACCTTCGAACTGTTCCTGAAGAACGACGCCCTGGGCGACCCCTTTATCAACGAATCCCACGTCCAGGCCTTCGGCTGGGCGACCCTGGAACAACTGGCGCAGATGAAGGCCTACTCCTTCAAGGTCAACGAAGTGCTGAGCAAGCTGTTCGACGACGCCGGCCTGCTGCTGGTGGACTTCAAGCTGGAGTTCGGCGTGTTCCACGGCCAGATCGTCCTCGGCGACGAATTCAGCCCCGACGGCTGCCGCCTGTGGGACAAGGAAACCCGCAAGAAGATGGACAAGGACCGCTTCCGCCAGGGCCTGGGCGGCGTGATCGAGGCCTACGAGGAAGTGGCGCAGCGCCTGGGCGTACCGCTCTGACCTGTTCCAGGCGCGCAAGCATCTGATAGCACGCGAAAATTTCTCAAAAGAAGGCTTCGCGTTCGCCGATCAAGCTGATATGATGCGCGCCGCACGGAGAGATGCCGGAGTGGTCGAACGGGACGGATTCGAAATCCGTTGAGTCAGCAATGGCTCCTAGGGTTCAAATCCCTATCTCTCCGCCATTACAAATGGCCAAAGCCCCTGAAATGCCTAGCGTTTCGGGGGCTTTGTCTTTTCCGGTCCTGTGAATTAGGGCGGCTTCTCCCCTGAATCCCATTACCTGCGAAATCCTATCGCCCCATGGCATAGCTGCGAGCACGACAAAGCGATTTAGATGTTGTGTGACTGCGAATCCATATCGGATCTTAACGCCTTGAGCTTCCGCTGCAGCCGAACGTTCTGGCAACCCAGGGTTACGATGAGTGTGGCCGAAAAGAGAAACCACGCGTCCTGTCCGAGGTAATGGAAGAATGCCCAGGCAAGCCCGGCCGCCAGCAGGCTCGCAAGAATCAACAGGATGCGGTCCTTCACACGCAGGCTCTCCACGTCATGGCTCGGCGGACGTTCGCAGGCATGGCTCGATCGTACAGGCCGGGGTTGTTCCTGAGTACCAGGTGCACGTCGAATCTGTACACCTCGTTTCGGCTCGCCAGGGCAAGCGCATCGGCCAGGCTCGTTCCTCCAGATAGCGTCCTGCCCAATGCCACGGCCAGGCTGCCGATGACGGCGCCAATGTAGAAGCTCGCCAGCATCGAGCCCATGGTCAGCAGGCGCTCACCCCTGAGTCCGGCCCTAGCCAGCTCAGTCACCGTTACGTTTCGGCCGAACTTCTCGAACAAGGTATTCAGGGTCGAGAGTGTGGCGAGCGCGGTAGCGGCTGTGCCGTAAAGCGATTCGGGCGCGGCAGGCCCAGTGCTTCCATGTTTTCCTTGAAATAGCTGTAGAACGATGACATTCCTGCGCCTCCTCCATGAATCAACTCATGGAGGGTTCCCTTCAGCGCATGGGCGGTATGCAGGTTCCTTCCTGTTGATTTGTAGGAAAGGCATGGCTTCGATCGGTATGCGGAAGGGGTGAGCCCTGAGGCGCGCTCGCGTACTCAGGAGCTCGCTCTCAGGCAGCCCTCAATCCTGCCCCTTCCACGCCCCCGAAGTCGCCGCGGCGCGGAACTTGGCGCGGTTGGCCGGGGTGTCGGCCGGTTCCGATTCGCCGAAGATCGCTTTCATCCAGTGGCCGTCGGTGGGGTTGGGGAAGAGGATGAAGCGCTCGCCGAACTGGGCGCGGTCCTCGTCGAGCAGGGCGGCGCGTTGCCTGGCGTCGTTGACGTAGTAGCGGCGTTTGAAGTCGTTGAGGTTGTCGCCCAGCATCAGCAGCACGTCGTAGCGTTCGGCGATGGCTTTCTGCGCGGGTTCCTTGTTGGAGCTTTCGCGCAGGATGGTGACGTGTTCCTTGTCGGCGAAAGGCACTTTCAGGCTGCGCAGGTTGTTCAGGGCGTATTCGTCGGTCCTGTCGCCCTGGTCGCGGCTGGAGACGTAGAAGATTTCCACACCCCGGGACTTGGCGTAGTCGAGGAAGTCCAGCGCGCCGGGCGTCAGGGTGGGGCCGTTGGCGGCTACCCAGCGGTCCCAGAGGGCGTCGTCGAAGAAGTCCTTGCCCTGGCTGAGCAGGGCGCCCCAATAGCTGTTGCTGCTGAGGAGGGTGTCGTCGAGGTCGCTGATGATCGCCGGTGGCCTGGCGCCGGGCTTGCGTTCGGCCAGGGCCTGGTCCAGGCGCAGCTTGGCCAGGTTGAAGCCCTGGTAGTAGAGGGCGCGGTATTCGGCGGCCGTCTGCCGCCAGGCGACGGCGGCGGTCAGCAGGTTGGGCGAGGCGGTGTCGGTTTTCGCAGTGTCGGCCAGTGCTAGCTGGAGGGGCGTGGCGAGGACGAGCAGGGCGGCAGCGATTGTCGTTCCTGGATTGGGCATGGGTGACGATCCTTGTGGCTTGTGTGCCATGGCGGCGGGGGTGGAGTTCTCATACCCCAGGCGGGGGCGGGCCTCAATCGGGGCGACGCATATCCGTAAGGAGTTGGCGTGCTTGCGGAAGGATCGGACCCGGTCGCGGGGGATGGCCTACAGACTCGTTCCGCCATGGGATTGGCGCTGTGGCCGGGCGATGGCGTGGACGGGAGGTAATGTCAAATTGCCGCCAATCCGCGTAGGCGCTTTCCTGCCGATCTGCTAGCTTGCTCTATCGGATGCCTGGATCAGGATGATGTATGGGGGCTGTGGTCGGTAAGGGGTTGTCTTTCGCCAGGCGCATCTACGTGCCGCGCATGGTCGGGTTGGGCATCGGCTTCTTCTGCGTGGCGGCGGCGCTGGAGCCGTTGCAGCGGCCGGGTTGGGCCTGGGCTCTGCTGGTGGCCAACGGCTTTCTCTGGCCGCACCTGGCCTACCAGTTGGCACGCCTGTCGCGGGCGCCGTACCAGGCGGAGCGGCGCAACCTGTTGCTGGATTCGCTGTTCGGCGGCTTCTGGGCCGGGGCCATGCAGCTCAACCCGCTGCCGAGCGTGACCATCCTGTCGATGATGGCGATGGACAACATCGCCGCCGGCGGCCTGCGCTTCTTCCTGCTGGGCAGCGTGGCGCAGCTGCTGGGTGTGCTGCTGGCCTGGCTGTGCTTCGGTATCGCCTTCACCGCCGTGGCCACGCCGCTGCAGGTATATGCCTGCCTGCCGATGCTGGTGGTCTACCCGCTGGCGGTGGGCGGCGTGAGCTACAGCCTGGCCAGGCGCCTGTCCGAGCACAAGCAGGCGTTGCGCGCGGTCAGCCGCACCGACAGCCTCACCGGGCTGCTCAACCACGGTTCCTGGATGGACCAGCTGGAGAACGAATTCCAGAAGTGCCGCCAGCAGCACACCCGGGCCAGCGTGGCGCTGATCGACATCGACCACTTCAAGGGCATCAACGACCGCTTCGGCCATGTGCTGGGCGACATGGTCATCACCGAGCTCAGCCACCTGCTCACCCATTCGCTGCGTGAAACCGACACCCCGGGGCGCTATGGCGGCGACGAGTTCTGCGTGATCCTGCCCGGCACCACCCAGACGCTGGCGGTGGAGATCATGGAGCGCCTGCGCCAGAGCTTCGCGGAAAAGCACTACCAGTTGGCGACGGACCTGTCCGTCGGCCTGAGCATCGGCGTGGCGTCCTACAGCCCCTACCAGGTGGATGCCAGCGCCTGGCTGAGCGACGCGGACAAGGCGCTGTACCGGGCCAAGCACCAGGGCCGCAACCAGGTGGTGGGCGCCGGGCCTCAGCCGCAGTAGCCGTCCATCTTCAGCCGGTTCTTCTCGCTGGGGTCGGCCTGGTACTGCTGGCGCCAGAACTGGCAGGGCGCGCTGTTGAAGCGCCGCTCCTGCTCGCTCTGCTCGACCTGCCGGCTCTGCTCGGCCTGGGCCTTGCGCTGGTTCTCCAGGTACTGCTGGAACATCGCCGCGTTGGCATCCGGGGTGGGCGCCGGAGCGCTGGCCGGCGCCGGCGACAGGCCGGCGGGCAACGGCAGGGGCGCGCCGGGCCACAAGCGCAGGAGCAGGACGCAGCTCAGGGCCACGGCGACGAAGCCCAGCCAGATGCCGGCGGCGATGCCGAGGGCGAGTTTGCAGAGACTGATGCTGGGCGAGGACATGGCGGCTCATCGTCGGGCGAAAACGCAATGGATAACCCAATTCTGCCGCCGGAGAAAGCCTGGGCGCGGCGCCCGGCGCCGCGCCTGAACCTCAGCCCTGCGGCTGTTCGAAGGCCTCCAGCGCGCGCAGCGAGTAGACGTAGGCGGCGCCGGCGTTCATGGCGATCGCCGTGGCCAGCGCCTGGGCTACTTCGGCCTCGCTGGCGCCGGCCTTGCGCGCGGCCTCGGCGTGCACGCCGATGCAGCCGTCGCAGCGGGTGGTGATGGCCACCGCCAGGGAGATCAGCTCGCGGGTCTTGGCGTCCAGCGCATCGCCATCCGCGGCGGCGGCATCCAGCGCCTGGTAGGCGGCGATCATCTTCGGATGTTTCTTACCCAATGAGCCGAAGGCCTTCTTCACCGCGGGAACGTATTCGGACCAGTTGAACAGCATGGCGGCATCTCCTTTTCGGGTTGACGGCCATGCAGCTTAGTCCGGGATTCGCCGGTCTGCGGGCGGGGTGCTCAGAGCGTCGCGACGATCTCGTAGGCCTGGCGCGCCGAGCCCAGGCCGACCTCGATCTCGTCGCCGGGGTGGCGGCCGAGCAGGGCGCCGCCCAGCGGCGAGCGCGGGGTGATGACCAGGACCTCGTGGCCGTCCAGTTCGATCTTCAGGCCGGCGGCGTCCGGACCCAGGAACAGCCAGCGGCGGCGGTCCTCATGGTCTGCCAGTTCGACCAGGGCGCTGGTCTGGATGCCCAGCTCGGCGTCGAAGTCGCGCAGCGCCAGGCCCTGGAACGAGGCGAGCGCCTGGCGGATCTCCTCCACCCGGCGCGATTGCCCGGCGGCCAGGTAGGCCGCTTCCAGGCCGAGGGTGTCGTACTTGTTCTCGGCGACGTTTTCCTCGTGGGTGGCTGCCTCGTGGGCGGTGCGCGCGGCGCGGACGGCGACATCGAGGTCGGCGTCGAGGCGCTGGAGGATCAACTGGTGGGCGCGTTGCTTGTCCATGGTGACGGCTGCCTGGGCATGAAGGGGCCTATCCTAGGGCCTTTGCCTGGCATCGGCGAATGGTCTTTCAAGTTTTTCCTACGGCAGTCGATAGAGCGGCAGAACACCCGGAAAAAGGAACCTCGGGCATGAACCTTTCCCTGACGCCTTCCAGCCAGGCCCTCGCCGGTCAATTGCGGATAGCTGCCAATGGCGATGGCGGCACGGCGGCCGATGCCGCCCAGGATGACGGCGCCGTGACCACCCGTGGCGCGAAGGCCGGAAGCCAGGGCGCGGCTGGCGCCGGCGCCGAAAGCGGCGGCAGCTCCAGCGTTGCCGTCGAGCAGTTGCAGAAGCGCCTGCAGCAGCTGCAGAAGCAGTTGCAGCAGGAGCAGCAGGAACTGGCGGCCGCGCAGGAGCGGCAATATTCCTCGGAAAACGAGCGCACCGCGATCATCATGGCCCTGCAAAGCCGCATCGCCAGCACCAGCGCCGCCATGCAGGCCACGGCGGCGGCGCTGGCCGAGGCGATCCGCAATGGCGGCGGTGGCGCCGGTGCCTTGCTCAGCACCAGCGCCTGAGGCGCCTCAATAGCCGGCCAGGATGTTGACGATCACCCCGGTGGCGATGGCCACCAGCACGTAGTCGCCGTTGACGTACAGCCAGCGATGGTCGCGCGGCGGCGCGTAGAGGTGACGGGCGCGCCAGTCGGTGACCCAATAGCGGTCGCTGCGGTAGACCGGCTGCACCACCACGCCGCGGCGCCATTCGCGATGCGGCACCGGCATGCCGGCCTGCGGGCGGAAGTGCGGGTCGCGGTAGTAGCGCGGGTCGGCGTGGCCCTGGCGACCCTGGTAGTGGCCGCCCTGGGAGCCTTTCTGCTGTTGGTATTGCTGGTGCTGCTGCGGGCGATTGTCCGGGCGGTTCGGGCCGTGGTCCGGGCCGGGGCCCTGCTGGGCGAAACTCGCCAGCGGGCTGCCGAGCATCAGGGCGGCACAGAGCAGGGCGACGGTCTTCTTCATGGTGTTCTCCTGGCGCGGCCGGCGGTTGCGGCGCGCGCTGCTATCGGTCGATCCCGCCACCGGGCGCAGCCGGTTCGGGTACTTCATGAGACCGTGCGTCCAGGTCAAGAAACGCCAATGTGGAGTAAAGGTCCGGTAAAGAATTCGTCGCTTTCGTCAGGGCGCTGATACATGGCCGCCCGAACCGCGTCCGGCACTCTGCCGGAAAAGGGGAAGTGCTTTGTGCGGTTTTCACATTTAATGGTATGTTTGCATAAAATGCACGAAAGAGGTACGGCATGAGCGCACTGATCCGGGAAACCCCGTCGGCCGATCTGGTCCTGGCCAAGGCGGTACTGGCTGCCCGTGAGCAACTGGGCATGACGCAGCAGGAGCTGGCCGCCATCGTCGGCGTCGACCGCAGCGCGGTGAGCCGCTGGAAGAGCGGCGGCCTGCGGGTGGGCAGCAAGACCGGCGAGCTGGCGCTGCTGCTGGTGCGGGTATACCGCGCGCTCTTCGCCCTGTTCGGCGGCAACCTGGAGGACATGCGTCACTTCCTGCGCACCCCCAACCGCCACCTGAGCGGGGTGCCGTTGCAGCGGATGGAGCAGGTGCAGGGCCTGGTGCAGGTGGTCGAGTACCTCGACGCCATCCGGGGCAAGATCTGAATGGCCCTCGACGCCGGCGCCGAACTGTGGCGCGAATGCCGGGGCGAGCAGGCCATCGCCCCGCTGCGGGGCAAGCTGGTGCGCCTGGTGGAGAGCCAGGAGCAGGTCGCGACCCTGCAACTGGTGGATACCCTGGAGGAGCAGGCCCTGCTGGAAGAGCTGATCGAGACCAGCAAGCCGCAACTGCCGCCGTCCACCGAAACCCTGCACTACCTGCTCAAGACGCCGTTCCGCTACCCGCCGCTGCGCTGGGGCTCGCGCTTCGGCCGCCGCCACGAACCCAGCCTGTTCTACGCCGCGTTGCGCCTGGAGACGGCCATGGCCGAGGCGGCCTATTACCGCTTCGTGCTCTGGGAGGGCATGGCCAGTCCGCCGCCCAGCGGGCGCATCCTTTCCGAGCACGCTTCTTTCGAGGCGCGTTTCCAGGTGCAACGGGGCATACGCCTGCAGGCGCCGCCCTTCGACAGCTATGCCGAGCGCCTGCAGGACCCGCGGGACTACCGCCTGACCCAGGCGCTGGGCAGCGCGATGCGCGCTGCCGCGGTGGAGGCCTTCGAATACCGCTCGGCGCGCTGCCCGGAAGGTGGGCTGAATGCCGCGCTCTTCGTGCCTTCGGCCTTCGTCGACAAGCGCCCGCGCAACCTCATGCCCTGGCTGTGCGAGACCACCGCCGACTACGTGGCCTTCAAGCATGCCCAGGTGCCGGGGGCGCCGCGGCTGTTCCCGCGCGCGGGATTCCTGGTCGAGGGCGACCTGCCGCACCCGGCGTGACCGTCCGTCGTCCTGCCCGCGCGGGGTGGGGCGAACGCGCTAGCTTATTGCGCTGGCCAAGCAACGGAGTGCGCCATGGACATTCGCCTGGAAGCCCATCCCCATGACCGCCGCCAGTGGCGCGTCTACCTCAACCAGTACTTCTTCCAGTACCCCGACAAGCCCACCGCGCAACGCATGTACGAGCGCGTGCTGGAGTCGTTGGGTCAAGCCGCGCCTGTTGCCGGGGCGGGCAATATTCCTAGCCAGGAACGTCGGCGCAGAGCCCGCGAATGCGTCTGATTCGCTGCTGAAGCTTGCCTGAAAATCCCTTCGGATTGCCCTGAAATGAGGCGGTCCGCCCCTGTCCGGCGCGGACTTGTGCACAATGTTAGTGACTGTTGTCAAGCACCGGAAACATTCCTCCGTAAGCGCTTGATTTTTCGTTGAGCGTTTGTAAATTATTGATTTTTAATGGCTTTATTTATTGGTGAAAAAAGCACCAATCTAAGCGGCAGCCCCAGCGGGCAAGGCGTATAAGACGTTTTCATCACCTTATCCACGCAGTTATCCACAGCTTCTGTGGATTGTCCCAAGCGCTTGCTTTCCTTCCGCGTTGTCAAGAGCCCTGACGGCAAAAGCCGCACTGAATTCCTATTCGCGGCTGCTACCATGGCGCGAATTTTCCTGCGACCACCCGCCCTGGAGCGCCCATGCCCGTCGACTTGCCCAACCTGCTGATCGGACTGCTGGCCGCCACGCTGCCGCTGGGCTGGTTGGCCTGGCACCTGCGCGAGCGCGCGGCGCGGCAGGAGAGCGAACTGGTGCTGTTGCGCGAACGCCTGACCACCGCGCAACTTGCCCAGGATGGCCTGGGCGCGCAGCTGGAGGCCGAGCGCGAAGCCTTCCAGCGCCTGAGCGGCCGCCACGGCGAGCTGGCCGGCGAGGCCGCGGCCTTGCGCCGCGAGGTGGACCTGGGCCGCGCCGAGCGCGAGCGCCAGCAGCAGGCCGAGCGCAGTTGGCAGGCCGAGCGCGAGAGCCGCGAGGAGGAACTGCGCCGGCTGTCCGCCGAGCGCGCCGCGCTGGCTGCCGAACTGCGCGAGCAGCAGGAAGGCCACCAGCAGCGCCTGGGCGACCTGCAGGCGGCGCGGGACGAGCTGCGCGCGCAGTTCGCCGAGCTGGCCGGGAAGATCTTCGAGGAGCGCGAGCAGCGCTTCGCCGAGGCCAGCCAGCAGCGCCTGGGGCAGTTGCTCGACCCGCTGAAGGAGCGCATCCAGGCCTTCGAGAAACGCGTGGAAGAGAGTTATCAACAAGAGGCCCGCGAGCGCTTCTCCCTGGGCAAGGAGCTGGAGCGCCTGCAGCAGCTCAACCTGCGCCTGGGCGAGGAGGCGACCAACCTGACCCGCGCGCTCAAGGGCCAGAAGACCCAGGGCAACTGGGGCGAACTGGTGCTGGAGCGGGTGCTGGAGCACGCCGGCCTGGAGAAGGGCCGCGAGTACGAGACCCAGGTCAGCCTGCGCGCGGCGGACGGCGAGCGCTTCCAGCCCGACGTGCTGATCCGCCTGCCCGGCGACAAGCAGGTCGTGGTGGATGCGAAGGTCAGCCTCACCGCCTACCAGCAGTTCGTCGCCAGTGACGACGAGGTGATCCGCCAGCAGGCGCTGAAGCAGCACGTGCTGTCGCTGCGCAACCACGTGAAGGGTCTTTCCGGCAAGGACTACCGGCGCCTGGAAGGCCTGCACAGCCTGGACTTCGTGCTGCTGTTCATGCCGGTGGAGGCGGCTTTCTCGGTGGCCCTGCAGGCCGAGCCGAACCTGTTCCAGGAGGCCTTCGAGCGCAATATCGTGATCGTCAGCCCGACCACCCTGCTGGCCACCCTGCGGGTGATCGACAGCCTCTGGCGCCAGGAGCGGCAGACGCAGAACGCCCGCGAGATCGCCGAGCGCGCCGGCGCGCTGTACGACAAGTTCGTGCTCTTCGTCCAGGACCTGGACGAGATGGGCTCGCGCCTGCAGCAGCTGGACAAGGCCTACGCGGCGGCGCGCAACAAGCTCTGCGAGGGGCGCGGCAACCTGATCAGCCGAGCGGAACAGATCAAGCTGCTCGGCGCGCGGGCCAGCAAGAGCTTGCCGGGGGATTGGCTGGAGCGGGCGTTGGGTGATGAGCCGCAGGTTCTGGAAGAGGACAAATAGTCCTACGTTGCTGCGCTTTTCGTAGGAGCGAGCTTGCTCGCGAACCCTAGGCTGTGGCGCGGGGATTGAGTCCGCTCCCTCTCCCCAGCCCTCTCCCTGAAGGGAGAGGGGGCTAGTCCGTGCCGAGAGAAGGAATGGCTCCAGCCGGTAACCCTCGGTGTTGACGGCTAACTCCAGAACACCCAACTCTGCCCGACGGTCCCCTCTCCCTTCAGGGAGAGGGTTAGGGAGAGGGTGCTCTTGCTCTTACCCGGAACTCCCCTCAACCCCGCGCCGCCCGACTCGCCGCCGGCGAGCGCGCCAGGTAGTCCAGGGCCTCCTGGGTGTTGGCCTCGTGGTCCGGGTGGTACCAGGGCTTGAAATAGCGCAGGAAGCTGCCGGCCAGCGAGGCTCGCCGCGGCAGCAGGCCGCGCTTTTCGCTGTCGCGCCAGATGCGCCAGAAGGGCCGCGGCCTGCCCAGGCTCGGGTCCTGGCGGGCTAGGGTGCGGGTGCCGAAGGCGAACAGCCAGATGATCAGCGGCCAGACCACGAACATCCACAACTGGCGGCTGACGAAGCTGCCGCCCAGGTGCACGTGCAGGTCGTGGGCGACGTTGCGGTGCTCCACTTCCTCGGCGCCGTGCCAGCGGAACAGGTCCAGCAGCACCGGATCGGAGCCGGCGCGGTCCAGCGCCTCGGCTTCCAGCACCCATTTGCCCAGCACACAGGTGAAGTGCTCGACCGCTGCGACTATGGCGCAGCGCTGGCCGATCCACCAGCGGCGCAGCCAGGGCGTTCTGTTGAACAACTGCAGCCCCAGCGGGGTGTCGCTGAGCAACTGCTCGAACAGGTAGTCCATGGCCTTCAGGTAGCGGCTGGAGTCGATGCCGTGCACCGTCAGGTAGCGCTCCACGGCGCCGGAGTGGGCGCGGGCGTGCATCGCTTCCTGGCGGATGAAGCCCTGCACGTCGTCGCGCATGCGCGCGTCCTTCACGAAGGGCAGGGCCTTGTTGTACAGGCGGCAGAACCACAGCTCGCCGGCCGGCAGCATCATGTGGATGACATTGATGACGTGGGAGGCCTCGGCCTGCCCGGGGATCCAGTGCAGTGGCGAGGCGCTGTAGTCGAACTGCACCTTGCGCTGCACCAGGCGGTGATGATGGTCGGTCATGGTTGGCCTCGGGAAGTCAGGTCGAAACGGGCGAACAGGCGCGACAGGCCGGGCAGCAGGCGCCACTGCCAGCGCGCCAGGTGCACCTCGGCGCCGGCGGCGACCACCGGCTGGTTGCGCTGCACGGCCTGGACGATCTTCTCGCCCACCCTGTCCGGGCTCAGCCGGCGCCGGCGGTAGAAGCGCTGCACCTTGGCGCGGCGGCGGGCCTGCTGCTCCTCGCTGAGGCCGGCGAAGCGGGTGGCCTGGACGATGCCGGTGTCGACGAAGCCGGGGCAGGCCGCGCTGACGCCGATGCCGTGCCCGGCCAGTTCGGCGCGCAGGCATTCGCTGAGCATCAGCACCGCCGCCTTGCTGGTGGCGTAGGCCGGGTAGTTGCGCGAGGGCGCGAAGGCCACGCCGGAGGCGACGTTGACCAGGTGCCCGGGCTTGCCGGCCTCGACCATCTGCCGGCCGAACAGGCGGCAGCCGTCGATGACGCTCCACAGGTTGACGCGCAGCAGGCGCTCCCAGTCCTGGGCGCTGGTGTCGAGCATGGCTCCGGCCAGGCCGATGCCGGCGTTGCTGACTACCACGTCGGGCACGCCCAGGCTGCCCTTCACCCAGGTGGCGAAGCGTTCCATGGCGATGCTGTCGCCGACGTCCACGCAATAGCTGAAGGCCGTGGCGCCAAGGCTGCGGGCCTGGGCGGCGCTGGCTTCGGCGGCGGCCGGGTCGATGTCCGCGGCGAGCACGCTGGCGCCCTGTTCGGCGAAGCGCAGCAGGGTGGCGCGGCCGATGCCGCCGCCGGCGCCGGTGACCACCACCAGCTTGCCGGCGAAGGGCCCGGCGCCGGGTTTCTGCTGGGCGCGCTGCAGCGGCTGGCTGGCCTCGCCGCCGTCGATGTGGCGGGCGAATTCGTCGATCCAGCCGGCCAGTTGTTCCGGCTCGGCGAGCAGTTGCCAGTGCCCGGCGGCCACCTCGCGGCGCCACAGCCGCGGCGCCCACAGCGAAAGCTGCTGGAACAGCTGCTGGCCGACGTAGCGGTCGCGGGTCGGCACCACCAGTTGCACCGGCACCTCGGTATGGCGCTTGCGCGGCTTGAAGATCGAACCGATGAAGTTGGCCCGGTACAGCTTCACGCCGTGCTCGCCGTCGCTGGCCTGGTGCGGGTTGCGCCCGGGGTTGCGGATGCCCTCGACCTTGCGCAGGTACTGCGGCCACAGGCGCGCGGCGCCCAGGCGCCAGGACAGCGCCGGCAGTAGCGGCAGGTGGAAGTAGTAGATGTACCAGGAGTGCAGCAGCTGGCTGAGCATCTGCAGCAGCGCGGCCGGGCGCCTGCGCCGCAATCGGTCGCGCATCCAGTGGCCGACGTGGTCCAGGCAGGGCCCGGAAATGCTGGTGTAGGAGGCGATGCGCTGGCGCAGCGCCGGGTCGGTGACGCTCTCCCAGGTCTGGATCGAGCCCCAGTCGTGGGCCACCAGGTGCACCGCGCGTTCGGGGCTGACGGCGTCGAGCACGGCTTTCAGGTCCTGGCTGAGCAGCTCCAGGCGGTAGTCGCGGGTGCGCCGTGGTTTGTCCGAGGCGCCGGCGCCGCGCACGTCGTAGGCCACCACCTGGTAGCGGCCGAGCAGGCGGGCGATCAGCGGCAGCCAGACTTCGTGGTTGTCCGGGTAGCCGTGGACGAACAGCAGCATCGGCTTGTTCGCATCGCCCCAGCGGTACACCGCCAGGCGCACCGCGCCGGATTGCACGTCGAGGCGTTCGGCCGGCGGCAGGCCGGGGTTCTCGAGCATTGCGTTCATGCGGCCTCCCGTGGCGGCGGCGGGAGCGGATGGGCGGACGGGGTGCCTCGGGGCATGACGTTCTCCAGGCCATTGTTGTTGTACGGAGCGACCATGACATTGGTCGATGTCACAGTGGATGCTGACCCATTCGCCCCGCCCGCGCCATGCCCGGCGGCGCTGTTACCAATGCGGGCAGCGGCGCGCAGCCCAGTGGCCATGCGGGTTTGGCGAAAAGGGCAGGGTGCGCGGGGCGATGAAGTCCCGCCTTTGGTTGGGCGTTGTGACGGGCTTCGCAAGCGCTTGCGTATCGATGCCTTGCGGTTGTGGCCGGCGCCGGGCGCTGGCTATGATCGCCGCCATGAGCACACCCCTGAGCCTTCTGCAGCGCCTGCTCCAGCGCCCCGAGCAAAGCCCGGCGGAGATGGAGGACGAGCGCGAATTCAGCGTCGACGAGCTGGCCCGCGAGGCCGGCAGCACGGTGCGCAACATCCGCGCCTACCAGGACCGCGGCCTGTTGCCGCCGCCGGAGCGGCGCGGCCGCAGTGGCGTGTACTTCGCCAGTCACCTGCGCCGCCTGCGCCTGATCGGCGGCCTGCTGGAGCGCGGCTACGGCCTGTCGAACATCAAGGAGCTGCTGGAAAGCTGGGAGCGCGGCCACGACCTCGACCACGTGCTGGGGCTGGACCAGGCCATCCTCGGCGCCTGGAACCTGGAGACGCCGGGGCAGATCGGCTTCGACGAACTGCAGGCGATCTTCGGCGACGAACTCAACGACGAGGTCATCGACCGCGCCCTGCAGCAGGGCCTGCTGCAATTCGACGGCGAGCGCATCAGCATTCCCAGCCCGCGGCTGTTCAACGCCGGCGTCGAGCTGTACCGCTCGGGCATTCCCCTGGCCGCGCTGCTGGAGCACCTGGCGGTGCTGCGCGGCGACACCGAGCACCTGGCAGCCGGCATCGTGCGCCTGGTGGTCACCCACCTGGTGGACAAGCGCGGCGCCGAGCTGCTGCCTGGCGCGGCCGACCTGGAGCAACTGGCCGAGGTGTTCATGCGCCTGCGCCCGCTGGCCGAGCAGGTGGTGCTGGTGGAACTGGCGCGGGGCCTGAAGCGGTCGGCCAACGAGATGCTCGGCGAGCGGGTGGGGGAGATCCTCCGCCAGTTCGAGCAGCCGCGCTGACGCCGCTTCTGCAAGGTGCTTTTCGTAGGATGGGTTGAGCTTGCGAAACCCATGCGGTCATGGCGATGGGTATCGCTTCGCTCCACCCATCCTACGGGCGTTGCATTGGCTCGCCTGATCTACACGAAGAGCAGCGTCAGCGCCCCCGCGGCGAGGCCGGCGACCATCACCGGTACGCAGCGCAGGGCCAGCCGGGCGCCGCCGACCAGGGCGATCAGGACGGCCTTGACCAGGCTGTTGCTGACCACGGCGAGGACGATGCCGTGCCCGGCCACTTCGGCGTCCAGCCCGCCCAGGGCGTTGCTGGCCAGGGACAGGGTGATGGCGTCGACGTCGGCCAGGCCCGAGAGCAGCGCCACCAGGTACACGCCGACGTCGCCCAGGTAGCGGTGCCCGGCCTCGACCAGGAACAGGATCAGCGCCAGCAGGGCAGCGAAGCGCAGGGCCGGGCCCAGTTCGAAGGGGTTCTTCAGCGGCGGTTCGCTGGTGGCGGGCGTCTCGTCCCGGCTGGCGCGCTGCCAATACAGCAGCGCGCCGCCGGCATAGACCAGGGTGGCGACGATCAGCGGCGGCAGCAGGTCCGGCAGCAGCTCGACGTTGACCAGGCCGACCTCCAGGGCCACCCGCGGGAACATCAGCGCCGAGGTGGCCAGCAGGCCGGCGGCCAGCAGCGGTTGCAGGCGGCGTTGCCCGTGCATGCCGGCGAGGGTGAGAGTCATTGCCGTGGAGGACACCAGGCCGCCGAGCAGCGCGGTGATCAGCAGGCCGTGACGGGTGCCGGTGAGGCGCACGGCGACGTAGGCGGCGAAGCCCAGGCCGGCGATCAGCACCACCATCCACCAGCTGGCGTAGGGGTTGAACACCTGCCAGGGACCGTAGCCCTGGTTGGGCAGCACCGGCAGCATCACCACCGAGATGAACAGCAGCTTGAAGGCCGCCGAGAGTTCGCGGGCGTCCAGGTGCTTCAGCGCGGCATGCAGGGATTCCTTCAGGCTCAGCAGCAGCGCCACCACCACGCCGCCGCCGGCGGCCAGCAGGCGGCTGTCGGCCACCGCCAGGCTGCCCAGCAGGAAGGTGGCGAGCAGGGCGACCTCGCTGGTCATGCCCTGGTCGCCGCTGCGGCCCACGTCGGCCAGGTAGCCGGCCACCGCCAGCAGGCCCACCAGCAGCGCCATCACCGCCCAGGCCCAGACGCCGAAGTGCCCGGCCAGCAGCGCGCTCAAGCCGCCCAGCAGGCCGGCCAGGGTGAAGGTGCGGATGCCGGCGACCTGGCGGATGTCCTCGAAGTCGCGCTCGCGCCAGCCGCGCTCGGTGCCGACCAGCAGGCCGATGGCCAGGGCGGTGGTGAGGTCGAGGACGAGTTCCATGTGGTCCAGCATCGTGGGACGGCTCCGTGCGGGGATGCTGGGAGTCTAGAAGCTGACGGCGTGGAGGGGATGTTCCAGGTCAAGGCGGGGGATTTCATTCGTGATTCGCGGCGGGACGTCCGGCTATCGCGGACAAGGTTCCGGTGGGCATGGCTCCTACGAAGAGCTTCGCGGTGTAGCCGGCAAGACAGTTGCTCCTACGTCATGCCCACCTCCGGACCCATTTGTAGGAGCGGGCCCTGCCCGCGATTCGCGCGCAGGGCGCGCTCCTACAAGGGCGTGGCGCGGCTGGGGTGGCGTAGGCGGATCTTATCCGCGAATCGCGCCGGTGGTTCCGGCTATCGCGGACAAGGTCCTACCCCCTCCGGCAGGCACAAGACCCGTAGGATGGTGTTGAGCGAAGCGATACCCATCAGCGCAACCGCATGGGTTTCGCAAGCTCAACCCATCCTACGAAAAGCACTCTGGTGCGGCTTGCAAGACAGTTGCTCCTACGGGGGAGAATACCGTGCCTCCCGGAACCGTAGGGCGGATAACCGTTCGCGGTTATCCGCCGATACACCGGGGCCACAGCCAACGCCAAGGTCAACCCCGGGGCCGCCGGCAAGCAAGGCCAGGCGGCGGATAACGCCGTAGGCGTTATGCGCCCTACGACGTCCGCTCAGCGCAGGCTCAGGTGCCGGCTCAGCAGCGCCCGCAGCGCCGCCGGCTTCACCGGCTTGGCGAGGAACTCCAGGCCGGCGGCGTGGATCTGCGCCACCAGTTCGGGGCGGGCGTCGGCGCTGATCACCACGCCGGGCACCGGTTCGCCCAGGCGGGTGCGCAGCCAGGCCATCAGCTCGGCGCCGGTCTCGCCGTTGTCCAGGTGGTAGTCGATCAGCGCCAGTTCCGGGCGCGCGTCGCTGTCCAGCAGTCGCTCGCACTCGGCCTTGCTGCGCGCGGTGAGCACGCGGCAGCCCCAGCGGCTGAGCAGGCTGTTCATGCCGACCAGGATGCTGTCCTCGTTGTCCACGCACAGCACCTGGGCGCCGTTCAGCTCGGTGGGCACCTCGGCCTTGTGGCCGTTGAGCTCGGCCGGCGCCGGCTGCCGCGCCAGCGGCACGCTGACGCTGAACACGCTGCCCTTGCCCGGCCAGGAGCGCACCTGCAGGCGGTGGCCGAGCACCTTGCACAGCCGGTCGGCGATCGCAAGACCCAGGCCCAGGCCCTTCTCGGCGCGGGTCTGGTGGCTGTCCAGGCGCTTGAATTCCTCGAAGATCACGCTGAGCTTGTCCTCGGGGATGCCCGGGCCGCGGTCCCACACCTCCAGGCGCAGGTGCCCGTCCTCGCGGCGCACGCCCAGCAGCACGCGGCCCTTGGCGTAGCGGAAGGCGTTGGTCAGGAAGTTCTGCAGCACCCGGCGCAGCAGCTTGATGTCGCTGTCCACCCGCAGCTTGCTGCCGCGCAGGTGGAAGTCGATACCCTGTTCCTGGGCCAGGGCGCGGAACTCGGCGCCCAGCGGGTCGAGCAGGGCGCTGAGCGGGAAGGCCGCGCGCTCGGCGCTGACGCGGCCGCTTTCCAGGCGCGAGATGTCCAGCAGGTCGGTGATCAGGTCCTCGGCCGAACGCAGCGAGGAGTCCAGGTGGCGCACCAGGTCGCTGGCCTCGCCGGGCAGTTCGCTCTGGGCCAGCGCCGCGGAGAACAGCCGCGCGGCGTTCAGCGGCTGCATCAGGTCGTGGCTGACCGCGGCGAGGAAGCGCGTCTTCGACTGGTTGGCGGCCTCGGCGGTGCCCTTGGCCTCGGTCAGCGCCTGGTTCAGCTGGGAGAGTTCCTGGGTGCGTTCCTCGACGCGCTGCTCCAGGCTCTCGTTGGCCTCCTTGAGACCGTGCTCGGCGTCGCGGAACGCGGTGATGTCGGTGAAGCTCATGACGAAGCCGCCGCCGGGCATGGGGTTGCCGATCAGCTCGATGACGCGGCCGTTGGGGAACAGCCGCTCGGAGGTGTGCGGGGTGCCCTGGCGCATCCAGTACAGGCGCTTGGCCACGTGCAGGTCGGGGTCGCCGGGCCCGCACAGGCCGCGCTCGGCGTTGTAGCGGATGATGTCGGCGATCGGCCGGCCGACGTGGATCAGCCCCTCGGGGTAGTCGAACAGCTCGATGTAGCGGTGGTTCCAGGCCACCAGGCGCAGCGACTGGTCGACCACGCTGATGCCCTGGGTGATGTTCTCGATGGCGCCCTGCAGCAGCGCGCGGTTGAACTGCAGCACCTCGGAGGCTTCGTCGGCGATCTTCACCACGTCCTCCACCTGCATCTCGCGGCCCTCGATGGCGGCCTTCACCACCGCGCGCGCCGAGGAGGCGCCGAGCACGCCGGCGAGCAGGCGCTCGGTGTGGGCGATCCACTCGTCGTTGGCGTTCTGGCTGGGCACGAAGCCCTTGCCCTGGCGGTAGGCGAAGCGGATGAAGCTCTGCCGCGCGCGCTCCTCGCCGACGAAGCGCGCGGCGAGCATCAGCAGGTCTTCCAGCTGCACCGCCAGCATCGAGCGCGAGCTGAGCCGCTGGGAGATTTCCTGGCCGATGAAGCGGCTGGCCTGCCAGTGCTCGGAGACGCGGGTGCGGGAGAACACCGAGACCAGGCCGAACAGGGCGAAGTTGCCGATCAGCGAGAGCAGCACGCCGAGGGTCAGCGGCTCGATGTTGATGCCGAAGGGGTGGGCGGCCAGCCAGGTCAGCCCGGGGAAGTGTTCCAGCGGCCAGCCCAGGCTGCGGGCGATCACCGGCAGCACCAGGGTGTAGGCCCAGAGCGCGGCGCCGGCGGCCAGGCCGGCGAACACGCCGCGGCGGTTGGCCTGCTTCCAGTACAGCGCGCCGATCATCGCCGGGCCCAGCTGGGCGATGGCGGCGAAGGCGATCTGGCCGATGGTCGCCAGGCTCGCGGTGGAGCCCAGCAGGCGGTAGCTGACGTAGGCCAGCAGGAGGATCAGCGCGATGCTCACCCGGCGCACGGTCAGCAGCCAGTGGCGGAATACCTCGAACGGCTGCTCGGCGTCGGTGCCCTTGCGGCGCAGCAGCCAGGGCAGCAGCATGTCGTTGGAGACCATGGTGGACAGCGCCACGCTGGCCACGATGACCATGCCGGTGGCCGCCGAGGCGCCGCCGATGAAGGCCAGCAGCGCCAGCGCCGGGTGCGCCTCGGCCAGCGGCAGGCTGATCACGAAGGAATCGGGGATGACCCCCGCCGGCAGCTGCATCTGCCCGGCCAGGGCGATGGGCACCACGAACAGCGCGGCCAGCACCAGGTAGGCGGGGAACACCCAGCGCGCCAGGTTGAGGTCGCGCGGCTCGATGTTCTCCACCACCAGCACGTGGAACTGCCGCGGCAGGCACATGATGGCGGTCATGGCCACGCCGGTCTGCAGCAGCATGGCCGGCCAGTGCACGGTCTCCTGCCAGTACTCGGCCAGTTGCGGGGCGTCGCGGGCCCTGTCGAACAGGTCGCCGAAGCCGTCGTAGAGGCCGAAGGTGACGAAGATGCCCACGGCGAGGAAGGCGGTGAGCTTGACCAGCGACTCGAAGGCGATGGCCAGCACCATGCCGCGGTGGTGCTCGGTGACGTCCAGGCTGCGGGTGCCGAAGACGATGGTGAACAGCGCCAGCACCAGCGAGACGATCAGCGCCGTGTCCTGGGCGCGGCTGCCGCCGGAGTCGGCGCCGGCGCCGATCAACAGGTTCACGCCCAGGACGATGCCCTTGAGCTGCAGGGCGATGTAGGGCAGCACGCAGACCACGCAGATCAGCGCCACCACCACCGCCAGGGCCTGGGACTTGCCGTAGCGCGCGGCGATGAAGTCGGCGATGGAGGTGATGTTCTCCTGCTTGCTGATCATGATCATCTTCTGCAGCACCCAGGGCGCGAAGAGCATCAGCAACACCGGGCCGAGGTAGATCGGCAGGAATGACCAGAGCTGGCCGGCGGCCTGGCCGACGGCGCCGAAGAAGGTCCAGCTAGTGCAGTACACCGCCAGCGACAGGCTGTAGACCCAGGCGCGCAGGCGCGGCGACAGGGGCGCGCGGCGGCGGTCGCCATAGAAGGCGATGGCGAACAGGATGGCCATGTAGAGAAGGGCGACCGTGGCGATCAGCCCACTGGACAACGACATGCGAACTCCGACAAATCGACTCGCTCCCCCGCAGGAGCTGCTGGGATGCAGTTTCGCACCAAAGTCCGATGCTGTCAGAACCCCTGCGACCAAGGTCTCAGAGGCCGCTTGCCGCAGTGGGAAAGCGCTGGTAGCTTTGCCGGCCTTTTCGCCCGGGGCCCGTCCGTCGCGCCCTGGCGCCGCTGTGGCACTATTGCCGGGCACCGGGTTCCGATAGGAGCCGGCGGAAAGTCGAGGTACGAGGAGGGGCCATGTTCAGACCGTCACCCATCACCCTGCAGCGCGGCGCGCTGCGCCTGGAGCCCATGGTCGAGGCCGACGTGCCGGACCTGGTGGCGCTGGCCGAGGCCAATCGCGAGGCGCTGAAGTTCATGAGCGCGCCGCAGCGCCCGGACTGGTACCGCAACAGCCTCGCCGAGCAGCGCGAGGGGCGCGCCCTGCCGCTGGTGGTGCGCCTGGGCAACCAGCTGGTGGGCACCACCCGTTTCATGGATTTCCTTCCGGCGCTGCCGGCCTGCGAGATCGGCGGCACCTGGCTGGATGCGGCGCAGCACGGCACCGGGCTGAACGCCAGCATCAAGTACCTGATGCTGCGCCAGGCCTTCGACAACTGGAAGATGGTCCGCGTGCAGCTGAAGACCGCCGCCAGCAACCTGCGCTCGCAGCGCGCCATCGAGAAGCTCGGCGCGGTGCGCGAGGGCGTGCTGCGCAACCACCGGCGCCTGGCCGGCGGGCGCCTGGACGACAGCGTCCTCTACAGCATCACCGACCTGGAGTGGCCGCAGGTGAAGGCCGCCCTGGAAGCCGGCTTCATCGGCTGAGGCCGCGGCATGCCCCTCGACAGCGCCCAGGGTGAGCAGACGCGCTTCTGGCGGGCCCAGGAACTGGGCGGGCTGGAGTTGCTGCACGCGCGCTTCATCGAGCAGCGCTTCGCCCCCCACGTCCACGAAGGCTTCGCCCTGGTGCTGATCGAGCAGGGCGCCCAGCGCTTCCGCCACCGTGGCGCCGAGCACCTGGCGCCCAGCGGCAGCCTGGTGCTGATCAATCCCGACGAGGTCCACACCGGCTCCAAGGCCCACGAGGCGGGCTGGTTGTACCGGGGGTTCTATCCGGAGATCGGGCAGGTCGGCAGCGTGCTCGACGAGCTGGAACTGGGTGGCCGCGGCCTGCCCACCTTCGATGCCAGCGTGCTGCACGATCCCGAGTTGGGGCGCGCCTTCCTGCACGTGCACCGCCTGCTGGAGTCCAGCGCCAGCGACCTGGAGCGCCAGACCTGCTGGCGCGAGGCGCTGCTGTTGCTGTTCCAGCGCCACGCGCGGGTGCCCGAGGCGCGCCCGGCCGGCCAGGAACCCCTGGCGGTGGCCCGCGCCCGCGAGCTGCTGGCGGCCCGGCTGGTCGAGCCGCCGTCGCTGGAGGAACTGGCGGCGGCGGTGAACCTGTCGCCCTTCCACTTCGCCCGGGTGTTCCGCAAGGCCACCGGCCTGCCGCCCCACGCCTGGATCAAGCAACGCCGCCTGGAACAGGCCCGCGCCCTGCTCAAGGGCGGCTGCGCGCCGGCCTTGGTGGCGGCGCAACTGGGCTACGCCGACCAGAGCCACCTGAGCCGCCAGTTCAAGCAGGCCTACGGCGTGGCGCCGGGGGAATACCGCCAGGCCTGCGGACGCTCCGGCCTGCCACCCGGCAACCTGTAAGCGGGCCCTGCCCGCGATTCGCGCGCAGGGCGCGCTCCTACAGGGAAATGGTGTGGGCGGGGCGGCGTAGGAGCGGATCTTATCCGCGAATCGCGCCGGGATGTCCGGCTATCGCGGACAAGGTCCGCTCCTACGGGGGAGGAATACCGTGCAACCTGTAGGAGCGGGCCCTGCCCGCGATTTCGCGCGCAGGGCGCGCTCCTACATGGGATGGTGTGGGTGGGGGGCGTAGGAGCGGATCTTATCCGCGAATCGCGCCGGTGGTTCCGGCTATCGCGGACAAGGTCCGCTCCTACGGGGAGAGGAATACCGTGCAACCTGTAGGAGCGGGCCCTGCCCGCGATTCGCGCGCAGGGCGCGCTCCTACATGGAATGGTGCGGGTGGGGCAGCGTAGCGGATCTCATCCGCGAATCGAGCCGGTGGTTCCGGCTATCGCGGACAAGGTCCGCTACGGGGGAGGAATACCGTACAACCTGTAAGCGGGTCCTGCCCGCGATTTCGCGCGCAGGGCGCGCTCCTACATGGAATGGTGCGGGTGGGGCGGCGTAGCGGATCTTATCCGCGAATCGCGCCGGTGGTTCCGGCTATCGCGGACAAGGTCCGCTCCTACGGGGGAGGAATACCGTGCAACCTGTAGGCGGGCCCTGCCCGCGATTCGCGCGCAGGGCGCGCTCCTACATGGGGCCGGTGTGGGTGGGGCAGCCCCGTAGGATGGGTTGAGCGAAGCGATACCCATCGCCATGACCGCATGGGTTTCGCAAGCTCAACCCATCCTACGAAGCGCACCTTGGTGCAGTCGGAAACAACGAGCGCACTCTGTCCGCGATTTCGCCCCGGCCTGTCCGGTCATGCGAGAGGCAATTCGGAATTTTTGCCCGTGGATGTGGCCAGAGGCATCGCAGTTGCAGTCAAATCTGCGACGGACGCCGCGGCGTTCTCCCGGCCCGCTTTCGGGGTCGCCTGACCAGGTACACACGGACGATGAGCCAACACTCGCAATTCGCCCTGCTGGGCTCCCGGCGCTTTTTGCCGTTCTTCATCACCCAGCTGCTCGGCGCCTTCAACGACAACATCTTCAAGCAGTCGCTGATCCTGGCGATCCTCTACCACCTGAGCGTCGGCGGTGACCGCAACCTGCTGGTCAACCTCTGCGCCCTGCTGTTCATCCTGCCGTTCTTCCTGTTCTCCGCCCTGGGCGGGCAGTTCGGCGAGAAGTTCAACAAGGACGCGCTGATGCGCGCCCTGAAGCTGGCCGAGGTGGTCATCATGCTGGTCGGCGCCGCGGGCTTCCTGCTCGGCAGCCTGCCGCTGCTGTTCCTCGCTCTGTTCGCCATGGGCACCCACTCGGCGCTGTTCGGCCCGGTGAAGTACTCGATCCTGCCGCAGCACCTGCGCGACGACGAGCTGGTCGGCGGCAACGCCCTGGTGGAGATGGGTACCTTCCTGGCCATCCTCGCCGGCACCATCGGCGCCGGGGTGCTGATGTCGCGCGCGGCCTACGCACCGGCGGTGGGCATCGCCGTGGTGCTGGTGGCCGCCTGCGGCTACCTGGCCAGCCGCGGCATTCCCCGCGCCGCCGCCGCGCTGCCGCAGCTGCAGCTGGACTGGAACATCTTCAAGCAGTCCTGGGCCATCCTGCGCCTGGGCCTCGGCCAGCGCCCGGCGGTGTCGCGCTCGCTGGTGGGCAACTCCTGGTTCTGGTTCCTCGGCGCGGTCTACCTGACGCAGATCCCGACCTACGCCAAGGAGCTGCTGCACGGCGACGAGAGCGTGGTGACGCTGATCCTCACCGTGTTCTCGGTGGGCATCGCCCTGGGCTCGATGCTTTGCGAGAAGCTCTCGGGCAAGAAGGTGGAGATCGGCCTGGTGCCCTTCGGCTCCATCGGCCTGAGCCTGTTCGGCATCCTGCTGTGGTGGCACAGCGGCGGCTTCCCCGTCGGCGCCGCGCCATTCACCTGGCTGGAAGTGCTGGAGCACCCGCAGAGCTGGGCGGTGCTCGGCGACATCCTCGGCATCGGCATCTTCGGCGGCTTCTACATAGTGCCGCTGTACGCCCTGATCCAGGCGCGCACCGAGGAGGACAAGCGGGCCCGGGTGATCGCCGCGAACAACATCCTCAACGCGCTGTTCATGGTGGTCGCCGCCGTCGTCTCGATCCTGCTGCTGTCGGTGGCCAAGCTGAGCATCCCGCAGCTGTTCCTGGTGCTGTCGCTGATGAACGTCGCGGTGAACGTGTACATCTTCAAGATCGTGCCCGAGTTCACCATGCGCTTCCTGGTCTGGCTGCTCAGCCACTCCATGTACCGCGTCGACCACCAGAACCTCGAGGCCATCCCCGACGAGGGGCCGGTGGTGCTGGTGTGCAACCACGTGTCCTTCGTCGACGCGCTGCTCATCGCCGGCTCCATCCGCCGCCCGGTGCGCTTCGTGATGTACTACAAGATCTTCCGCCTGCCGGTGCTCAACTTTATCTTCCGCACCGCCGGCGCCGTGCCCATCGCCGCGCGCCACGAGGACGAGCGCATCTACGAGGAGGCCTTCCGCCGCGTGGCGCAGTACCTGAAGGACGGCGAGGTGGTGTGCATCTTCCCCGAGGGCAAGCTGACCGCCGACGGCGAGATGAACGAGTTCCGCGGCGGGGTGGAGCGGATCATCGAGGAAACCCCGGTGCCGGTGATCCCCATGGCGCTGCAGGGCCTGTGGGGCAGCTTCTTCAGCCGCGACCCGGACAAGGGCTTCTTCCGCCGCTTCTGGTCGCGCGTGCGCCTGGTGGCGGGGCAGCCGCTGCCGCCGCAGGAGGCTGGGCGCCTGCACCTGCAGGCGCAGGTGGCTGGCCTGCGCGGCAACGCCCGCTGAAACGAAAAAGCCCCGGCAGAGCCGGGGCTTTTTCACAGGGGCGCGAGGTTCAGATGACCTGAACTTCGTCCGCCTGCAGGCCTTTCTGGCCTTCTACAACGATGAAGGAGACCTTCTGGCCTTCCTGCAGCGACTTGAAGCCATTGCCCTGGATGGAACGGAAGTGAACGAACAGGTCGCCACCGTTTTCCTGGGTGATGAAGCCAAAGCCCTTGGCATCGTTGAACCATTTGACGGTGCCGGTCTGACGATTCGACATGGAGTTACACCTTGAACGTTGTGGTTTGCTGCACGGCGTTACCGCCGCCTGTTCTGAGTTGCAAGGTGTGGGCCGGGCCGAACGAAGAGCGTCGCCGCCTTCAGGTCATCAGCCGTGACGATCCTGGCAAGCACAGTTGCCGCAGCATACCGGGACTTTTCCGGGAAAGCGACAGGACGGACGTGCCGATTTCAATGGCTTAACTTCAGCCCGACCAGGCCGCAGAGGATCAGCGCGATGCTGAGCAGGCGCAGCGGGGCGACGGATTCGCCGAACAGCAGGATGCCGAGGGTCACCGTGCCCAGCGCGCCGATGCCGGTCCAGATGGCGTAGGCGGTGCCCAGCGGCAGGTGTTTCATGGCCAGGCCCAGCAGGCCGATGCTGGCGGCCATGGCCAGCGCGGTCAGCACGCTGGGCCACAGGCGGGTGAAACCTTCGGTGTATTTCAGACCGACGGCCCAGGCTACTTCGAACAGGCCGGCGAGGAAAAGGACGAACCAGGACATGGGGACCTCCGAGGGTAGTCGATGGCAGGGCCGTCCCCGTCGGTGCACCAGGCGGTGGTGAGGTCGTCCTCACAATGTGCAGTATTTTGCACAATCTGGCCCGGACGGCAACCTGTGCAGGCGCCGCCCGGGCCAGCAGGTTTCAGGAGGTCTGTTCGGGCTTGTCCGTCAGGCGGCGGAACCAGCTCGACAGGGTGGCCCCGGAGATGTTGTGCCAGACGCTGAACAACGCGCTGGGCACCGCCGCCAGCGGCGAGAAGTGCGCGCTGGCCAGGGCCGCGCCGAGCCCGGAGTTCTGCATGCCGACTTCCAGGGCCAGCGACTTGCGCTGCGCCAGGGGCAGGCCGAAGACGCGCCCGGCGAGGTAGCCGAGGAGGAAGCCGAAGCCGTTGTGCAGGATCACCACGGCCATGATCAGCAGGCCGGACTCGGCGATCTTCGCCTGGCTGGCCGCCACCACCGCCGCGACTATCACCACGATGCACACCACCGAGACCAGCGGCAGCACTTCCACCACCTTGCCCACCCGCGCGCCGAACAGGCGCTGGGCGACCACGCCGAGGGCGATGGGCAGCAGCACCACCTGCAGGATCGACCAGAACAGCTCGGCGAAGGACACCGGCAGCCAGGCCGAGGCCAGCAGCCAGATCAGCGCCGGCGTCAGCAGCGGGGCGAGCAGGGTGGTCACCGCGGCGATGGCCACCGACAGCGCCAGGTCGCCGCGGGCGAGCCAGGTCATGACGTTGGAGGCGGTGCCGCTGGGGCAGCAGCCGACCAGGATCACGCCCACGGCGATCTCCGGCGGCAGCTGCAGCAACTGGCACAGCAGCCAGGCCACGCCGGGCATGATGACGAAGTGGGCGACCACGCCCAGGCACACGCGCCAGGGGTGCCGCGCCACTTCGGCGAAGTCTTCCAGCTTCAGCGTCAGGCCCATGCCGAACATGACGATGCCGAGCATCGGCACTATCGCCGGCGCCAGCGGGCGGAACCACTGCGGCGCGAGGAAGGCCAGCACGGCGAACAGCAGTACCCAGAGGGCGAAGGTGTTGCCGACGAAGCGGCTCAGCAAGGCGATGGCGCGCATGGACGGTGATCCTTGTCGTTATTGTCGGGCCGGCGCCATATAGGGCGCCGGCCGGGATGGGCTTAAATGCCCTGGGGGATTTCCTCGCCACCGAGCGCTTCGAACAGCGCCGGCAGGAACTGGCCGAAGGTCAGCATCATCAGGATGAAGCTGGCGTCGAGCTGGCCGAGGGCGTCGTCGCCGCCGTCCTTCTCGGCCTGCTCCTGCAGCAGTTCCTCGAAGCGCAGGCGCTTGATCGCCAGCTTGTCGTCGAGCACGAAGCTGAGCTTGTCCGACCAGGCTAGCGCCAGCTGGGTGACCAGCTTGCCGGAGGACAGGTGCAGCTGGATCTCGTCGCTGGTCAGGTCCTGGCGCTTGCAGCGCACCACGCCGCCGTCCTCGTGGGTGTCGCGCAGTTCGCACTCGTCGAGCACGAAGAAGTCGCCGGCGGCCTCCTGGGTCTTCACCCAGTCGGTGAGGGTGGCGCTGGGCGCGACCTTGACGCTGAGCGGGCGCACCGGCAGCGAGCCGAGGGCCTCGCGCAGGGTGGAGAGCAGGTCCTCGGCCTTCTTCGCGCTGGCGGTATCGACCAGGATCAGGCCCAGCTCCGGGGCGATCGCGGCGAAGGTCGAGGAACGGCGGATGAAGGCGCGCGGCAACAGGCTCTGGACGATCTCGTCCTTGAGCTGGTCGCGTTCCTTCTTGTAGACCTTGCGCATCTGCGCGGTCTCGATCTCGTCCACCTTGTCCTTCAGCGCGTCGCGCACCACGCTGCCGGGGAGGATGCGTTCCTCCTTGCGCGCGCTGATCAGGTAGAAGCCCTGGCTGACGTGGGCCAGGGGCGCGTCGGGGCCTTTGCCGAAGGGCGCGGTGAAGCCGTAGGTGGTCAGTTCCTGGCTGGCGCAGGGGCGCGCCGGCTTGCTGGCCAGGGCTTTCTCGAGGGCATCGGCATCGATCTGCAGATCCTGGGTGAGGCGGTAGACGAGCAGGTTACGGAACCACATGAGGGTCAAACTCCCGGACACAAAGGACTGCATTATTCCCACAGCGGCGGTCCAGGCCAAGCCCATGGCGTTTCGCCGGCGTTTTCCTAAGCCTTTGGAACGGCAGAAAAAATTTTTCACGCGGGGGCTTGCCAGGGTGCGAATGCCTCCGTAGAATGCGCCCCACTTCGAGAGTGAAGGGTGATTAGCTCAGCTGGGAGAGCATCTGCCTTACAAGCAGAGGGTCGGCGGTTCGATCCCGTCATCACCCACCAAACTCGAGGTCCGACGCAGCGGTAGTTCAGTCGGTTAGAATACCGGCCTGTCACGCCGGGGGTCGCGGGTTCGAGTCCCGTCCGCTGCGCCATATTCCAAGCCCTCAGGCAGAAATGCCTGGGGGTTTTGTCTTTTCCGGCTCCGGAAAAGGCCCGCGTGCGACGCCGTTCGCAACGCCTATCCCGTTAATTTTTCTATAAGTTTGCCGTGGGAACTTATCCCCCGGCAGCGGTTCCTATTGCCCATAGCCATTGGCCGCGGCGCCCTGATAAGCTCGCGGTTTCATCGAAATGCCAGCATGGCAATCAGACAAGGAATCAGCATGAAACAACATCGGTTGGCGGCAGCGATCGCACTGGTCGGCCTGGTTCTCGCGGGCTGCGATCAGCAGGCTGCCAATGTGGAGCTCAAGACGTCGGCGCAGAAGGCCTCCTACGGCATCGGCCTGAACATGGGCAAGAGCCTGGCCCAGGAAGGCATGAACGATCTGGACTCCAAGGCCGTCGCCCAGGGCATCGAAGATGCCATCGGCAAGAAGCCGCAGCGCGTCACCGATGAAGAGCTGACCCAGGCGTTCACCGACCTGCAGAAGCGCTCCGAGGAGCGCATGGCCAAGCTGAGCGAGGAAACCCTCAAGGCCGGCAAGAAGTTCCTCGAGGACAACGGCAAGCGCGAAGGCGTGGTCACCACCAAGTCCGGCCTGCAGTACGAAGTGGTGAAGAAGGCCGACGGCCCGCAGCCCAAGGCCACCGACGTGGTCACCGTGCACTACGAGGGCAAGCTGACCGACGGCACCGTGTTCGACAGCTCCATCCAGCGCGGCAGCCCCATCGACCTGCCGGTCAACGGCGTGATCCCGGGCTGGGTCGAAGCCCTGCAGCTGATGCACGTGGGCGAGAAGATCAAGCTGTTCATCCCCAGCGAACTGGCCTACGGCTCGCAGAGCCCGAGCCCGACCATCCCGGCCAACTCGGTGCTGGTGTTCGACCTGGAACTGCTGGGCATCAAGGATGCCAACCAGGCCGGCGGCGAGCAGCCGCAAGCCCCGGCGCAGAACTGAGTACATTCGTACCAAGAGGACGCCCCGCCCGTGCGGGGCGTTCCTGTTTCTGCAGGAAGATGGCGCTGCTCCGCGGCTGACCAGTCGGTCGGAAAGGGCGTAGTCTGGTGCGGGATGTTACCCTTATGCACATATATGTCGCAGCCGTGGTTACGGCCGGTGCTTGACAGCGAAGGGTGATATCGAATAGCCGCAACTGTATGATTTTTATAAGGTTTCCCGAGCTGAACAAAAAATCGCCGATCTGTCTGTAGGCCGCTGGCGACGGGCTTTCCGGCGTGGAGACCGGATACTTTCAACAGAGTTATCCACAGGAAAGGTGGATAACCCAAACGTCCCCCGGCGACACCGCCGGGACGAGGTGCCCGATGAAGAAACCCGCCGGTTTCGACCGTTATCTGGCCCTGGCCGAACGCTTTCTCGCCCGGGGCCGGGTACCGGCGCTGCTGTTCGCCGTGGCGCGCAAGAGCGCGCGCCTGAAGCTGGTCAAGGCCGACCTGCGCCTGCTGCAGGAACTCGCCCTGGCCACCGTGCGCGGGCAGTATCGCCAGCTCAACCCCAGGGCGCTGCTGGCCGTGGTGGCGGCGCTGCTGTATTTCCTCTCGCCGCTGGACATGATTCCCGACTGGCTGCCCGGCGTGGGCCTGCTGGACGACCTGGCGGTGCTGGCCTGGGTGGTGCGCCACTGGCAGGCCGAGCTGGATGCCTTCAAGCTCTGGCGCGACGCGCAGAGCCGCGAGACGCGCCAGTCCCTGGCGCTGCTGCCGGGGCCGGAGCGGCCGGCGCGCGGCTGAGTTGCCGTCCACGCGAACCGTGCGCGGCGTTGCGATGCCGTGCGCGATGATGCGCCCGATGAGGCCGAGCGGCGTTTCATGGGCGATACTGTGAAGGGTCGGAATGCCGGGCAGGCGCCAGTGGTTGCCGTCATTGCCCGTTGAAATGCCGGCATGCAAGGAGTGTTGTCGATGAATGTGCAAGTGATCACACGAGACGGCGAAGCGGAGTACGCCGTGCTTCCCTGGGCCGACTACCAGGCGCTGCTGGCCGCTGCCGGCGCCCGCGCCGCCCCGCCAGCGGCAGCCGTCGTCACGGCGGCGGCGCCGACCGCCTCCTGGCGCGAGTTGCGCGAGGCGCGTGGCCTGTCCCTGGAGAGCGTGGCCCGCGAGGTGGGGATCAGCCCGTCCTACCTGGGGATGATCGAAAGCGGCGAGCGCGAGGTCAGCGAAGCCATCGAGCACGGCCTGCGTCGCGCACTGGGAGCGAAGTCGGAGTCGGCATCTTGAGCGTGCATATCAGCCGCAAGCACTGGCAGGGCTTGCTGGACGAGCTGGAAGACGCGCGCCGCCAGCGCCACCTGTTGACCTACCGGGCACTGATCGAGCGCCTGCAACTGCCGACCCCGGCGATGACCACCCTGACCGCGGCCCTGGAACACCTGGCGCAGCTCGATGCCCGCGCCGGCCGGCCGCTGCGCAGTTCGCTGGTGATCAGCCAGGGCGCCAGCCGCCTGCCGCGCACCGGGTTCTTCGAGTGCGTGGAGCGCCTGGGGCGCTTCTCCGGCGCTTCTGACGGCCCGGCGGCGGCGGGCTGGCATGCCGCCGAGGTGGTGCGGGTGTTCGAATTCGACTATCCGGAAGAGCCGTGAGCCGCGAGTTCGTCTGGCGCCTGCGCGCCCGCCTGTCCTACGCCGTGGCGCGACGCCTGATGGGCTGGCCCTGGCTGGTCCGCCAGCCGCGCGCCTGGCAGTGGATGCAGGGGCAGTTCTCGCGCATGGCCAATCTCGGCGACGTGGCTGCGCAGAGCTTCTACGGCCACCTGCTGCTGTTCCGTGGCCAGGGCTTCGGCGCCCGCGAGGAGGGCCTGCGCCTGCTCGCCCTGGCGGCTGCCGGCGGTGATGCCAAGGCTGCCTACCAACTGGGCGTGCAGGCCCTGCAGGGCAGCGCGCAGCGGCAGCCGGACGGCGCCGCCGCGGCGCGTCACTGGGCCCAGGCCGCCGAGGCCGGTCATCCGCTGGCCGCGCGGCGCCTGGCCGAGCTCTATCGCGACGGGGCGCCCGGATTGGCGACCGATGCCGGGCAGGCCGAACGCTACCAGGCCCTGGCGGCGCAACTGGGGCTTTGAGCGCCGCCTATTCCAGGATGATGACGTGCCGGCTGTAGCCGGGGATTTCCTTGGCGTGGCGCTTGGCCTCGGAGGCGATGCTCGCCAGTTGCGCCGCGTCCAGGCGTTCGCCGGCGCCGGGCTTGAGGTGCACCACGCCGATCGACAGCGACAGCAGCGGGAACTCCTGGCGCTGGCCGCGGCGGTTGTAGGCGACGAAGCAGCCGGCCTGCAGGTGCTCCTGGTTGTAGAAGCGCCGGCACTGGCCCTGGAAGTCCTCCAGCAACTGGTTGAGGCGGTTGCGCCAGTCCCCGGAGGTGAACACCAGCATGAAGTCGTCGCCGCCGATGTGGCCGACGAAATCGCAGCCGGGGTCCACCCGGTCGCTCAGGCACTGCGCCAGGCACAGCAGCACCTCGTCGCCGCGGGCGTAGCCGTAGAGGTCGTTGAAGGGCTTGAAGCTGTCGATGTCGACGTAGCACACCGCGGCCTCGCGCTCCTGTTGCAGTAGACGGCCCAGGCACTGCTGGATGGGCACGTTGCCCGGCAGCAGGGTCAGCGGGTTGGCGTAGCGCGCCTGGCGGATCTTCAGTTCGGTGATCAGCTTGAGCACGTCGATCACCCGGCCTAGGCCGAGGTAGCGGCCGCCCCGGGTGATGATGAAGTCTTCCTCGATGCGCTGCCGCGCGCGGCTGGTGAGCAGGCGGCTGACCTGTTGCAGCGACTGGCTGCGCTCCACCGCGAGAAAGTCCTCGCTCATCAGCCGGCTGATCGGCTTGCGCGCGTACAGCTCGGTGCCGAAGGGCTTGAGCAGGGCGTCGGAGAGCGCGTGGCGGTGGACGATGCCCACCGGCTGCTGGTGCTCGTCGAGCACCGCCAGGGCGTTCAGGTTGGCCTGGGCGCGGAATGCTTCGAGCACCTCGGCGATCGGCGTGTCGCGGCCCACCGCCGGTTGTTCCAGCAACAGCGGGCGCAGGTCGGCCTGTTCCTCGCCGTGCAGGGCGTCCGCCCGTTCGAGGTCCGGCAGCAGCCCGCGGACCTCGCGCACCGGCTGCTCCTGCGGGCGGCCGATCAGGTAGCCCTGGACCAGGTCGACGCCCATCTCCGAGAGCACCGCCAGTTCCTCCGGCAGTTCGATGCCTTCGGCTATCACCTGGGCGCGGGAGGCGTGGGCCATCTTCAGGATGGAGCCGACGAACTCGCGCTTGACGCCGTCCTGGTGGATGCCGTCGATGAAGTGGCGGTCGATCTTCACGTAGTCCGGGCGCAGCTCCGACCACAGGCGCAGGCTGGAGTAGCCGGCGCCGAGGTCGTCCAGGGCGATGCAGAAGCCCATGGCGCGGTAGTGGTGCAGCGCGGTGTCGAGCAGGCCGAAGTCCTCGATGGGCGCCTGCTCGGTCAGCTCGATGACCACGTCGCCCGGCGCTATGCCGAGGGTCTGCAGCAACTGCAGGGTGCGGCCGGGCTGGTGGTTGGGGTCCAGCAGCGACTCGGGGGCGACGTTGAGGAACAGCTTGCCGCCCAGCCCCAGCTCGTGGAAGCGCTGGCAGGCGCGGCGCCGGCAGAGCACGTCCAGCTCGCTCAGGCGGCCGGCGTGGCGCGCGGTGCTGAACAGGGTGAGGGGGGAGTGCAGCGGGCTGTTGGAGGGGCCGCGGGTGAGGGCCTCGTAGCCCACCAGGCGCCGCTCGGAGAGCGACACTATGGGTTGGAACAGACAATGCAGGTCGCCGTGAGCGATGATCTGGGCCAGCGCGCTCAACTGCTCGGTGACGGTCATGACGGTTCTCTGTGGGGTGAAAAGACGAAGGGCCGGTCTCCCGGCCCTTGCGCATTTCACTACTGAGTCATGACTGTTTCGTGACGACTCCGCTCTTTCAGTGCTTGGCCAGCGCCGAGCTGAGCGTCAGGTAGTCCAGCAGGATGTGCCCGGACTCGGTGAGGTAGGCGTCGTCCTGCGGCTTGGTCTTGTCGTCGTCCGGCAGGGCGTTGTCGTCTTCCTGCTTGAGTTCCTTCAGCGGCTCCTGGCCCTTGGATTTGCGCAGTGCGTTCTCCATGGCCAGCTGGCGGCCCTCGATGCTGCTCTGCTGGGCGCGGCGCTTGGCCTCGTTCAGGCTGACGGTCTTCTCCTTCATCAGTTCCTGGGCCAGGGCCAGGCGCTGGCGGGCGTAGACGAAGTCGGCATTGTTCGCGGTGCGCGCGTCGTGCTGGGTCTTCAACTGGTCGAGGAACGGCTTGAAGGGGTCGCTCTGCGCCGACAGCACCGGGCGGATGGTGTCCCAGGGCATGGAGTCGGGCAGGGCGCTCTCGCCGATTTCCTTGTCGTCGACGATGGACGGGTAAGCGATGTCCGGGATCACGCCCTGGTGCTGGGTGCTCTGCCCGGAGACGCGGTAGAACTTGGCCAGGGTCAGCTTCAGCTCGCCGTGGTTGAGCGGCTGGATGGTCTGCACGGTGCCCTTGCCGAAGGTCTGGCCGCCGACGATGAGCGCGCGGTGGTAGTCCTGCATGGCGCCGGCGAAGATTTCCGAGGCCGAGGCGGACAGGCGGTTGACCAGCACGGTCATCGGCCCGGTGTAGAAGGCCTTGCCCTCGTCATCGTTGAGCACGTCGACGCGGCCGTCGCTGTTGCGCACCAGCACGGTCGGGCCCTGGTCGATGAACAGGCCGGTCAGCTCGGTGGCTTCCTGCAGGGAGCCGCCGCCGTTGTTGCGCAGGTCGATGACGATGCCGTCGACCTTGTCCTTCTGCAGCTCGCCGATGAGCTTCTTCACGTCGCGCGTGGTGCTCTTGTAGTTCGGGTCGCCCGCGCGGTAGGCCTTGAAGTCCAGGTAGAAGGCCGGCACGTCGATCACGCCGAGCTTGTAGCTGCGGCCGTCGTGGTCGAGGGTGATTTCCGACTTCTTCGCCGCCTGGTCTTCGAGCTTCACCGCCTCGCGGGTGATGGTGACGATCTTGCTGGTCTGGTCGTTCGGCGCGTTGCTCGCCGGGATCACTTCCAGGCGCACCTGCGAACCCTTCGGCCCGCGGATCAGCTTGACCACCTCGTCCAGGCGCCAGCCGACCACGTCGACCATCTCGCCCTTGCCCTGGGCGACGCCGATGATCTTGTCCGAGGTGGCGATCTGCTTGCTCTTCTCCGCCGGGCCCGCCGGCACCAGGCGCACGACCTTGACGTAGTCGTTGTCGCTCTGCAGCACCGCGCCGATGCCCTCCAGGGAGAGGCTCATGTTGATGTCGAAGTTTTCCGCGCTGTCCGGCGACAGGTACTGGGTGTGCGGGTCGTAGGTCTGCGCGAAGGCGTTGATATAGGCCTGGAAGATGTCCTCGCTGCGCGTCTGCTCCAGGCGCATCAGCTGGTTCTTGTAGCGCTTGGTCAGCTGTTCCTGGATGGCCTTGTCGTCCTTGCCGGCGATCTTCAGGCGCAGCACCTCGTCCTTGACCTTCTTGCGCCAGAGGTCGTCGAGCTCGGCGCCGTTCTTGGCCCAGGGCGCGTTCTCGCGGTCGATGGTCAGGCTCTCGTCGACCTTGAAGTCGATCTTGTCGACGCCCTTGCCGAGCATCGCCAGGGCGAAGTCCAGGCGCTCCTTGAGGCGGTCCAGGTGACGCTTGTAGATGGTGAAGCCGGGGTCCAGCTCGCCGCTCTTGAGGAAGTCGTCGAACTGGGTGCGCCAGGGCGCGAACTGGGCGATGTCGCCGGCGGTGAAGTACATCCGCGACGGGTCCAGGGCCTTGATGTAGGCGTCGTAGATCTTCGCCGAACGGTCGTCGTTGAGCGGTGGCTTGCTGTAGTGATGGCGCTTGAGCAGCTCGACGATGTTGAGGCTGGCGATCACCTGGTCACGGTCCGGCTGCAGGCCGTCCCAGGAGTTCTGGCCGGCGGAGGGCGCGGCGAACGAGGACAGGGCGCTGGCGCCGAGGACCAACAGCAGGGCGGTGCGGGGCAGAAATCGCTTCATGCTTAATCGACTGGGTGCGGAGTTATGACGCATATTAGGCCGTATCTGGCGTCGCCGGGTTCCAAGCTTGTCGAGATTGGGCTCTGGCGCGACGAGCGAAGAGAAAGGCCCGACCGACGTGGTGCGGGCCGTGCAAGCACTATGGAGGTAGCGTGAACGCATTGCAAGGTATCGAAGGGCGGGTGGAGTGGGCCGAGCGCGCCGCGCCGACCTGCGGGGCGGGGCAGGTGCGCATCCGCGTGGCCGCCGCCGGACTCAACCGCGCCGACCTGCTGCAGCGCGCCGGGCTCTACCCGCCGCCGCCGGGGGCCAGCGACGTGCTCGGCCTGGAATGCGCCGGGGTGATCAGCGAAGTGGGCGCCGGCGCCACCTGGCAGGTGGGCGACCGCGTCTGTGCGCTGCTGGCCGGCGGCGGCATGGCCGAGGAAGTTGTGGTCGACGCCCGCCACGTGCTGCCGGTGCCCACCGGCCTGTCGCTGGCCGAGGCGGCGGGGCTGCCGGAGGTGTACGCCACGGCCTGGCTCAACCTGTTCCAGCTGGCTGGCCTGCAGCCGGGCGAGAAGGTCCTGCTGCACGCCGGCGCCAGCGGCGTGGGTTCGGCTGCCATCCAGTTGTGCAAGGCCTTCGGCAGCCCCTGCTGGGTCAGCGTCGGTTCCGCCGACCGGCTGGCCTACTGCGAGGCCCTGGGCGCCGAGGGCGGCGTGCTGCGCGGCGAGGGGCTGGAATCGCTGCGCGATTTCGCGCCCTTCGACGTGATCCTCGACCCGGTGGGCGCCAACTACGCGGCGCTCAACCTGCAGGTGCTGCGCCAGGACGGCCGCTGGGTGGTCATCGGCCTGATGGGTGGGCGCAAGGCCGAGCTGGACCTGGCGCTGCTGCTGGGCAAGCGCATCCAGCTGACCGGCTCGACGCTGCGCAGCCGCGACGCCGACTTCAAGGCACAACTGATCGCCGAGCTGGGCACCCGCGTCTGGCCGCTGTTCGCCAGCGGCCAACTGCAGCCGCGGCTGGAACGCCAGTTCGCCGCCAAGGACGCCGAGCAGGCCTTCGAGGCCCTGGCCAGCAACCAGGTGCAGGGCAAGGTGGTGCTGCTGGTCGACGAGAGCCTGGCCTGACGGGCTGTTCCGCACGGTGTTTGCCCTGAATCTGTAGGCGCAACTGTCTTGCCGGCTGCGCCGAGGCGCTCTTCGTAGGATGGGTTGAGCCTTGGCGAAACCCATGCGGCCATCGGTGATGGGTATCGCTTCGCTCAACACCATCCTACGCGGCGTCGTGTTTGCCGGTGGGTAGCGGGCCCTGCCCGCGATTTCGCGCGCAGGGCGCGCTCCTACAGGGGAATGGCGTTTCCTGGTGGACTCAGCGCCAGGCGAGGATTTCCCAGCCGTGTTTTTCCGCCTCGGCGCGCAGCACCGGGTCGGGGTTGACCGTGTGCGGGTTGCCGACGCGGCGCAGCAGCGGCAGGTCGTTGCGCGAGTCGGAATAGAAGTGCGCGGCGGCCAGCGGGTTTTCATCGCCGCCCAGCCAGTCGAGCAGGCGGATGATCTTGCCGTCGCGGTAGGTCAGCACGCCCTGGGTGCGGCCGGTGTAGTGGCCGTCCAGCACTTCCAGGTCGATGGCCAGGACGTCCTGGATGCCGATGCGCTCGGCGATCGGCTGCACCAGGTGCACGCCGGAGGCGGAGATCACCAGCGGGCTGTCGCCGGCGGCGCGGTGGTTCGCCAGGGTGCGGCAGGCGTCGTTGTAGATCAGCGGTTCGATGACGTCCTCGACGTAGGCCTCCACCTCCCGCTCCACTTCCTCGACGCTGCGCCCGGCCATGGGCTCCAGGCTGAAGGCCATGTAGGCCTCCATCGACAGTTCGCCCAGGGCATAGCGCGCCATCAGCTCGGTATCGCGGCGGATGAAGGATTCGCCGTCGACCCAGCCCAGCTCGGCCATGCGCCGGCTCCACAGGCTGGCGCAGTCGCCGTCGATGAGGGTTTCGTCAAGGTCGAAGATCACCAGGGCCATCAGGCCACCTCCCGGATGCTTTCATGATCGATCGCCAGCGCCAGTTGGCTGCCGGCCGGATAGAGACGTTCCGCGCTGCGGTTGAGCACGTCCACCGTGAGTTCGACGCCGTTGGCCCGCACCCGGTAACGGATGACGTTGCCCAGCAGGCTGTGGGACAGCACCTGGGCGGCGATGCCGTCGCCCGCGTCCAGGCTCAGGCGCAGGGATTCCGGGCGGATCGCCACCTGCCCGGCGAAGGGCCGGCCGAGCAGGCGGCCGGCCTGCTCGGCGTCGAGCAGGTTGTAGTTGCCGATGAAGCCGGCGGCGAAGGCGTCGGCCGGCGCGGTGTAGAGGGTTTCCGCGTCGCCGCTCTGGACGATGCGCCCGGCGTTCATCAGCACGATGCGGTCGGACAGTGTCAGCGCCTCCTCCTGGTCGTGGGTGACGAACACCGTGGTCAGCTGCAGCTCCTGCTGGATGCGCCGGATCTGCTCGCGCAGGTGCTTGCGGATGCGCGCATCCAGCGCCGACAGCGGCTCGTCGAGCAGCAGCAGGCGCGGGCGGGTGACCAGCGAGCGGGCCAGGGCCACGCGCTGGCACTGGCCGCCGGAGAGCTGGTGCGGGTAGCGCGCGGCGTACTGGCCCAGCTCGACCATCTCCAGCACCTCGGCCACCCGGCTGGCGGCCTCCGCGGCCGGCACTTTGTGCATGCGCAGGCCGAAGGCGACGTTCTGCTGCACGGTCATGTTGGGGAACAGCGCGTAGCTCTGGAACACCATGGCGATGCCGCGCTTCTGCGGCGGCAGCGGCACCAGGTCCTGGCCGTCGACCAGGATGCGCCCGCTGTCCACCGCGGTGAGCCCGGCGATGCAGCGCAGCAGGGTGGACTTGCCGCAGCCGCTGGGGCCGAGCAGGGTGACGAACTCGCCGCGCCGGGCGGCGAAGTCGATGTCCTGGAAGACCTGGGTGTCCCCGAAGCTCTTGTCCAGGCGTTCGACGCTGAGGAAGCTCATGTGCGGTCCTTGTTCAGGCGGTTGGCGGCCCAGGTCAGCAGCAGGATGAAGAGGAAGTAGGAGACCACCACCGCGCTGGTGTAGTGGCCGCTGCTGTTGCGCATGTTGTTGAGGAAGACCTGCAGCGTCTCGTAGCGGGTGCCGACCAGCAGGTTGGCGAAGACGAACTCGCCGATGAGGAAGCTGAAGGACAGGAACAGCGCCACCATCAGGCCCTTGCGCAGGTTCGGCAGCACCACCAGCAGGGCCGCCTGCCAGGTGCTGGCGCCCAGCAGCTGGGCGGCGTCCATCAGGTCGTGCAGGTTGATCGCCTGCAGGTTGTTGCCGATGGCCCGGTACATGAACGGCAGGGCGATGGTGAAGTAGCAGCCGATGAGGATCCAGGGCGTGCCGGTCAGCGGCAGGGGGCCTGCGGCATACAGCTGCAGCAGGCCCACCGAGGAGACCACCGGCGGCACCGCGAAGGGCAGCAGGATGAGCACGTTCATCAGCGCGTCCAGGCGCGGGTAGTGGTAGTGCACCACGAACATCAGCGGCAGGATCAGCAGCACGCTCAGCAGCAGCGCGCCGAAGCACACCAGCAGCGACTGGCCGAAGGCGGTGAGGAAGCGCAGGTCGGTCCACAGCGCCAGGTACCACTTCAGCGTCAGGCCGTCGGGCAGCACGCTGGCCGACCACTGGGTGGCCAGGGAGTAGAGCAGGGTGGCGGCCAGCGGCAGCAGCAGGATCAGGAACAGGGCCCAGACCACCAGCCGGTGGTACAGCGGGCTAGCGTTTCTGGACATGGTAGCTCCGCCGCAGCAGCCACTGGTGGGCCAGGGTGATGACGGTCATCAGCCCGACCAGGATCATCGCCAGGGCGCTGGCCATGTTCGGGTCGAGGAAGACGTCGCCGGAGACCAGGCCGGCGATGCGGATCGGCACCACGTTGAAGTTGCCGGTGGTCAGCGAGTAGACGGTGGCGTAGGCGCCCAGGGCGTTGGCCAGGAGGATGACGAAGGTGCCCAGCAGCGCCGGCGTCAGCACCGGGATGCCGATGTGCCGCCAGAACTGCCAGTGGTTGGCGCCCAGCAGCGCCGCCGATTCGCGCCAGTCCTCGCGCAGGGCGTCGAAGGCCGGGTAGAGCAGCATCACCCCCAGGGGAATCTGGAAGTAGGTGTAGAGGATGATCAGGCCGGTCTTGGAATAGAGGTTGAAGTCTTCGATCAGCCCGGCCTGCTTGAGCAGCAGGGTGATGGCGCCGTTGAAGCCGAGGATGATGATGAAGGCGAAGGCCAGCGGCACCCCGGCGAAGTTGCTGGTCATGTTGGCGAAGGCCATGACGAAGTCGCGCAGGCGGCTGTCCACCTGGCGCAGCGAATAGCTGCCGAGCACGGCGATGGCCAGGCCGATCAGGCTCGACCACAGGGAAATCTCCAGGCTGTAGCGGATCGCCTGGCGGTAGAAGGGCGAGGCGAATATCTCGGCGAAGTTGCCCAGGCCCCAGGCATCCTCGCTGCGCAGGCTGTTGATCGCCACCCATAGCAGCGGGGCGATCTGGAAGGCGAAGAAGAACAGCGCGAAGGGCAGCAGGCAGAGCAGGGCCAGGCGCTTTCCGCGGTTCGCGCTCATGGCCGCAGCAGCCCTTGGCAGACCGGCTTGTCGTGGGGCGCGCCGAGGATTTCGCAGAGGCTGCCGCACAGCTCGACCTGGCGCGGGCGCACCTGGTCGTCGAGGCTGAAGGCCTCGCCGAAGACGAACAGCGGCACCTCGCGTTCCTCGGGTAGGATGCCGCCGTGGGTATGGTCGTCGTTCATGCCGTGGTCGGCGGTGACCATCACCTGGTAGCCGGCGGCCAGCCACTGGTGCAGGTATTCCGAGAGCAGCACGTCGGCCTGGCGCGCGGCATTGCGGTACTGCGCGCTGTTCAGGCCGTGGCGGTGGCCGGCGTCGTCGATGTTCATCGGGTGCGCCAGCAGCACGTCGGGCTTGTGGCGGCGGCGCAGGTGCTCGGCGTCGGCCAGCAGGTGCGAGTCGGGGTAGTGGTCGGTCCAGTAGAAGTGGCCGAACTGGATCGGCAGCGCCGCGTCCTCGGTGTGGCGGTCGCGGGCCGCGTCGAAGGGCGAGCGGTTGTACAGCTCGCTGACCCAGTGGTAGGCCGCCGCCGCGGTGCTCAGGCCCGCGTCGCGGGCGTAGTGGAACAGGCTGCGCTCCTTCGACAGGCGCGACACCTGGTTGTGCAGGATGCCGCTGTCGATCGGCGCGACGCCGGTGAGCAGGCATTCGTAGAGCGGCCGCGACAGCGACGGCAGCTCGCACTGCAGGCGGTAGAGGCGGCCGCGGCCGGCGTTGCAGAGTGCCTGCAGGTGGCCCATGCAGTCATGGGCGACGCCGTAGTTGAGGCCGTCGAGAATGACCAGGATGACGGGACGGGACATCGTAGCTGCCTGTGCTGGGAAACCGGAACGGGCGCCCCGGCCGTGGCCGGGGCGGCGCCGCGTCACTGCATGTTGATGATCACGTTTTCCTGCCACATGCGCGGCAGGCGCTTGGAGGTCGCTTCCCAGGCCTGGCCGTCCTTGATCGGCTGGGCCTTGGCGTACTGCTCGTTGGGCAGCAGCTTGGCCTTGACCTCGGCCGGCAGTTGCAGGTGCTCGGCGCGGATCGGCCGGGCGTTGCCCTTGGCCAGGTTGATCTGCCCGGCGTCGCTGAAGATGTACTCGCGGGCCAGCTTGGCGGCGTTGGGGTGCTTGGCGTACTTGTTGATGATGGTGGTGTAGCCGGAGATCACCGAGCCGTCGGAGGGGATCAGCACCTCGAAACGGCTGGGGTCGATCTGGTCGCGGTAGCTCAGGCCGTTGAAGTCCCAGACGATGCCGACTTCCACCTCGCCCTTCTCCAGGGTGTTGATCACCGGGTTGGTCAGCGACAGGCGGCCCTGCTTGGCCAACTGGGCGAAGAACTCCAGGCCCGGCTTGATGTTCTTCTCGTCGCCGCCGTTGGCGATGGCCGCGGCCAGCACGCCGTTGACCGCCTGGGCCGCGCTGCTGACGTCACCGATGGTGACCTTGTACTTGCCCTTGAGCAGGTCGGCCCAGCTGCGCGGCACGTCCTTGACCAGTTGCTTGTTGACGATGAAGGCGATGGTCCCGGTGTAGGCCAGGGCCCAGTGGCCGTCCTTGTCCCTGGCCCATTCCGGGACCTGGTCCCAGGTGCTCGGCTTGTAGGGCTGGCTGACGTCCTGTTGCACGGCGATGGGGCCGAAGGCGGCGCCGACGTCGCCGATGTCGGCGCTGGCGTTCTCGCCCTCGGCCTTGAACTTGGCCAGCTCCTGGGCCGAGCTCATGTCGGTGTCCATGTGCTTGAGCCCGTACTTGCTCTCCAGGTCCTTCCAGGTGTCCTTCCAGTTCGCCCAGCTGTCGGGCATGCCCACGCTGTTCACCTGGCCTTCCTTGCGCGCGGCCTGTTCCAGCGCCTGCAGGTCGGCCTCGGCGGCCATGGCGGTCGCGCTGCCCAGGGCAATCGCGGTTCCCAGCAGTGAAGCAAGCAAGCGTTTCATTCGGTGCTCCTTCGGTCATCGGGTTTGGCAGTCGGGCCCGCGCCCCGGCAAGGGCGCGGCGCGTCGCTGGTCTAGATCAGCAAGACCCAGGCCAATCTACGAAGCGGGCATGACAATTTCGTGTCCGGGCGGCGGCCGGTCGTTCGGCAGGCAGCGCCCGGATACAGCCTAGACCATGCACAAGACCTTGATGCGCCGGGGCTATGCCGGGCCCGGGAGCTGGCATGGGGCCTGCTTGCCATGGCATTGTCACCGGACGGTCACCGGCGATTCCTACAGTGGAAGCTGCCGCCGGTTGCGGTGAAGTGCCCCAGGTTGGGGCTGGTCTAGTCCAAAAGAGGGAAACAGCATGCGCGACGAGGCGCTACCGACGGTGACGGCGATCTGCCGGGCGTTGCTGGAACAGATCGACAGCGGCCTGCTGCCGGCCGGCGGCAAGCTGCCGGCGGAGCGGCGCCTGAGCGAGCTGTTCGACACCACGCGCATTACCCTGCGCGAGGCGCTGACGCAGCTGGAAGCCCAGGGCCTGATCTACCGCGAGGAGCGCCGCGGCTGGTTCGTCTCGCCGCCGCGGCTGCTGTACAACCCGCTGGTGCGCAGCCACTTCCACGCGATGGTCGCAGGCCAGCAGCGGGTACCGGCCACTGAGGTGCTCTCGGCGCGCCAACTGCCGGCCAGCCCGGCGATCTGCGCACACCTGGAGCTGCCGGCGCTGTCCAGCGTCTACCAGATCCGCCGCGCCCGAAGGGTGGACGGGCGCCTGGTGCTGTACGTGGAGCACTATCTGAACCCGGCCTACTTCCCCGGCATCCTCGACAGCGACCTGCGCCAGTCGCTGACCGATCTCTACGCCAGCCGCTACGACATCCGCTACGGCCGCGTGCGCTTCGACATGGTGCCCACCGCCCTGCACGGCGAAGCCGCCAGCGCCCTGCGGGTGGCCGAGGGCAGCCCGGCGCTGCGCATCACCCGCATCAACCGCGACCAGCACGGCCGGGTGATCGACTGCGACCTGGAGTTCTGGCGGCACGACGCCATTCATGTGAGCGTGGAAGTGCCGGATTGAGGGGAGGGCTCTTCGTAGGAGCGAGCTTGCTCGCGAACCTGGACCTTCGTGCGTTTGGCTGACCTTCGCCCCCTCTCCCCAGCCCTCGGCTGCGCGCCCCGCCCTGAAGGGAGAGGGGGCTTGTCCGTGCCGAGAAAGGTGATGGTTTCCGCCGGAAGCCACTGCGCTAGCCGGCTAACGCCATAACATCAAACCCTGCCCAACGGTCCCCTCTCCCTTCAGGGAGAGGGTTAGGGAGAGGGAACAGAGGCCACCCCGAACATCGGAGTGCCCGGGAAACGCCGTTCGCGAGCAAGCTCGCTCCTACAAAAAATCAACGCGAACGTCAGCCCTTGCGTTCCGGGTTCCACTCCGGATAGGCCGGGACCTCCGCACCGTCAGCCAGCCAGGGACGGTCGTGGGAAGTCCAGATGTGCCGGGCCGGCCGTGCGCCCGGATCTTCGTCGAGGGTGCCCACCCGGAGGATGACGTGGGCTTGCCCGGCGCGCTCGGCGACCAGTTGGCTGCCGCAGCGCGGGCAGAAGCGCCGCAGCTTGCCGGGGGAGGATTCGTAGGCGGCGACCAGTTCTTCCCCGCGGGTCCAGCGGAAATGTTCGCGCAGGACCCCGGCGGTAGTGGCGTAGGCCGCCGCATGGGCCTTCTGGCAGGTACGGCAGTGGCAATGCGCGATCGGCATGTCCAGGCCATCGACCTCGTAGCCGATGGCTCCGCACAGGCAACTGCCTTTCAGGCTCATGGTTTTTTCCTCAAGGCAGCTCGGCACTGCCGTAGAACGCCCCCAGCACCTTGGCCAGGTAGCGCAGGTCGTGGCTGCCGGCCAGTTCGCGGATGCTGTGCATGGCGAAGGTCGGCAGGCCGATGTCGACGGTGCGCACGCCCAGCTGGCTGGCGGTGATCGGGCCGATGGTGGAGCCGCAGCCCATGTCGCTGCGGGTCACGAAGCTCTGCACCGGCACTTCGTTTTCCAGGCACAGGTGGCGGAAGTAGCCGGCGGTCTCGCTGCTGGTGGCGTAGCGCTGGTTGCTGTTGACCTTGATCACCGGGCCGCCGTTGAGCAGCGGGCCGTGGTTGCCGTCGTGCTTGTCGGCGTAGTTGGGGTGCACGCCGTGGGCGTTGTCGGCGGAGACCAGCAGCGAGCGCTGGATCACCCGTACGAAGGCGTCGCCGTCGGGCAGCAGGCGGCGCAGCACCTGCTCCAGGAAGGGGCCGTCGGCGCCGCAGGCCGAGCAGGAGCCGACTTCCTCGTGGTCGGTGCAGACCAGCACCGCGCTCTGCTCGTCGCCGCTGGCCAGCAGGGCCTCCAGGCCGGCGTAGCAGGACAGCAGGTTGTCCAGGCGGGCGCCGGCGATGAACTCGCCGCCCAGGCCTACCACCGCGGCGCGCTGGGTGTCGTAGAAGCTCAGTTCGTAGTCGAGGATGGCGTCGGCGATGATGCCGTGCTCGTTCTGCAACTGCTCGCCGAGCAGGTCGCGGAAGTCGCGGGTCTCGCCGGCGGCCAGTTGGGCGAGGATCGGCGGCAGTTCGGTCTGCGCGTTGATCGCCCAGCCCTGGTTGGCCTCGCGGTTGAGGTGGATGGCCAGGTTGGGGATCACCGCGATGGGCGCGCGGAAGTCGATCAGGCGGCTTTCCACCTTGCCGGCCAGGCGGAAGGTGACGCGCCCGGCCAGGGACAGGTCGCGGTCGAACCAGGGCGCGAACAGGGCGCCGCCGTAGACCTCGACGCCCAGCTGCCAGTAGCCCTTGCGGGCCAGTTCCGGGTTCGGCTTGACGCGCAGGCAGGGGCTGTCGGTGTGCGCGCCGACCAGGCGCAGGCCGTGCTCCAGCGGGGCGTTGCGGCCGAGCTTGAAGGCGATCAGCGAGGAGTCGTTGCGCGTCACGTAGTAGCGCCCACCGGCCTCGGTGCGCCAGGCGTCACGCTCGTCGAGGCGCTGGTAACCGGCCTCCTCGAGGCGCCGGGCGAGGCTGGCGGTGGCGTGGAAAGGCGTCGGCGAGGCCGCGAGGAAATCGATCAGGCCCTGGTTGAGATCTGCACGCATGGGAAACTCCGGACAACGATGGGCGGAAGTTTATCGCAAATGGCGGGGGCGGCGGGGTTGTGGCTATGCCGGCGGGGATTCATCGCGGACTCCGTCCGCGATTCGCGCGCAGGGCGCGCTCCTACAGGGGGATAGCGTGGGTGGGGCGGCGTAGGAGCGGATCTTATCCGCGAATCGCGCCGGGACGTCCGGCTATCGCGGACAAGGTCCGCTATGGGGGCACCATGCCTCACGGTGAATTGTAGAAGCGGGCCCTGCCCGCGATTTCGCGCGCAGGGCGCGCTCCTACATGGTTACGGCATGGGTGGGGCAGCGTAGGAGCGGATCTCATCCGCGAATCGCGCCGGAACCTCCGGCTATCGCGGACAAGGTCCGCTCCTTGGGGGAGAGTGCCACGCCTCACGGCGACCTGTAGGAGCGGGCCCTGCCCGCGATTCGCGCGCAGGGCGCGCTCCTACAGGGGAATGGTGCGGGTGGGGCGGCGTAGGAGCGGATCTCATCCGCGAATCGCGCCGGGATGTCCGGCTTTCGCGGACAAGGTCCGCTACGGGCGTCGTGCCACCACGGCGAAGATATGCCAGTGCTTGGTACCACCGACGGCGGTCTTGCCTTGCCACTCGTGTTCTTCGAAGTGCAGCGTTTCCCAGCCCTGGAAAAGGGCTTGCGCGGCTTCGCGGGTGTGGAAGCTCATGCCGTCGCGCCCCTGCCACTGGTCGCGCTCGCCGAAGAAGTGCCCGGCGAACAGCCCGCCACGCTGCAGGGCAGCCTCGATGCCTTGCCACAGGCGCGGAAAATCGGCGGGCGGGCAGAAGGGCAGGGCGAAGCTGCTGTTGATCAGCTGCGCGTTGGGCAGGGCGGTGTCCTGGAAGCGTTCGCAGCGGGTTCGCAGGCGTTCGGCCTGGCCTGTGGATAAACCTTCCGTCAGGTGACGCAGGCCGGCGGCATTGCTGTCGATCGCCAGCACCCGCCAGCCCCGGCGCAGCAGTTCATGGGTGTCGCGCCCGGAGCCGCAACCCAGGTCGAGGGCCAGGCCGGGTGCGTCGTGCCAATGCTTCAGCGCTTGCATCAGCGACGGATGGGGCGGGGCGCCGCGGGTTGCCCAGTGGAAGTCTTGCCGGTCCATGGCGGTTCCCGCTCAGAACGGCGCCGGCGACTCGAAGCGCAGGCGCTCGCCGGTCTGCGGGTGGGTCAGGCACAGCAGGCTGGCGTGCAGGCATAGGCGGTCGCGCAGGGTCAAGGCTTCGCCCTCGGCGTAGAGGCGGTCGCCGAGCAGCGGGTGGCCGATGGACAGCATGTGTACGCGCAGTTGGTGCGAGCGGCCGGTGATCGGCGTCAGCTCGACTCTTGCGTACTGGCCGCAGCGTTCCACCACGCGCCAGAAGGTCAGGGCGTGGCGGCCGTGCTCGTGGTCGACGATGTGTCGCGGCTTGTTCTCCGGGTCGTAGCGCAGCGGCAGTTCGATGCGCCCGCTGTCCAGCTCCGGTTCGCCCCAGCACAGGGCGGTGTAGGCCTTTTCGGTCTCGCGGTCGTGGAACTGCCGGGACAGCTCGCGGTGGCTGTCGGCGTCGCGGGCCAGCACCATCAGGCCGGAGGTTTCCCAGTCCAGGCGGTGGACGATGCGCGCCTCCGGGTAGCCGTTTTCCTGCAAGCGGGTGACCAGGCAGTCCTTGTTGTCCTCGGCGCGGCCGGGCACCGAGAGCAGCAGGGTGGGCTTGTTCACCACCAGCAGGGCGGCGTCCTGGTGGACGATCTGGATGTTCGACAGCGGCATGGGGCCTCGACAGCGGCTAGAAATGACTGCGGCGGCCGAGGCCGCCGCAGTTCACTCCGGGAACGATCAACGTTCCGGCAGAGTGATGTTGAGTTCCAGGATCGAGCAGCTGCCCTGGTTGGCCAGTTCCACCTGGACCTGTTCCTGGTCGATCGGCACGTATTTGCGGATCACTTCCAGCAGGTCTTTCTGCAGCTGCGGGAGGTAGTCCGGTTGCGAACGGTTGCCGCGCTCGTGGGCGACTATGATCTGGAGTCTTTCCTTCGCGATGGATGCGCTGTTCGGCGCTTTCCGGCTGCGAAAGAAGTCTAAAAGGCTCATTCACGTCCTCCGAACAGTCGTTGCAGGAATCCTTTCTTCTGCACATCGAGGAACCGATGTGGCATCTCTTTGCCCAGCAGGCGGTCGACCGCGTCGCTGTAGGCCTGGCCGGCGTCGCTCTGCTCGTCGAGGATGACCGGCACGCCCTGGTTCGAGGCCTTGAGCACGGCCTGCGACTCGGGGATCACGCCCAGCAGGCGGATCGCCAGGATTTCCTCGACGTCTTCCACGCCGAGCATCTCGCCCTTGGTGACGCGCTCGGGGTTGTAGCGGGTCAGCAGCAGGTGTTCCTTGATCGGCTCCTCGCCCTTCTCGGAACGCGCCGACTTGCTGGCCAGCAGGCCGAGCATGCGGTCGGAGTCGCGCACCGAGGAGACTTCCGGGTTGGTCACGACTATCGCCTCGTCGGCGAAGTACATGGCCAGGTGGGCACCCTTCTCGATGCCGGCCGGGGAGTCGCAGATGATGTATTCGAAGTTCTGCTTGAGTTCTTCCATGACCTTGCCGACGCCTTCCTGGGTCAGGGCGTCCTTGTCACGGGTCTGGCTGGCGGCCAGGACGAACAGGTTCTCGAGGCGCTTGTCCTTGATGAGGGCCTGGGTCAGCGTGGCTTCGCCGTTGATGACGTTGACGAAGTCATAAACCACGCGGCGTTCGCAGCCCATGATCAGGTCGAGGTTACGCAGGCCCACGTCGAAGTCGACGATGACGGTCTTGTGGCCGCGCAGGGCCAGGCCGGTGCCGATGGCGGCGCTGGTGGTGGTTTTACCGACGCCACCCTTACCGGATGTGACTACGAGGATCTTGGCCAAGGTGATTCACCCCAAAGAAAAAACGAAGAGTTCTGGTCCCTGAAATTCGCGGCAGTATCCGTTAAAGGCGGGTGATGTTCAACACGTCTCCCGACAGGCTGACGTGTACCGCCTGCCCCCATTGCGGACTGCGCCTAAGGTCTTCTGCAACCTTGTAATTCCCGGCGATCGAGACCAGTTCGGCGCCCAGTTGCTGACAGAATATTCGCGCGCTGGTGTCGCCCTTGACGCCGGCCAGGGCACGACCGCGCATCGGACCGTATACGTGGATGTTGCCGTCGGCCAGAAGTTCCGCACCGGGGCTCACGGGGGCGAGCACGATGAGGTCGCCGCCGGCGGCGTAGATCTGCACGCCGCCGCGTACCGGGGTGGTCACCAGTTTAGTCGGACGGACGGCCGGAGCGGCGGGTTCGGCAGCCTTTTCAGAGGTCTTTTCAGGGGCTTTTTCAGGCGCCTTGTCCGCCGTCTTGTCGCTGGCCTTGTCGATGGCTTTTTCGACCACCGGTTCGGCCAGCTTCTCGCTACGCGGGCGGCGCACTATGCCTTCGTTCGCCGGGGCCGCCGCGGCGTCCCTGGGTTCCAGCGGGCGGTCGCGGGAGCCGGAGGGCGGCAGCACCGGGATGTCCAGCATGGTCGCCAGGCGCAGGTCTTCCTCGCGGTTGGCGCGGATGGCCAGGGTGCGCAGGCCGTGGCGGCGGCAGATGTCCAGCACGCCCTGCAGGTCGAGCTGGCCCTCGCCGTCGGGCAACTTGTCCAGGGCCAGCACCAGCGGGGTGTCGCGGAAGAAGTTGGGAGCCTGGGCGACCTTGTCGGCGAGCTGACGGTCCAGGCGCGACAGGTCGTTGTGCGCCAGTTCCAGCACGGTGACGGCGAGCATGCTGCCCTTGAGCTGGAAAACGGGATCTTGGTCGAGGAGGTCGGCTTGGCTCATGGTCGCACTGCATCGCTAAATGGCCTCGACTTATAGCGAACCCTCCCGGCAGCCGCAAGCCTGGCGCGGGGCCAGGTGCGATAGTGGCACCGGGGCGGCGGCGCAAAGGCGGCGCTCGCGGTAGAATGCCGCTTTTGCCTGCCATTTCGGAACCCTCCATGGATCGTCCCAGCTTTCGTCCCGCCTTCCTCCATCCGCGCTACTGGCCGCTGTGGCTGGGCCTGGGCGCGCTGTGGCTGGTAGTGCAGCTGCCCTATCCGGCGCTGCTGGCGCTGGGGCGCGGCCTGGGCGCGCTGATGTACCGCGTGGTCGGCAGCCGCCGGGCGATCGCCGCGCGCAACCTGGAGCTGTGCTTTCCCGAGCTGTCCGCCGCCGAGCGCACCCGGCTGCTCAAGGCCAACTTCGCCTCCACCGGCATCGCCTTCTTCGAGATGGCCATGAGCTGGTGGTGGCCCCGGGCGCGCCTGGCGAAGCTCGCCCATATAGAAGGCCTGGAGCACCTGCGCCAGGCCCAGGCCGAAGGCAAGGGCGTGATCCTCATGGCCATGCACTTCACCACCCTGGAGATAGGCGCGGCGCTGCTGGGCCAGGTGCAGACCATCGACGGCATGTACCGCGAGCACGACAACCCGGTGTTCGACTACGTGCAGCGCCGCGGCCGCGAGCGGCACAACCTGGACGCCAGCGCCATCGAGCGCGAGGACGTGCGCGCCATGCTCAAGGTGCTGCGCGCCGGGCGCGCCATCTGGTACGCCCCGGACCAGGACTACGGCGCCAAGCAGAGCCTGTTCGTGCCGCTGTTCGGCATCCAGGCCGCCACCGTCACCGCCACCACCAAGTTCGCCCGCCTGGGCCGCGCGCAGGTCATGCCCTTCACCCAGACGCGCCTGGCCGACGGTTCCGGCTACCGCCTGGTGGTGCACCCGCCGCTACAGGACTTCCCCGGCGAGAGCGAGGAGGCCGACTGCCTGCGCATCAACCAGTGGGTGGAAGCCGAGATCCGCCAGCAGCCCGAGCAGTACCTCTGGGCCCACCGCCGTTTCAAGAGCCGCCCGGAAGGCGCGCCGAAGCTCTACGACAAGCGCTGAGCGCGGCGGCAGGCTTTACCGCGGCGAGCGGCGCTGCATACTCAAATGCAGGACGCATCCAGGACTCCGGTCGTGACTGAATCTGCCGTTCCCCCATCCCCCCAGGCCGTCACCGGCCTCATCCTCTCCGGCGGCGGCGCCCGCGCCGCCTACCAGGTGGGCGTGCTGGCGGCCATCGCCGAGCTGCTGCCGGAGGGCGCGGCCAATCCCTTCCCGGTCATCGTCGGCACCTCGGCCGGCGCCATCAACGCCGTGGGCCTGGCCTGCGGCGCGCTGTCCTTCCGCGAGGCCATCCACAGCCTGACGCGGGTGTGGAAGGGCTTCCACACCGGCCAGGTGTACCGCGCCGATTTCACCGGGGTGCTCGGCCAGGCCCTGCGCTTCCTCGGCCATAGCCTGCTGGGCCTGGGCCGGCGGCGGCCGGTGGCGCTGCTCGACAGCACGCCGCTGCGCCACCTGCTGGCCCGCGAGATGGACTTTTCCGGCATCAGCGCCGCCCTGCAGCAACGCAAGCTGCGCGCGGTGGCGGTGACCGCCTTCGGCTATGACTCCGGGCAGGCGGTGACCTTCTACCAGGGCCGCGCCACCATCGAGCCCTGGCTGCGCCACCGGCGCATCGGCGTGCCGACGCGTCTGTGCCTGGAGCACCTGCTGGCCAGCTCGGCGATCCCGCTGCTGTTCGCCCCGGTGCGCATCAAGCGCGAGTACTACGGCGACGGCGCGGTGCGCCAGCAGGCGCCGATCAGCCCGGCGCTGCACCTGGGCGCCAACCGCGTGCTGGTGATCGGCGTCAGCGGCAACCCGATGCGCAACGACCCCAACGAAGGCGCCGGCCAGGCCAGCGGGCGGCCGCCGACCCTGGCGCAGATGGGCATCCACCTGCTCAACAGCACCTTCATCGATAGCCTGGAGGGCGATATCGAGGTGTTGCAGCGCGTCAATTACCTGGGCTCGCTGGTGCCCCAGGAGCGCCGCTGTCACGAGGCAGGGCTGCGCGAGGTGGAGGTGCTGCTGGTGTCGCCGTCGCGGCCGCTGGACGAGATCGCGGCCAAGCACCGCAAGGAACTGCCCTGGGCGGTCCGCCTGTTCCTGCGCGGCCCGGGCGCGACGCGGGCGAGCGGGGCGGGGGTGCTGAGCTACCTGCTGTTCGAGCGCGGCTATTGCCACGAGCTGATCCGCCTGGGCTACAAGGATGCGATGGACAAGCGCGCGGAGCTGGTGCGCTTTCTTGGGCTGGAGGAGCATTGTCTGTAGGGGAGGGGCAGCGTAGGAGCGGACCTTGTCCGCGATAGCCGGAGGTTCCGGCGCGATTCGCGGATAAGATCCGCTCCTACGCCGCCCCACCCACGCCGTAACCATGTAGGAGCGCGCCCTGCGCGCGAAATCGCGGGCAGGGCCCGCTCCTACAGGTTGCCGGGGGCACGGTATTCCTCCCCCGTAGGAGCGGACCTTGTCCGCGATAGCCGGAGGTTCCGGCGCGATTCGCGGATAAGATCCGCTCCTACGCTGCCCCACCCATGCCGTAACCATGTAGGAGCGCGCCCTGCGCGCGATTTCGCGGGCAGGGCCGCGACCCCGGCGGCTCAGACCGCCAGTACGCCATCCCGGTAATCGCGCAGGGCCTGTTCGATCTCCTCGCGGCTGTTCATCACGAAGGGCCCGTACTGCACGATCGGCTCGTTCAGCGGCTTGCCGGCCAGCAGCAGGACTCGCGCGCCCTGGTCGCTGTGCAGCTTCACCGCGTCGCCTTCGCCCAGGCGCGCCAGGCGGTTGGTGCCGACCTCGCCGCCGCGCTCGGCCTGCACCTGCAGGCTGCCTTCGTAGACGTACAGCAGCGCGCGGTGGCTGCCCGGCAGGTTGAGGCCGATGTCGGCGCCGGCCGGCAGCTTCAGGTCGTAGTAGTGCGGTTCGGTGTCCGGGCGCTGCACGGCGCCGTCGAGTTGCACCTGGCTATCGTCGAAGCGCCCGGCGATCACGGTCGCTTCCACGCCGTTGGCGGTGGTGGTGCGCGGTACGTCTTGCGGCTCGATGTCGCGGTAGCCGGCCGGGCCGAGCTTGCTCTTGCCGGGCAGGTTCAGCCACAGCTGGAAGCCGCGCATGGCGCCTTGCTCCTGCTCGGGCATCTCGCTGTGGATGATGCCGTGGGCGGCGGTCATCCACTGCACGCCGCCGGGCTTGAGCAGGCCCTCGTTGCCCAGGTGGTCGCGGTGGCGCATGCGTCCTTCGAGCATGTAGGTCACTGTCTCGAAGCCGCGGTGCGGGTGGTCGGGGAAGCCGCCGATGTAGTCGTCGGGGTTCTGGGTGTCGAACTGGTCGAGCATCAGGAAGGGATCGAAGCGTTCGATGCCCGGGCCGCCGATCACGCGGGTCAGGCGCACGCCGGCGCCGTCGGAGGCGGGGCGGCCGATGTGCAGGTCGATCAGGTTGCGCAACTGGGTCATGGTGGACCTCCTCGTTCAGGCATGGAGGCCATGGTAGTCCCGCCGATTGAATGAATGGTTGCGAGTTTTGCGGGCCGAATATCGAATTTGTCGATATTCGGCCCGCCCACTCATTCGCCGATCTGCAGCTTGCGCGCCTCGGTATAGAAGTAGCGCAGCTTCTCGTACTCGAAGGGCGTGTTCATCTGCCCGTAGCGGAAGCTGTTGCTGTAGCGCCGGTCGATGATCTCCAGGGTGGGGATTTCCCAGTAGTCGCCGCTGGCGCTGGCCACGCCCAGGTAGTCCACCTGCTGGCCGGCGACGAAGTCGGTGACCAGCCCGCCGGTGTCGCGCAGGTTGGACGGGCCGAGGATCGGCAGCATCAGGTAGGGGCCGGCGGGCACGCCGTAGAAGCCGAGGGTCTGGCCGAAGTCCTCGGGTTGCCGCGGCAGGCCCATGCGGGTGGCCGGGTCCCACAGGCCGAGCACGCCGAAGGTGGTGTTGAACAGCAGCCGCGCGGTGGTGTTCATGGCCCGCTTGCCCTTGAACTGCAGCAGGCTGTTGAGCAGGCTCGGCACCTCGGCGATGTTGCTGAAGAAGTTGCTCACGCCGCTGCGCACGAAGCGTGGGGTGACGTACTCGTAGCCGTGCACCACGGGCAGGAACACCCACTCGTCGAAGCGGTAGTTGAAGTGGTAGACGCGGCGGTTCCACGACTCCCAGGGGTCGTAGACGTTGAGCGCGCTGAGGGTGGCGCGTTCGAACTCGCGCTGGTCCAGGCCGGGGTTGAACTTGAGCGCGTCCAGCGGGTGCTTGAAGCCGTCGGCGTCGGGCGTCAGCTGCACCTGCCTGGCGGCCGAGGGCGGCACGGCGGGCGCCGGGCCGAGGTCGGAGGCGTTGTCGGCGTGGGCCAGCGCGCTGCCCAGCAGCAGGGCCAGCAGCCAGGGGGATCGGCGGGTCATCTAGTGCTTTCCTGTGTCGGCGGCGGCCTGCAGGGTGGCGTCCTGGCCGCGGAAGAAGTCCAGCATGTCCTGGGCGTTGACCCGGTAGTTGAGGTTGCCGCAATGGCCGCCCAGCGGGTACAGCGTCAGCCGGTCGCCGAAGGTGCGGCGCAGGAAGCCGATGTCGCCGGGGCCGAGGATGACGTCGTCGGCGTTGTGCATCACGGCGATCTTCGGCGTGTCGTGCAGGTACTGCTGCAGGGCGTACAGGCTGGTCTGCTGGATCAGCTGCGGCAGGCTGCCGCCGCCATGGCGCTTGCGCCACATGGGGATCAGCTGTTCGACCATATAGCAGTCGAAGTCGCATTGCAGCGCGCGCTTGAAGAAGGGTTCCAGGCTGGTGCCCTCGTTGATCGGGTAGTGCGGCGGGGTGACCAGCCCGCGCTGGTTGATCAGGTCCGAGGTGAAGGCGATGTCGGCGGAGGAGAAGCGGAAGCTCGTGCCGATCAGCATGGCCATCTCTTCGTTGGTCAGGTGCTGCCTGGAGTGCTGGAAGTCGTAGAGGAAGGCATCGTTGAGGTCGATGTAGCCCTTTTGCTGGAAGTAGCGCGTCAGCTTGCCGAGCACCAGTTGGTAGTAGGTCCTGGAGTCGGTGATGCCCTTGACCTGGGTCTGCACCAGGCGGTCGAGGTTGCTCACCGAGGTGTAGAGGTTCACCGGCGGGTTGAGCAGCAGCACGCGCTTGAAGTTGAAGCTGCGGCGGGTTTCGTCGAGGTGGCTGACGAAGGCCGCGTGCAGCGCGCCGAGGCTGTAGCCGGTGAGGTAGTAGTCGGTGACCGGCAGGCTCGGGTGCTGGGCGCGTACCGCCTGCATCACCCGGTACAGGTCGTCGGCGTCGTCGGGGCTGTAGCCGGGGGTGGCGCGCATCGAGGCGCCGGCCATGAAGTCCCAGCTGGTCGGCGAGGAAATCTGCACCACGTGGTAGCCGGCGCCGTAGAACAGGCGCTTGAGGTACTCCGGGGTGCTGCTGAGGTAGCTGGCGCCGGTGCCGGCGATGACGAACACCAGCGGCGCCGGGTGGTCCTGGCGGGCCAGGCGGTAGTGCAGCTTCTTCACCGGCCAGAAGTTGTCCGGCAGCTGGAACTCGCGCTCCGGACGCAGCTTGAGGGCGTAGTCGTGCTGGTCGATGTCGGCATCGTCCGGCAACTGCGGGCGCAGCTCCGCTGGGGTGGTGGCGATGGTCGCTTCGAAGGGGTTGCCCAGGGGGTAGCCGTAACTGGCTGGGTCGACATCCCTGGCGAGCGCCGGACCTGCGAAGCCCATGACGAGGCTGCCGAGCAGGGCAGCCACGCGCGTAAGCAGAGGCATGCGGTGGATTCCTTTCAGTAGGACGCGAAATGCAGTGAAACCGAGCACTGTGACAAGTGCAAGTTCTACAAGTGCTGTAGGACGCGTCCGGAATCCTCCTGGGTGGTCGTTCAGTCGCGCCGGCCGAGGCGGGCGAGGGCATCGCCCGCCAGGCGGTAGACGGTCCATTCGTCCAGGGGCACGGCGCCCAGGCTGCGGTAGAAGCCGATGGCCGGTTCGTTCCAGTCCAGCACCGACCACTCCAGGCGCCCGCACTTGCGTTCCACCGCCAGGCGCGCCAGTTCGCTCAGCAGCGCCTTGCCCAGGCCCAGGCCACGGGCGCTGGGGCGCACGTAGAGGTCTTCGAGGTAGATGCCGGGCTGGCTCAGCCAGGTGGAGTAGTTGTGGAAGAACAGCGCGAAGCCGGCGCCGACGCCGTCCACCTCGCCGATCAGCACCTCGGCGTAGGGGCGCGGGCCGAACAGGTGCTCATGCATGCGCCCGGCGTCGGCCTTGTTCTCGTGGGATAGGCGTTCGTAGTCGGCCAGCTCGGCGATCAGTTCGAGAATCAGCGGGACGTCGTCGGGGCGGGCGGGGCGCAGCTGGATGCGGGACATGGCGATCTCCTTGAAGCGGACCGCCGAGCATGCCGTGCCGGCCCGGCGCTGGCAACCTCGGCGGTGGGGGATGCGCAGCTGCTGCAGCCGCCCACGCCAGGGGGCTGCGCCTCTTGCATCGGGCCTTGCGCTGGTTATGCTGGGCGCCCTTCGCCCGCGGAAGTGGCGCCATGCCCCCACGTTCATCGCTGATCCTGCTCTGCCTCGCCGCCCTCTGGCTGGCCGCCTGCTATGGCGTGCGCTTCGGCCTGCTGGAAAACGGCAGCTGGGTGGACGTGTGCGCCGACGATGCGGCGCTGTGGGCGTGCCAGGCGCGCTCCGGGCTGGGCCTGCTGATCCATTTCGGGGTGTTCGGCCAGGCGGCGTTGGCAGCGTCCGTGCCGGCCTTTCTGCTGCCGGGGCGCATCGGCTGGTGGCTGGCGGCCCTGGCGTTGTTCGTCGGCCTGCTGGCGCTGGTGTTCTATAGCGTGAGCATGGCGGTGTTCGCCGTGGTGCTGGCCGGGCTGCGCCTGGTGCGCCAGCCGCGCCCGGCGCGGGCCTGAGTCAGGCGGCCGGGGCCGAGGCTGCGGCCGCCACGCACCTTTCCTGGCGCAGGCCGCGCCACAGGGCGCCGGCGAGCAGCAGGGCGATCCCCGCCCAGATCAGCGCCTGGCGGTTGCCCAGCCCTTCCAGCACGAGTTGCGGGATGATGCCCGCGGCGATCAGCAGCGCCAGCAGGCCGGCCTCGCGGTGTGGCGCGGTCGCCGGCCGGCAGAGGTAGACCAGCGCCGGGAACAGCAGCGCCGCGTTGGGGAAGTTGCGGTAGCGCGCGTCGAACACCAGGGCCAGCATCCACACCGCTCCGGCGAAGCCGCTGGCCAGCAGCCACCAGCCGCCGCGGGCCTCCAGCCAGGCCAGCAGGCGCGCGCGCCAACCGGCCCCGGCGCCCAGCGCCAGGGAGAGGTGCAGCAGCACCAACAGGTTGAGCAGCACCAGGTAGGCCGCCCACAGCCATTCGTCGAGGAAGGTGCAGATCACCTGTGCCTGGGCGCCCCACAGGCCGACGCAGGCAGCGCCGAGGGCGGCAGCCAGTGGCTGCAGCAGGGCCTCACGGGCGCGGGCCGGGCGGCCGCCGAGCAGCAGGGCGGCGCCCCACAGCGCCAGCGACAGGCCCAGCCAGCGCGGCCAGTCCGGCTGGTTGGAAACCGGCCCGGCGAGCACGTTCTTGTCCTGCCGGTCGGCGTCGAACAGGCCCCAGTAGCCGCCCACGGCGCCCTCAATGCGGCGCTTCCACGGCTGGTCGAAGGCCTCGATCAGGTTGTAGCGCCAGCCGTGCTCCTCGGCCAGGCGCACGAAGTCGCGGACGTAGCGCGCCTCGTTGACGCGGCTGGGCAGGGCGGTCTGGCGCTGGCGGCCCTCGCTGGGCCAACCGGTCTCGCCGATCAGGATGGCCTTGCCGGGGAAGGCCTGGTCGAAGCGCCGGCGGATGTCCGCGACGTGCTCCAGGGCGCCGTCGATGCCGCTGGGCTGGTTGTCCCAGTAGGGCAGCAGGTGCAGGGTGATGAAGTCGACGCTGGCCGCCAGCTGCGGGTGCTTGAGCCAGTATTCCCAGACTTCGGCGTAGGACACCGGCTGGCGCACCTGGCTTTTCACCCGCGCCAGCAGGCCTTCGAGGTACTTGCTGGTGACCTCCTGGCGCAGCAGCGTCTCGTTGCCGACGATCACCGCCTGGACCACGTCGGGGTAGGCGTTGGCCGCCGCTATCAGCTTCTGCACCTCGCGTTCGCTGTCGGCGGGGATGGCGTTGATCCAGGCGCCGAGGATCAGCTTCAGGCCATGCTTGCGGGCCAGCTCGGGAATGCCCTCCAGGCCGCTCATGGAATAGGTGCGCACGCAGGTGAAGCGCGTCGCCAGCAGCGCCAGGTCGGCGTCCATCTGCGCCGGGCGCAGGGTGAAGGGCTGATCGAAGGGCGACTGGTCCTTGCCGAAGGGGCTGTAGGAGGCGCACTGCAGCTTGTGCGTGGGGCCGGCCGCGTCGGGCAGGACGATGGCGCGGCCTTGCAGGTACCAGGTGGCGCAGAGGGCAAGGGTGGCCAGGAGCAGACCGAGACAGTAGGCTGAAAAAGGATGGCGCTGGAATCTGGGCATGGGCGCGGTGCTTTCGAGCAGGTCGCGCATCTTAGCAATGCCCCGCCTCCGGCGTCTGTGCAGACGAGCGTGGGATGGCTCTCTGGCATCAGTGGGGGACACAAGCATGTCGTAAATGCTCCGTGGTTGTCGTAATTGGACAGTCGTTGTCGCGTACCGGCAGGTTGCGCGTCGTTCTCGGAGCAGCCCGCCAGCCCCTCGCGCCGATGATGGAGGGGCGGCCAAGACCGTCCCGGAGCGCTCGTTCCGGTGAACCTAGAACAAGGGGAGACTCTTATGCGAATGATGCGACGACTGATGGGCCTGGGTGCGGGGCTCGTGCTGTCGGCGGCAGCGGGCCTGGCCGGTGCGGCGGCCAAGCCGGAGATCACCATCGGCTACGTGGATGGCTGGTCGGACAGCGTGGCGACCACCCACGTGGCCGCCGAGGTGATCCGCGAGAAGCTCGGCTACCCGGTCAAGCTGATGCCGGTGGCGGCCGGGATCATGTGGCAGGGCGTGGCCCGCGGCAAGCTCGACGCCATGCTCTCGGCGTGGCTGCCGGTGACCCACGGCGCCTACTACGCGAAGATGAAGGACCAGGTGGTCAACCTGGGCGTCAACTACCCCGGGGCGAAGATCGGCCTGATCGTGCCGGAGTACGTCAAGGCCAACAGCATCGAAGACCTCAAGGCGATGAAGGACGACTTCGGCGGCCGCATCGTCGGCATCGACGCCGGCGCCGGGGTGATGCTCAAGACCGACCAGGCGATCAAGGACTACGGCCTGGACTACAAGCTGGTGGCCAGCTCCGGCAGCGGCATGATCGCCGAGCTGACCCGCGCCGAGAACGACAAGAAGGCGGTGGCGGTGACCGGCTGGATTCCGCACTGGATGTTCGCCAAGTGGAAGCTGAAGTTCCTCGATGATCCGAAGAAGGTCTACGGCGAGGAAGAGCACGTCGACAGCGTGGCCAACCCGGCGCTGGAGAAGAAGGCCCCGGAAGTCTGGGCGCTGCTGAAGAAGCTGCAATGGAAGGACGGCGCGGAGATCGGCCAGGTGATGCTCGCCATCCAGGACGGCGCCAAGCCCGAGGAGGCGGCCAAGCAGTGGGTGGCCAGCCATCCGGACCGGGTGAAGGAGTGGACGCAGTAAGGCTTTGCCTGGCCTGGCGGTAGGTTGCTGCCGGGTCGGTGGAGGTTGTGAGGAGAGCCGCTTCCCTTTTGGGGGAAGCGGCTTTTTTGTTTGTTGGGGGCTGTTCGTGCCACCGGGGCGCCTGGCGTGGCCGGTGAATCCAATCGCGGACAAGGTCCGCTCCTACGCCCGGCCTTCCTGGACCTGTAAGCGGGCCCTGCCCGCGATTTCGCGCGCAGGGCGCGCTCCTACATGGGAATGGTGCGGGTGGGCGGCGTAGGAGCGGCTCCTACGAAGAGCCCCACGGCGTGGCCGCCAAGGCTCAACCCATCCTACGAAAATCATCCTGGCGCGGTCGGCAAATGACGGGAGTGGAGGAGGGTGCCGGACTGGCAAGCCACTCCGAACGGCCCCCTCTCCCTCTGGGAGAGGGCTGGGGTGAGGGCGCCCTTGAACCCAGCACCATAACTCCCGGCAAACCCCATTCGCGAGCAAGCTCGCTCCTACAGGTACCTCCGCCATTTCTGCGCCGAAGGCTCTAGAAAGCCACTCCCAGCCCGCTACGACTAAAGTCGTCTGGAGGCCTTGCACCAGAGTCCTAAAGTGGGGATCGACGACATCCGCGTCATCCCCCGCTGTGAGGACAAGAACAAAATGAACGACAGCATCTACCAGCGGATTGATACCAATCCGCGCTTCAAGGAACTGGTGGCCAAACGCGAGCGATTCGCCTGGCTGCTCTCACTGATCATGCTGGGCCTGTACGTGGCCTTCATCCTGCTGATCGCATTCGAACCGCAAGTGCTGGGCACCAAGGTGAGCCCCGATTCCTCGGTGACCTGGGGCATTCCCCTGGGCGTCGGGCTGATTCTGTCCGCCTTCGTCCTCACCGGCATCTACGTGCGCCGCGCCAATGGCGAGTTCGACCGCCTGAACCAGGAAGTCCTCAAGGAGGTCCAGCAATGATCGCCCGCCTGTTCGCGGCCCTCGGCCTGGCCGCCTTCGCCCCCGCCCTCTGGGCCGACGCCCTGACCGGCGATGTGCAACGCCAGCCGATCAACGTCTCGGCGATCGTCATGTTCGTCGCCTTCGTCGGCTTCACCCTGTGCATCACCTACTGGGCCTCCAAGCGCAGCAAGTCGGCCGCCGACTTCTACACCGCAGGCGGCAGCATCACCGGCTTCCAGAATGGCCTGGCGATCGCCGGCGACTACATGTCCGCCGCGTCCTTCCTGGGGATTTCCGCGCTGGTGTTCACCTCCGGCTACGACGGCCTGATCTACTCCATCGGCTTCCTCGTGGGCTGGCCGATCATTCTCTTCCTGATCGCCGAGCGCCTGCGCAACCTCGGCAAGTACACCTTCGCCGACGTGGCCTCCTACCGCCTCAAGCAGAAGGACATCCGCACCCTGTCCGCCTGCGGCTCGCTGGTGGTGGTGGCCTTCTACCTGATCGCGCAGATGGTCGGCGCCGGCAAGCTGATCGAACTGCTGTTCGGCCTGAACTACCACGTCGCCGTGGTCATGGTCGGCATCCTGATGGTGCTCTACGTGCTGTTCGGCGGCATGCTGGCCACCACCTGGGTACAGATCATCAAGGCCGTGCTGCTGCTGTGCGGCGCTTCCTTCATGGCGATCATGGTGCTCAAGCACGTCAACTTCGACATCAGCGCGCTGTTCTCCGAAGCCATCAAGGTGCACCCCAAGGGCGAGGCCATCATGAGCCCCGGCGGCCTGGTGAAGGACCCGATCTCGGCCTTCTCCCTGGGCTTCGCGCTGATGTTCGGCACCGCCGGCCTGCCGCACATCCTGATGCGCTTCTTCACCGTCAGTGACGCCAAGGAAGCCCGCAAGTCGGTGTTCTTCGCCACCGGTTTCATCGGCTACTTCTACATCCTGACCTTCATCATCGGCTTCGGCGCCATCGTGCTGGTGAGCACCAACCCGGCCTTCAAGGACGCCGCCGGCGCCCTGATCGGCGGCAACAACATGGCCGCCGTGCACCTGGCCGACGCCGTGGGCGGCAGCCTGTTCCTGGGCTTCATCTCCGCGGTGGCCTTCGCCACCATCCTCGCGGTGGTCGCCGGCCTGACCCTGGCCGGTGCCTCGGCGGTGTCCCACGACCTGTACGCCAGCGTGATCAAGGGCGGCAAGGCCAACGAGAAGGACGAGCTGCGCGTGTCGAAGATCACCACCGTCGCCCTGGGCGTGGTCGCGATCGTCCTCGGCATCCTGTTCGAGAAGCAGAACATCGCCTTCATGGTCGGCCTGGCCTTCTCCATCGCCGCCAGCTGCAACTTCCCGGTGCTGCTGCTCTCGATGTACTGGAAGAAGCTGACCACCCGCGGCGCCATGATCGGCGGCTGGCTGGGCCTGATCACCGCGGTGGTGCTGATGATCCTCGGCCCGACCATCTGGGTGCAGATCCTCGGCCACGAGAAAGCCATCTACCCGTTCGAATACCCGGCGCTGTTCTCCATGGCCGTGGCCTTCATCGGCATCTGGTTCTTCTCCATCACCGACAAGTCGGCGGCGGCGGACGAGGAGCGCGCACGCTTCTTCCCGCAGTTCATCCGCTCGCAGACCGGCCTGGGCGCCAGTGGCGCAGTAGCCCACTGATGCCTCGCGGCTGACCCGACGAAGCCGGAGGCTCGCCTCCGGCTTCGCCTTTTACGCACTGCCACAAGGGGCTCGCGATGCCCGAGAGCTTCAACTTCTCCGCGCCGCCGTTCGACCAGCTGCGCTCGAGCGAGCGCCAGGCCTTCGCCGAGGCCCTGAGCGTCGCCTACTACACCAGTGGCGAGACCGTGCTCGAAGCCGGCGCGGCGGTGCCCTGCCTGTTCATCGTGCTCAAGGGCGTGGTGGAGGAACGCGGCGAGGACGGCCGTTTGTTCGCCCAGTACGCCGGCGACGACCTGTTCGACATCCGCGGGCTGTTCTCCGGCAGCAGCAAGCACGCCTACCGCGCGGTGGAGGAGAGCATCCTCTACGAACTGCCGGCCAGCACCTTCCACCAGCTGTGCGGCGACAATCCCGGCTTCGCCCGCTTCTTCCAGGCCGACCTCGCGGCCAAGCGCCAATTGGCGCGGCGCGACGGGCAGAACCTGGCCGAATTCATCCTCACCCGCATCGCCCGCGAGCACCTGCTGCCGGCCATCGAAGTGGACGCCGGGCTGCCCCTGGGCGACGCCGCGCGCCTGCAGCTCAGCCATGGCGCCGATGCCCTGCTGGTGCGCAGCGGCGGCGAGTTGGGCATCGTCACCCGCACCGACCTGATGCGCGCGCACTTCCGCGACGGTCGCGCCGAGGACGAGGCCATCGGCCCGCTCGCCCACGGCCCGCTGGCCAGTGTCGAGCTGGGCGACTTCCTGTTCGACGCCATGATCCTCATGACGCGCCTGCGCATCGAGCGCGTCGCGGTGCACGAGGACGGCGAAGTGGTCGGCCTGCTGCACCTGACCCAGGTGCTCAGCCTGTTCTCCACCCATTCCCACGTCCTGGCGCTGCGCATCGCCCGCGCCGAGACCGAGGAGGAACTGCGCGGCGCCGCCGAGACGCTGCACACCCTGATCGCCACCCTGGCCGGCAACGGCATCCGCCTGCGCTTCATCATGCAGCTGGTCGGCGCGCTCAACGAGCAATTGCTCGAACGCCTCTTCGAACTCTTGATACCGGCGCCGCTGCGCAGCCGCTGCTGCCTGGTGGTGATGGGCAGCGAAGGCCGCGGCGAGCAACTGCTCAAGACCGACCAGGACAACGCCCTGATCCTCGCCGACGACTTCCCCCAGGAGCAGGCCCTGGCGCTGATGCAGCGCTTCAGCGAAGCACTGCTGGCCTGCGGCTACCCGCCGTGCCCCGGCGGCGTCATGGCCAGCCACGCGCAGTGGTGCAAGCCGCTGGCCGCCTGGCAGCGCGAGCTGAATGCCACGGCCCTGGAGGGGCGCCCGGAACAACTGCTGCGCCTGTCGATCCTCGCCGACGCCTGGCCGGTGGCCGGCAACCGTCAGCTGTTCGACGGCCTGCGCCAGGGCCTGCTGGGCTTCGCCGCGGACGGCGAGCGCTGGCTGGCGGACATCGCCGTGGCGGCCCTGCAGTTCGACACCCCGCTGACCTTCCTCGGCCAGTTGAAGACCCGCGAAGAACACCTGGACATCAAGCGCGGCGGCATCTTCCCCATCGTCCACGGCTGCCGCGTGCTGGCCCTGCGCGAAGGGCTGGAGGCGCGCGGCAGCCTGGCCCGGCTGGACGCGCTGAAGGCGCGCGGCGTGCTCGACGAGGGCCTGGCGGAGAACCTCGCCGAAGCCTTCGAGCTGTTCCTGCAACTGCGCCTGGTCCAGCAACTGGCCGGCGAGCGCGATGGCCGCCAGCAGGGCCTGGACGTCGCCCGCCTGAGCCGCCACGAGCGCGATATGCTGCGCTTCGGGCTGCATGCGGTGAAGAAGTTCAAGCAGAGCCTGGAACGGCAGTTCCACCTGGAGAGCCGATGAACGCCCTGGTGAAGATTCCCGACCATCACTGGTCCGGCTGGCGCCGCCGGCTGTACTGGTGCCTGCACGCCCCGGAGGAGGCCGAGGAGATCGTCTCCCTGGACCTGGAGACCACCAGCCTCGACCCGCGCAAGGCGGACATCCTCAGCATTGGCGCGGTGCTCATCCGCCGCGGCAAGCTGGTGCTCGGCGAGCGCCTGGAGCTGCTGGTGGAGCCGCCGGCCAGCCTCGACGGCGAGTCGATCCGCATCCACAAGCTGCGCCGCGCCGACCTCGAAGGCCAACTGCCGCTGGACGAGGCGCTGCGCCGGACGCTGGCCTTCATCGGCGACCGCCCGCTGCTGGGCTACTACCTGTCGTTCGATGTCGCCGTGCTGCACCGCCACCTGCGCGAGCGCCTGGGCGAGGCCCTGGGCAATCCGCGCATCGAGGTCTCCGCGCTGTACCAGCGCAAGATGGCGCGGCGCTACCCGGACCTGCACCTGGACCTGCGCTTCGACACCCTGGCGCGCACCCTGGGCATTCCCGTGGAAGGCCGCCACACCGCGCTGGGCGATGCGCGCAGTGTGGCGCTGATGTTCCTGCGCCTGCGCAAGGGCTCGCTGCCCGACCTGCAGCACTGAGCCCGCGGCGCAGAAAAACTGAATCCCGGCGTTGCGGCGCCAGTCCCAATAGCAGGTGGGCAGCCCGTGCGCTGCCCGTTCCGCGGACGCGGGCCGGCATTGCCGGCGTGCCGTCCGACTGCCTACGGGAGGCGCACCATGGGAACCATTCTGCTGGTCATCCTCATCCTTCTGCTCATCGGCGGCCTGCCGGTGTATCCCTATTCGCGCAGCTGGGGCTACGGGCCCTCGGGGATCCTCGGCGTGGTCCTGGTGGTGCTGCTGGTCATGCTCCTGCTGGGCTACGTATAGCGTGAACCCTTTGCGGTTCGCCGCCGGCGCAAGGTGCGCAAAGTGATCCAGGACACAGCCCGCCGTCCGCCCACGCCCTACCATGATGGCCTTTTGCAGGACGGGGGAAAGGGAATGCTCGGAGTCGTACTGGTCGCCCTGGGCAGCCTGTGGCTGCTCGGCCAGTTGCTCAGTGGCCTGGTGGCGCTGCCGGCGGCGGACTGGCTGGCGCGGGAGAGCGATCCGCAACGTTACTGGCAGTTCGTCTATTTCGCCCCGGCCCTGCTGCTGGCGCTGGGTTTCTTCCTGTTGCGCTACCGCGTGCATTCGTTCGCCGGCCTGCGCCGCGAGAAGGTCAATTGCGCGGCCTTCGTGCTGATCTTCGCGGGCGTCGCACTGGTTCTCGGGAAGCTTTCCTGTCTGCTGCTTCCATTGTTCTGAAGGCCGCGCCTTACCTGGCTGTGGCGCCGGTTTGCCGGCGCCATTCAGCAGCCTGATTAAAGCGCAGCGCGGGCGGGGCCTTGGCTACACTGCCGGACAATTCCCCGGACAAGACAAGGCAACCCCCCTATGCAAAACCGCATGATGATCACCGGCGCCGGTTCCGGCCTGGGCCGCGAAATCGCCCTGCGCTGGGCCCGCGAAGGCTGGCGCCTGGCCCTGGCCGACATCAACGACGACGGCCTGGCCGAAACCCTGCGCCTGGTGCGCGAGGCCGGCGGCGACGGCTTCACCCAGCGCTGCGACGTGCGCGACTACAGCCAGTTGACGGCGCTGGCCCAGGCCTGCGAGGAGAAGCTCGGCGGCATCGACGTTATCGTCAACAATGCCGGCGTGGCCTCCGGCGGCTTCTTCGAGGAGCTGTCGCTGGAAGACTGGGACTGGCAGATCTCCATCAACCTGATGGGCGTGGTCAAGGGCTGCAAGGCCTTCCTGCCGCTGCTGGAGCGCAGCAAGGGGCGCATCGTCAACATCGCCTCCATGGCCGCACTGATGCAGGGCCCGGCGATGAGCAACTACAACGTGGCCAAGGCTGGCGTGGTGGCCCTGTCGGAAAGCCTGCTGGCCGAGCTGAGCCTGGTGGACGTGAAGGTCCACGTGGTCTGCCCGTCGTTCTTCCAGACCAACCTGCTGGACTCCTTCCGCGGCCCCAGCCCGGACATGAAGAACCAGGTGGGCAAGCTGCTGGAAGGTTCGCCTATCAGCGCCGCCGACATCGCCGACTACATCCACCAGGAAGTCGAGCGCGGCAGCTTCATGATCCTGCCCCACGAGCAGGGCCGCCTGGCCTGGCAGGTCAAGCAGCAGAACCCGCAGGCGATCTACGACGAGATGACGCGCATGGCGCAGAAGATGAAGGCCAAGCAGCGCAGCCTGGCCTGAGTCTCTGCACCGCTTCGGTGCAAGCGAAAACAGCGCTTGCCCAGGGCGGTGCAAAAGCGTAGTTTTGCTTCACCGGCCTGCCTGCCGATGTAAGTTGGACCCCAGTGAAAGCCCCGCCTCCATCGCGGGGCTTTTGCTTTTCCGGGCCAGGCCACGCAACATTGCTGCCCGGCGCTTCCGTGGCGCCTGCGCCTGTGCTAGAAGGCAGCGTCGTCCAGAGGGAGTCTCACCGTCTTGCAGTCCGAATCCATCGTCTATGGTTGCATCCGCGACTGGCCCGGCGACTCCATGGAGCGGCGCCTGCGCCGCGCGGCCAACCGCAAGGTGCTGGACAGCCTGCCGATGGGCGAGGCCTGGCCGTTCCTCGGTCGCGAGATGTTCAGCCGCTGCGAGCAGGAAGGCGCCGGCCTGTACCAGTCCCAGGTGATCCACTTCGGCGCCAGCTACCCGGCCATCGAATACGAGTGGAACCTGTGGGTGGAGCAGTTCGAGGCGCTGCTCAAGCGCCTGTACTGGGCCAGCGCGGTGGTGCACCTGGAAACCGAACTCAACGGCTGCCACACCTTCCGCTGGGAATCCGAACGCGGCTTCCACAGCCCCCAGGAAGGCGACCTGCGGGTACGCTGCGCCTGGGAGCGCGAAGGCGGCCTGCGCGGCTGAGCCGCCAAGGAAAGCGAGATGCTCAACTACCTGTGGTTCCTCCTGGCCGCGTTCTGCGAGATCGCCGGCTGCTACGCCTTCTTCCTCTGGCTGCGCCTGGACCGCACGCCCCTGTGGATAATTCCCGGGCTGTTCAGCCTGTTGTGCTTCGCCCTGCTGCTGACCCGCGTCGAGGCGGCCTATGCCGGGCGCTCCTATGCGGCCTATGGCGGCATCTACGTGGCGGCGTCGCTGTTCTGGCTGGCGTATGTGGAGAAGAGCCGGCCGCTGTGGAGCGATTGGCTGGGCGTGGCGCTGTGCATCGTGGGGGCGAGCGTGGTGCTGCTGGGGCCGAAGTTGGCGCCTTGATGGGGGCTGGCTTTTCGTAGGAGCGAGCTTGCTCGCGAACAAGCTCCCCGGTGACTCCGCTGCCGGGCCCACCTCTGTTCCCTCTCCCTAACCCTCTCCCTGAAGGGAGAGGGGACCGTTCGGCGTGCTCGGGTATTTTGGAGTTAGCCGGCAACTCCGAAGGTTGCCGGCTGAAACCATTTCCTCTCTCGGCACGGACAAGCCCCCTCTCCCTTCAGGGCGGGGCGCGCAGCCGAGGGCTGGGGAGAGGGCGCTCCAAAGCCCAGCACCTAAAGTCCCCGACAAGCGCCATTCGCGAGCAAGCTCGCTCCTACGCGGCATCAGCCATGGCGTACCCCTGTAGGAGCGGGCCCTGCCCGCGATATCGCGCGCAGGGCGCGCTCCTACACCACCACACACCCCGTAGGATGGGTTGAGCGAAGCGAAACCCATGCGGCCGTGGCGATGGGTATCGCTCAGCTCTCCAGCCACTCCTTCGGCACTTCCACCTTGAGCATCAACTGGCACTGCTGGCTCTCCGGATCGAACACGATCACCGCCTCGCCGCGCCTGAGCGCGTGGCGGGCGCGTTCGACGCGGGTGGCCAGGGGCGTGTCGTCGCCGTTGTCGGTGCCTTCGCGGGTGACGAAGTCTTCCAGCAGGTTGTTCAGGGTCTCGGCTTCGAGCAGGTCGTAGGGAATCAGCATGGGCGGGCACTCGGCGGAACAGGCGGCGATTCTAGTCGCGCGCCGCGCCGGCGGCGAGCCCGGGGCGCCTCAGTGGCGCCCCTTTTCGTCGTCCTTGCCGTTGTCCAGCAACTCGCCCACCGGTTGCACGTGGGTGGTGCTCTCCATGTGCACCGGGTGTTCCAGCTGCTTGCTGAAGCGCTCGATGGCGCCTTCCTTGGGCTCGGCGTCGCTGTCGAACACCGGCGGGCTGAGCAGGTAGGCGCAGAGCAGGCGCGCCAGGTTGGCCAGGCTGTCGATGTGGGTGCGCTCGTAGCCGTGGGTGGCGTCGCAGCCGAAGGCCAGCAGCGCGGTGCGGATGTCGTGGCCGGCCTCGATCGCCGACTGGGCGTCGCTGTGGTAGTAGCGGAACAGGTCGCGGCGCACCGCCACCTCGTGGCGCTCGGCCAGGCGCAGCAGGTGCCGCGAGAGGTGGTAGTCGTAGGGCCCGCCGGAATCCTGCAGGGCCACGCTCACCGCATGCTCGCTGGAGTTCTGCCCCTCGGCCACCGGGGCGATGTCGATGCCGACGAACTCGCTGACGTCCCAGGGCAGGGCGCCGGCCGCGCCGGAGCCGATCTCCTCGGTGATGGTGAACAGCGGGTGGCAGTCGATCGGCGGCTCCTGGCCGCTTTCGACGATGGCCTTGAGCGCCGCCAGCAGCGCCGCCACGCCGGCCTTGTCGTCCAGGTGGCGGGCGCTGATGTGGCCGCTGTCGGTGAACTCCGGCAGCGGGTCGAAGGCCACGAAGTCGCCGATGGACACACCCAGCGAGGCGCTGTCGGCCGGGCTCACGGTGTAGGCGTCCAGGCGCAGCTCGACGTGGTCCCAGCTGATCGGCAGGCTGTCCACCGCGGTGTTGAAGGCGTGCCCCGAGGCCATCAGCGGCAGCACGCTGCCGCGCAGCACGCCGTTGTCGCAGAACACGGTGACGCGGCTGCCCTCGGCGAAGCGGCTCGACCAGCAGCCCACCGGGGCCAGCGCCAGGCGGCCGTTGGGCTTGATCTCGCGGACGATGGCGCCGATGGTGTCCAGATGCGCCGAGACCGCGCGGTCCGGGCTGTTGCGGCGTCCGGCGAGGGTCGCGCGGATGGTCCCGCGGCGGGTCATCTCGAAGGGGATGCCGATCTCCTCCAGGCGCTCGGCGACATAGCGCACGATGGTGTCGGTGAAGCCGGTGGGGCTGGGGATGGCGAGCATTTCCAGCAGCACCCGCTGCAGGTAGTTGAGGTCCGGTTGCGGCAGTCGGCTCATGCGGGCACCTCGCGGTCCAGGGGTTCGCGGCTGAGCGGGAAGAGCAGGTCGAGGAAACGCTCGGCGGTGGGCTGCGGCTCGTGGTTGGCCAGGCCCGGGCGCTCGTTGGCTTCGATGATCACGTAGTCCTCGCCCTCCACGTCGGGCACCAGCAGGTCCAGCCCGGTGACCGGGATTTCCAGCGCCCGCGCGGCGCGGATGGCGGCCTCGCGCAGGGCCGGGTGGAGCTTGTCGGTGACGTCTTCCAGGGTGCCGCCGGTGTGCAGGTTGGCGGTACCGCGCACGGCCAGGCGGCGGCCTTCGGGCAGCACGTCGTCGTAGCCGAAGCCGGCGGCCTGCAGGGTGCGCTCGGTCTCGCCGTCCAGCGGGATGCGGCTTTCGCCGCCGGTGGCGGCCTGGCGCCGGCGGCTCTGCGCCTCGATCAACTGGCGGATGCTGTGGCGGCCGTCGCCGATCACCGTGGCCGGGTGGCGCACCGCGGCGGCCACCACTTCGTAGCCGATCACCAGCACGCGCAGGTCCTGGCCGGGGTGGTAGCTCTCCAGCAGCACGCGGCCGTCGAACTGGCGGGCGTGTTCGATGGCGGCCTCGACCTCTTCGGCGCGCGTCAGGTTCACCGCCACGCCCTGGCCCTGCTCGCCGTCTACCGGCTTGACCACCAGCGCGCCGTGCTCGGCGAGGAACGCGGCGTTGTCCTCGGCGCTGGCGGCCAGGCGCTGCTGCGGCTGCTTCAGCCCGGCGCGTTCCAGCGCCCGGTGGGTCAGGCGCTTGTCCTGGCAGAGGGTCATGCTCACCGCGCTGGTCAGGTCGCACAGCGACTCGCGGCAACGGATGCGCCGGCCGCCCTGGGTCAGGCTGAAGATGCCGGCCTCGGCGTCCTGCACCTGTACTTCGATGCCGCGGCGATGGGCCTCGTCGACGATGATCCGGGCGTAGGGGTTCAGGCCCTGCTCGGGGCCGGGGCCGAGGAACAGCGGCTGGTTGATGCCGTTCTTGCGCTTGATGGCGAAGGTCGCCAGCTCGCGGAAGCCCAGCTTGCGGTACAGCGCCTTCGCCTGCTTGTTGCTGTGCAGCACCGACAGGTCGAGGTAGGCCAGTTCGCGGCTCATGAAGTGCTCGATCAGGTGGCGCACCAGCGCCTCGCCGACGCCGGGCCGGCTGCATTGCGGGTCCACCGCCAGGCACCAGAGGCTGGAGCCGCCTTCGGGGTCGTGGAAGGCCTTGGCGTGGTTCAGGCCCATGACCGCGCCGACCGCATTGCCGGTCTCGCTGTCCTCGGCCAGCCAGTAGGTGGGGCCGCCCTGGTAGTGCGGGGTGAGCCGCTGCGCGTCCACCGGCAGCATGCCGCGGGCCAGGTACAGGCGGTTGACCGCCGCCCAGTCGTCCTCGCCGTGCACCCGGCGGATGCGGAAGCCGCGGAACGAGCGGCGCGCAGGGCGGTAGTCGGTGAACCACAGGCGCAGGGTGTCGGAGGGGTCGAGGAACAGCTGCTGCGGGGCATGGGCCAGCACCTGCTGCGGCGCCGCCACGTAGAGGGCGATGTCGCGCTCGCCGGGGCGCTCGTTGAGCAGCTCGCCGGCCAGCGCGTCGGGTTCGGCGAAGGTGTGCCCGATCAGCAGCCGGCCCCAGCCGCAGTGCAGGCTGTGGGGCTCGCAGCCGGGCCGCTCGTGGTCCTCGGCGAAGCGCGCCTGCAGGCGCTGGTAGGTCGGCACCTGGCCGCGCAGCAGGCGCTGGTTGTGCGGATGGGGCAGGTTGAAATGGCTTTTCATGGTTCGCTCCCTGGAGGGCGGGCCGCCGGTACGGTGCCGGCGGCCCGCGCTGCTGGCTGGGTCAGAGTCCCTGTTCGGTCAGCCAGAGGTTGAGGGCGGCCAGCTGCCAGAGCTTGGAGCCGCGCAACGGGGTGAGGTCGTCCTGCGGGCTGCCGAGCAGGCGGTCGATCTGCGCCGGCTCGAACAGGCCGCGGTCCTGGCTCGGGTCCAGCAGCAGTTCGCTGACCCAGGCGCGGGTGTTGCCCTGCAGGTGCTTGAGCCCCGGCACCGGGAAGTAGCCCTTGGGCCGGTCGATCACCTCGGCCGGGATCACCCGCCGCGCCGCGGCCTTGAGCACCTGCTTGCCGCCGTCGCCGAGCTTGAAGCGCGCCGGGATGCGCGCCGAGAGTTCGGCCAGGCGGTAGTCGAGGAACGGCACGCGGGCCTCCAGGCCCCAGGCCATGGTCATGTTGTCGACGCGCTTGACCGGGTCGTCCACCAGCATGATGGTGCTGTCCAGGCGCAGCGCCTTGTCCACCGCGTCGCTGGCGCCGGGCATGGCGAAGTGCTCGGCGACGAAGGCCTGGGCTACGTCCTCCACGCACAGGGCCGGGCGCACCGTGGCCTCGTACTCGCCGTGGCTGCGGTCGAAGAAGGCCGCGCGGTAGGCGTGCAGCGGCGAGGCGGCGTCGACCATGGGCGGGTACCAGTGGTAGCCGGCGAACAGCTCGTCGGCGCCCTGGCCGCTCTGCACCACCTTGCAGTGCTTCGACACCTCGCGGGCGAGCAGGTAGAAGGCGATGCAGTCGTGGCTGACCATGGGTTCGCTCATGGCGCGGAAGGCCGCCGGCAACTGCTCGATCACCTCGTTCTCGCCGATGCGCAGCTGGTGGTGGCGCGTGCCGTAGCGGCGGGCGATGAGGTCGGAGTAGCGGAACTCGTCGCCGCGCTCGCCGCCGGCATCCTCGAAGCCGATGGAGAAGGTCAGCAGGTCGTCCACCCCGGCCTCGTGCAGCAGGCCGACCAGCAGGCTGGAGTCCACCCCGCCGGAGAGCAGCACGCCCACCTCGCGGGCGGCGCGCTGGCGGATGGCCACGGCCTCGCGCAGGCTGTCCAGCACGCGGTCTTCCCAGTCCTCCAGGCGCAGTTCGCGTTCGTCCTCGCGGCAGCCGTATTCCAGGCGCCACCAGCAGTGCTGCTCGCTGCGGCCATCGGCGTCGATGCTCATCCAGGTCGCCGGCGGCAGCTTGCGCACGCCGTTGAGGATGGTGCGCGGCGCGGGCACCACGGCGTGGAAGTTCAGGTAGAGGTTGAGCGCCTCGGCATCCAGGCTGGTGTCGACGCCGCCGCCCTGCAGCAGCGCCGGCAGACTGGAGGCGAAGCGCAGGCGCTTGTCGTCCCGGGCCAGGTACAGCGGCTTGATGCCCAGGCGGTCGCGGGCGATGAACAGCCGGCGGGCGTCGCGCTCCCAGATGGCGAAGGCGAACATGCCATTGAGCCTGGGCAACAGGTCCTTGCCCCAGGCGTGGTACCCCTTGAGCAGCACCTCGGTGTCGCCGCCGGAGAAGAAACGGTAGCCGAGGGCTTCCAGCTCCTTGCGCAGCTCGGGGTAGTTGTAGATGGCGCCGTTGAACACCAGGGACAGGCCCAGGGTGGTGTCGATCATCGGCTGGCCGGAGGCTTCGGCCAGGTCCATGATCTTCAGCCGCCGGTGGCCGAGGGCCACTGGCCCTTCGCTATGGAAGCCCCAGGCGTCCGGGCCGCGGGGGGCGAGATGGTGGGTGATGCGTTCGACCGCCGCGAGGTCGGCCGGTTGATTGTCGAAGCGTAGTTCTCCTGCTAAGCCGCACATTTTCCTTACCGGTTCTCCGTTGGGGATGAATGGGGTTCAGGCCGGGGCCTTTTTTTGTGTTAACAGAAAGACTCTTTCATGTGAAAGTAGTTCTATGATTTTTTTATGAATTAATGCGGTTTTTGAACGGACGATTAATTATGGTTGAAAGGAAAAATGCTTTGGAGGATGCCTATGCGCTGTCCATGTTCCAGGCCCTGCGGCGGCTGCAGCAGGGCAGCGAGGTGCACGCCAAGCGCCTGAGCCGCTTCGGCGGGCTGACGCCGCTGCAGTTGCTGATCCTGCAGGTGATGCTGGTGGAGCGGGAGATCACTGCCAGCCGCCTGGCCAAGCGTGTGAGCCTGTCCCAGGCTTCGCTCTCGGGCGTGCTCGACCGTCTGGAAAGCCGCGGCCTGCTGGCGCGTCGGCGCGACGAGCAGGACAGGCGCAAGCAGTGGTTGCTGCTGGAGGACGCCGGCCGTGATGCGCTGCAGTCGGCGCCGCCGCTGTTGCCGGAATATGTGCTGGCGCGCTTCGCCGAATTGCCCGAGTGGGAGCGGCATGCGGTGTTGGCGGGGTTGCTGCGGGCGGCGGAGTTGTTCGAGTTGCCGGAGGAGGAGGAAGAGGAGTGAGGGGGCCACGCAATGCCAATCGCGGTACGACCGTGCCTCAGCGTAGGGCGAATAACCGTTCGCGGTTATCCGCCGATGCACCGAAGCCACAGCCCACGCCAAGGTCAACCCAGACGCCGCCGGGAACCAAGGCCAAACGGCGGATAACGCCGTAGGCGTTATGCGCCCTACGATTTTCTGATGGGTATCGCTTCGCTCAACGCCATCCTACGGGGTGGTTTGCCGGCCACGCCGGACGCCCCGGTGACAATCCGTTCAGCCTTCAGCCTTCAGCCTTCAGCCCCCGCACCAACTCGCGCAGGAAGAACCGGTTGGGATGGCAGGCCTCGGCCACGGCGCGGGGCAGGGGTAGCGGTTCGTCGTCCAGCCAGGCTGCCAGCAGTTCGCCGGACAGCGGCGCGCTGATCAGCCCGCGGGAACCGTGGGCGCTGTTCAGGTACAGGCCGTCGAGCCAGGGGCAGGGCGCTTCGGGCACCTGGCGGGCGTCCTTGGCCAGCACGGCGTAGGCCTCGGCGAAGGCTTCGCGCGCGGCCAGCGGGCCGATCAGCGGCAGGTAGTCCGGCGTGGTGCAACGGAACGCGGCGCGGCCCTCGAGGGCTGCCGGGTCCTGCGGGCCCAGGCGCTGCAGCAGGTCCGGGGAGATTTCCCGCAGCAGCTCCAGGTTGCCCTGGTGTTCGGCGACGGTGGGCTGCAGGTCGTCGCTGTGAAAGTCGAAGCTGGCGCCCAGGGTGTGCTCGCCCAGGCGCGGCGGGGCGACGTAGCCCTCGGCGCAGACCACGGTACGCAGCGCCGCGCTGGCGTCGGTGGCCGGCAGGCGGCTGATCTGCCCGCGGATGCGCTTGAGCGGCAGGCTGGCCGCGCCGGGGAAGGCGCGTACCTCGGCCGCGGTGGCCAGGACTGCCACCGGCGCCGAGGCCAGGCGCTGCTCGCCGTCGAGGGCATGCCACTGCCCGCCGTCGCGCTCCAGGCGCACCTCGTGGCCGCTCAGCAGTTCGATGTTCGGGTGTTCGGCCAGGGCCCGGCACAGCGCCGGCGGATGCGCCCAGCCGGCTTCGGGGAAGAACAATCCGCCGGCGGGCAGGGCGACACCGGCGCGGGCCTCGGCGTCTTCCTTCGACAGGGCTTGCAGCAGGTCCTCGGGGAAGGCCTCGGCCAGCTTCGCCTGGCGCTTGCCCTCGGCTTCGTCGAAGGCCAGTTGCAGCACGCCGCAGGCGTCCCAGTCGCGGCCGCGTTGCAGGCGTTCCAGCAGCCGGCGGGTATGGCCGAAGCCGGCCACCACCAGGCGCGACAGCGCCGTGCCGTGGGCCGAGAGCTTGAGGTAGAGCACGCCCTGGGGGTTGCCCGAGGCTTCCGTGGCCAGTTCGCCATGGCGTTCCACCAGGCTCACCTTCCAGCCGCGCGCGGCCAGGCTGGCGGCCGTGGCGCAGCCGGCCAGGCCGCCGCCGACGACCAGCGCGCGGCGCTCGCCCACGGGCGCTGGCGGGCGCGCATACCAGGGCTTGGCGGCGCCCTGCGGTTGGCCCTGGAACTCGCCCACCAGCATCTCGCGCTTCTGCCCGAAGCCCTTGACCCGCTGCATGGCGAAGCCGGCGGCGATCAGCCCGCGGCGGACGAATCCGGCGCTGGTGAAGGTGGCCAGCGTCGCGCCGGGGGCTGCCAGCCGCGCCAGCTCGGCGAACAGCGGCTCGGTCCACATCTCCGGGTTCTTCGCCGGCGAGAAGCCGTCGAGGAACCAGGCGTCGATGCGTGCGTCCAGCTCCGGCAGGGTTTCCAGCACGTCGCCCACCAGCAGGGTGAGCACCACCCGGCCGCCGTCGAACAGCAGGCGCTGGAAGCCGGGGTGGATGGCGTGGTACTGCGCCAGCAACTGCTCGCTCCAGGGCCGCAGTTCATCCCACAGGGCCAGGGCGCGCGCCAGGTCGTCGCGGCGCAGCGGGTACTTCTCCACGCTGACGAAGTGCAGGCGCGCATCCGCCGGGGCCAGGGCCTGGAACTGGCGCCAGGCGCAGAGGAAGTTCAGGCCGGTGCCGAAGCCGGTCTCGCCGATGCACAGGCGCCCGCCCGCCGGCAGTGCGGCGAAGCGTCGCGGCAGCTGGTTGCCGTCGAGGAACACGTGGTGGGTTTCCGCCAGGCCCGAGGCGCGGGAGAAGTACACGTCGCCGTAGGCGCGCGACAGGGGCTGGCCGTTTTCGTCCCAGTCGAGCTGGGCGCTGTGGTGGTCGGGCATGGGGCTACCGGCAGGAAAGCGAAGCGCGCATTTTAGCCGATCCCCCGCGCAGACAGCCTGCGTCACATCCGCTACCTTCAATGCAACCCGCAGTCAGGAGGCAGTGCATGTTCGAGTCCGCCGAGATCGGCCATTCCATCGACAAGGAAACCTACGAAAGGGAAGTCATAGAGCTGCGCGAAGCCTTGCTGGAGGCCCAGTACGAGCTCAAGCGGCAGGCGCGGTTCCCGGTGATCATCCTGATCAACGGCATCGAGGGGGCCGGCAAGGGCGAGACGGTCAAGCTGCTCAACGAGTGGATGGACCCGCGGCTGATCCAGGTGGACAGCTTCCTCTGGCCCACCGACGAGGAACTCGCCCGCCCGCCGCAGTGGCGCTTCTGGCGGCGCCTGCCGCCCAAGGGGCGCACGGCGATCTTCTTCGGCAACTGGTACAGCCAGATGCTCCATGCGCGGGTCAACGGCGACATCAAGAGCAGCCGCCTGGACGTGGCCATCGACGCCGCCGAGCGTTTCGAACGCATGCTCTGCGACGAGGGCGCGCTGATCTTCAAGTTCTGGTTCCACCTGTCCAAGAAGCAGCTCAAGGAGCGCCTGAAGACACTGGAGAAGGACCCCCAGCGCTCCTGGCAACTGAGCGAGATCGACTGGCTGCAGAGCGAGGTCTACGACAAGTTCGTGCGCTACGGCGAGCGCGTGCTGCGCCGCACCAGCCGCGACTACGCGCCCTGGTACATCGTCGAAGGCGCGGACGAGCGCTACCGCAGCCTGACCGTCGGCCGCACCATCCTCGAAGGCCTGCAGGCGGCGCTCGATGTCAAGGACCGGCCGCGCCGGCAGCCCCACGCCGCGCCGCTGGTGGCCAGCCTGGACAACCGCGGCCTGCTCGACAGCCTCGACCTGAGCCTGGCGCTGAGCAAGGACCAGTACAAGACGCAACTGGCCCGGGAGCAGGCGCGCCTGGCCACGCTGATCCGCGACAAGCGCTTCCGCCAGCATTCATTGCTCGCCGTGTTCGAGGGCAACGACGCCGCCGGCAAGGGCGGCGCCATCCGCCGTGTCACTGACGCCCTGGACCCGCGCCAGTACCACATCGTGCCCATCGCCGCGCCCACCGAGGAGGAGCGCGCCCAGCCCTACCTGTGGCGCTTCTGGCGGCACATGCCGGCGCGCCGGCAGTTCACCATCTTCGACCGTTCCTGGTACGGCCGGGTGCTGGTGGAGCGCGTCGAGGGCTTCTGCCCGCCGGCCGACTGGCTGCGCGCCTACTCGGAGATCAACGACTTCGAGGAGCAACTGGTGGAGTTCGGCATAGTGGTAGTGAAGTTCTGGCTGGCCATCGACAAGGACACCCAGTACGAGCGCTTCAAGGAGCGCGAGAGCATTCCCTTCAAGCGCTACAAGATCACCGAGGAAGACTGGCGCAACCGCGACAAGTGGGACCAGTACGTCGACGCGGTGGGCGACATGGTGGACCGCACCAGCACCGAGATCGCGCCCTGGACTCTGGTCGAGGCCAACGACAAGCGCTTCGCCCGGGTCAAGGTGCTGCGCACCCTCAACGATGCGCTGGAGGCGGCGTTCGACAAGGACAAGTGAAGGAGACGGCGATGGTCTACGTGCAGCGCGATGAGAACGGCCGCCTGGTGCGGGTCGAACGCGAACCCTTCGCCGGCGGCCAGGGCGCCCCGGCCGACGACCCCGAGGTGCTGGCCTGGATGAGCGGCGCCCTGGACGCGCGCCTGCAATCCCTGCAGCGCTCGGACCTGGAGCTGGTGCGGGTGATCGAGGACCTGGTGGGCGTGCTGGTGGGCCGCGGCCTGATCCGCTACACCGACCTGCCCGAAGCGGCCCGACGCAAGCTGGAGGACCGCGCCACCACCCGCGCGGGGCTGGATGGGTTGGGGGCTTTGGTCGAGGAGGAGGATGAGCGGTTGTTCTGAGGGTGGTGAATCCAATCGCGGACAGAGTCTCCTACAGCATGAACGAGCATGGCTTTTCGTAGGATGGTGTTGAGCGAAGCGATACCCATCAGCGCAACCGCATGGGTTTCGCAAGCTCAACCCATCCTACGAAGAGCGCCCTCGGCGCAGACAGTTGCTCCTACGTCCGTGCGCCCCTGTAACCGCGGACTCTGTCCGCGATTCGGCGCCCTCTATTCCCCCTCACCCCAGGGCGCCGGCGCCCCGACCAACCGCCCCATCGCCCCCTTGATCCCCATCTCGCGCAACACCCGCAGTTCCCCCTCGCTCTCCACCATCTCCGCGATCAGCGGCAGGTCGATGCTGTTGGTGGCGCGGAACACCGCCTCGATGAACAGACGCTTGGCCTGGTCCTGGTCGATGGCGCGGATGTAGCTGCCGTCGAGCTTCAGGTAGGCCAGGCCCAGATGGGTGAGGTTGCCGATCAGGCTGAAGCGCCCGCCGAAGTGCTGCAGGCCGAGGCTGGCGCCGGTTTCGCGCACGGCCTGGCCGAGTTGTTCCAGTTCGGCCGGCGGCGGCAGGTAGCGCTCGTCCAGTTCCAGGGTCAGCAGGGCGGCCTGCTGCGGGTTGGCCTTGATGGCTTCGAGCAGTTGCCGCAGCGCCCGGGGCTCGCGCACGCTGGCGGCCGACAGGCTCAGCGCCACGGGTTCGGGGTGCCGGGCCAGGTGGGCCAGGGCGTGTTCGAGCATGGCCTGGTCCAGGCGGGCCGCCCAGCCGAAGCGCTCCACCCAGGGCAGGAACTGCCCGGCGGCTACTGCCTGGCCCTGCGGGTCGAGCAGGCGCGCCAGCAGCTTCTGCTGCAGCAGGGCGCCGTCGGCGCAGGCGCGCACCGGCTGGAACCACAGTTGCAACTGGCTCTTCTGCAGCGCGCTGTCGATCCAGGCGTGCCAGGCATGGCTGTCCTGGGCCGGCTGGCCATTGGATTCGTCCAGGCGCTGCCAGGGCCGTTCGGCGTTGGCCTGGGCGCTGGCCAGGGCCTGGTCGGCGCGGGCCAGGACGCTGGCCGCCGCTTCCCCCGGGCGGAACGCGGCCAGGCCCAGGTGCGCCACCGGCTGGACGTCGCTGGCACCGGTGCGCTGGAGGCTTTCCAGCTGGTCGCTGAGGGCTTCGGCCAGGCGCTCGGCGCCGCTGCCGTCCAGCCCCGGGGCGAGCAGGGTGAATTCGCCGCCACGGCTGCGCGCCGCCAGCCAGTCGGGCTTGCCGTGCTGGGCCTGGGCGCCCTGCAGCAGGCCGGCGACTTCGCGGATCAGCGCGTCGGTGCGCTGGCCGCCCAGGCGCTGGTTGAGCCCGGCCAGGTCGTTCAGGCGCAGCAGCAGCAGATAGCCAGCGGCGCTCTGCTCGCCGGGGGTCAGCTGGGCTTCCAGGCGGGCGTCGAATAGGCGGCGGTTGGCCAGGCCGGAGAGGCTGTCCTGGTAGGCCTCCTCGCGTAGCTTCTCGCTGCGCGAGGCCTCCTCGGCGAACAGCGCCTTGAGCTTCTCGACCATCTGGTTCATCGCCTGCACCACCCGGCGCAGTTCCGGGGTGCGCGGCTCGCGGGGCAGGGTGAGGAACTCGCGGCGGGTGATGGCCCGGGCCTGCTGCACCATCTGGTCCAGCGGCCGTAGCTGGGTGCGCAGCAGCCAGCCGCCGAGGATCGCGCTGACCACCCCGCAACCGAGCAGCCAGGCCAGGCTGCCCAGGGCGCTGTCCCACAGCCGCGCCAGGGCGAATTGCGGGTGGCTGACCACCTCGACCCGCGCCGCCTGCTCCCAGCCGCGCATGATCAGGGCGTCGCCGCCTTCGGCCTTGAGGTTGACCAGGCGGGCGAACCAGCCGGGCACCTCGCCGTTGCCCGGGGCGGCCTTGCGTTCCACCAGCACCTGGCCGTCGGCGATGCGCACCACGCGGATGCTGGCGAAGTAGCCGCTGTCGAAGATCGAGCTGACCATCAGTTCGATCATCGCCGGGTCGTCGACGTGGGGCGTCAGCGACAGGCCCAGGGCGGTGGCGGCGTCCTGGGCGTGGGAGCGCAACTGGCTTATGAGCTGCTCGCGGGAACTCTCCAGGCTGGTGGCGAAGCTGCCGGCGAAGGCCACCACCAGGAACAGGCAGATGGCCAGGAAGAGTTGCTTGAGTAGCGACATGCATGCCTCCTAGCGCGTCTCGTCGAGGATCAGCCCCTCGCCGCGCATCTTGGTCAACAGGTCCTGCCAGCGCGACAGCTGCTTGCTGCTGCCGCTGCGCTTGCCGCCGCCGGGGCCGGGCAGCCACAGCCCCTCGGCGTTGAAGGCGTAGACCGGGAGCAGGTCCTGGCGCTGCGAGGCGGGGCGGATCTGCGGGATGAGGTTGTCGAGCACCAGCGGCTCGGCGTCGGGGCTGGCGTACCAGGTCAGCACCATGTGCGCCTGGTTCAGGCGCAGCGCCTTGACGTAGGTGATGCGCAGCTTGTCGCTGGGGATGCCGAGCTGGCGCAGGGTGACGTACTTGGCGATGGCGTAGTCCTCGCAGTCGCCGGCGCCCTTGTACAGGGCCTCGACGGGCGTCGCCCAGTAGTCCTCCTGGCCCCACACGCTGCGGTCGTCGCGGAACGCCAGGCTGGCGTTGAAGAAGTCGTTGGCGGCCTTGAGCTTGCCGGCCTCGTCCTGGCCCCGGGCGCTTTGCAGCAGCTCGCCCCAGTCGCGGATGCGCTGGCGCGCCGGGCCCAGGTCGCCCCAGCGTTGCTCGGCGCTGCGCAGGATGGCGTCGAAGTCCCACTGCGCCTGGATGCCCAGGGCCAGGACGAGGAGCAGCGCCAGGCCGGCCCGGAGGTGGGGCAGGCAGACGAACAGCCGACGGGCTCCTCGCAATGGCTGCATCGCCAGTGCTCCAGGGGGGATGTGGCAAGTCTAGGCGCTGTTCGCCGGCTGTCGATGCCGCCTCAGAGACGGCGGGTCTTCACTTTCAGCAGGATGTACAGGCTGACCAGCACCGTGCTGGCGAGCATGAACACCCGGGCCCAGAGGTGTGGGACCAGGTAACAGGAGAAGCCGATGCTGATCCACATCAGCCCCACGGTGTAGAGTTTGCCCTTGAGCGGGATGCCGTTGCCTTCCAGGTAGTCGCCGATCCACGGGCCCAGCCTGGGGTGGCTCACCAGCCAGTCGTAGAAGCGCTGCGAACTGCGCATGAAGCAGGCCGCGGCGAGCAGCAGGAAGGGCGTGGTGGGCAGCAGCGGCAGGAAGATCCCGGCCACGCCGAGCGCCACGCTGAGCCAGCCGACGGCCAGCAGCAGGTAGCGCACCCAGGCGTGACGGCTATGGCGGATTTCCCGCGTTGCCATAGGCGCCGGATCAGTGTTGGCGGGGCTTGAGCAGCGCCGGCTTCTCTTCCGGGGCCTGGCAGAGCAGGAACAGGTTGGTCAGCAGCTCGGGGATCTGCGCGACCATGTCGTCCACCAGGTGGCGGTCGCGGGCGATCTCGTCGAACTCCGGCTGCTCGTCGAACAGCCCGGAACCGACCATGATCGGCAGCAGCAGCTCGCTGACTTCTTCCTCGGCCTGCTCGAACCACACGGCCTCGCGCAGGAACACGCCTTCCATGAAGCCGATGCACCAACCGCGGATGTCGGAGTCGTCCGGCTCGTCGCCCAGATAGGGCTCGCAGGGCAGCTCCAGTTCCTCGTCGCCGGCCAGCTGGCGGGTGATGTGCGCCTTGAGCAGCAGCAGGGAGCCCTCGATTTCCTCGCGCTCGGCGTCGCTGCGGTAGTGCGGCGGCTCGGCGAAGAGCGCGTCGATCCACTCGCGGTCGGGCACCTGGTCGGGGCAGATCGCCAAGGCGGTCAGGTAGCCGTGGGCCGCGACATAGTCCAAGGCTTCCTCGTGCAGGTCGTCGGCATCGAGAAAGGCTTGCAGGCGGGCCAGTTGGTCGGCGAAGGACATCGGTTACTACCTCGGCGGGGATGCGGGCCTGAATTGTAGTCTTTCCGCGGCCCGCGGGCCAGCCACGGGGCTTGGTGGCTGGCGTGGGGTTCTGCTTTTCGTAGGAGCGAGCTTGCTCGCGAACGGAGTTCCCCGGTTGCAACGGAGCCTTGGATTGACTCCGTTCCCTCTCCCCAGCCCTCTCCCTGAAGGGAGAGGGGGCTAGTCCGTGCCGAGAGGAGGTGTGGTTTCATCCTGATGGCGCGGAGTAGCCGGCTAACGCCGAAACATCAGCGCGCTCCGAACGGTCCCCTCTCCCTTCAGGGAGAGGGTTAGGGAGAGGGCGCTCTTCAGGACTCGCACCGATCCCACCCGGCAGAACGCCATTCGCGAACCTCCTGAGCGGGGGTTTCGTTCGGCCTTCTGAAGGGGCGTTTCGGTGCGCTCGGATGTTTCATCGTAGGGCGGATAACGCCTACGGCGTTATCCGCCGAATCGCGGACGGAGTCCGCTCCTACGCCTGAACCTTAGGCGTAACTGTCTTGCGCCGAGGTGCTCTTCGTAGGATGGGTTGAGCTTGTGAAACCCATGCGGTGGCGGCGATGGGTATCGCTTCGCTCAACCCATCCTACGGGATTGCCTTGCCGGCCACGCCGTGGGGCTCTTCGTAGGAGCGGACCCTGTTCGCGATAGCCGGACATATCGGCGCGATTCGCGGGTGAGAGCCTACGCCGCCCACCCGCACCATTCCCATGTAGGAGCGCGCCCTGCGCGCGAAATCGCGGGCAGGGCCCGCTTACAGTTCCGGGAAGGGCGGGCGTAGGAGCGGACTCTGTCCGCGATTGGATTCTCCGGCCACGCCGGGCGCCCCGGTGGCACGAACGGCGCCCTCTTCCGTCAGGGAGAGGGCGCTCTAATAGAGCAGGTGCCTCCAATCCATTGCGACGGCTGACCCACCCCCATCGCCCCGCTTGCGTATAATGCCCGGCTCGAAACGGAGTCCCCCATGCTCGACCAGGCCCAGCGCATCCTCAAAGACGTATTCGGCTACGACGCCTTCCGCGGCAACCAGGCTCGCATCATTGAACGCGTGGCCAGCGGCGGCGACGCCCTGGTGCTGATGCCCACCGGCGGCGGCAAGTCGCTGTGCTTCCAGGTGCCGGCGCTGCTGCGCGAGGGCCTGACGGTGGTGGTCTCGCCGCTGATCGCGCTGATGGAGGACCAGGTCGCCACCCTCGACGAGCTGGGCGTGCCGGTCGCCGCGCTGAATTCCTCGCTCAGCCCCGAGGCGCAGCGCGACATCGCCGCGCGCCTGCAGCGCGGCGAGATCAAACTGCTCTACCTCGCCCCCGAGCGCCTGGTGCAGCCGCGCATGCTGGACTTCCTGCAGCGCCTGAACGTCGGCCTGTTCGCCATCGACGAGGCACACTGCGTGTCGCAGTGGGGCCACGACTTCCGCCCGGAATACCTGCAGCTGGGCCAGCTCGCCGAACTGTTCCCGGACGTGCCGCGCATCGCCCTGACCGCCACCGCGGACATGCGCACCCGCGAGGAGATGATCCAGCGCCTGCACCTGCAGAACGCCGAGCAGTTCCTCTCCAGCTTCGACCGGCCGAACATCTTCTACCGCATCGTGCCCAAGGAGCAGCCGCGCAAGCAGCTGCTGGGCTTCCTCGCCGAGCGCCGCGGCGACGCCGGCATCGTCTACTGCCTGTCGCGCAAGAAGGTCGAGGAGGTCGCCGAGTTCCTCTCCAACCAGGGCTTCCCGGCGCTGCCGTACCACGCCGGGCTGTCCAGCGAGCTGCGCGCCTTCCACCAGAAGCGCTTCCTCAACGAGGAAGGCCTGATCATGGTGGCGACCATCGCCTTCGGCATGGGCATCGACAAGCCCAACGTGCGTTTCGTCGCCCACCTCGACCTGCCCAAGAGCCTGGAGGCCTACTACCAGGAAACCGGCCGCGCCGGCCGCGACGGCCTGCCGGCGGACGCCTGGATGGCCTACGGCCTGCAGGACGTGCTGCTGCTGCGGCAGATGATGCAGAACTCCGAGGGCGACGAGCGCCACAAGCGCGTCGAACGGCACAAGCTCGAAGCCATGCTGGCCCTGTGCGAGGAGCCGCGCTGCCGGCGCCAGGCGCTGCTGGCCTACTTCGACGAGGTCATGCCCAACCCCTGCGGGCATTGCGACAACTGCGTCGATGGCGTCGAGACCTGGGACGCCACCGAGCCCGCGCGCCAGGCGCTGTCGGCCATCTACCGCAGCGGCCAGCGCTACGGCGTCGGTCACCTGGTGGACATCCTGATGGGCAAGGAAACCGAGAAGGTGCGCAGCCTCGGCCACCAGCACCTGGCGGTGTTCGGCATCGGCAAGGGCCGCCCCGAGGACGAGTGGCGCACCCTGTTCCGCCAGTTGGTGGCGCGCGGCCTGGCCGACGTCGACCTCGACGGCTACGGCAGCCTGCGCCTGACCGAGGCCTGCCGGCCGCTGCTGCGTGGCGAGGAGACCCTGGCCCTGCGCCGCGATCCCAAGCCGCAGCGCAGCAAGTCCCCGTCCTCCGGCGGCGCCAGCCCGGCCAGCCAGCTGGTGCGCCAGGAAGAGCGCGAAATGTGGGAAGCCCTGCGCACCCTGCGGCGCAAGCTGGCGCAGGAACATTCGGTGCCGCCCTACGTCATCTTCCCCGACGCCACCCTGCTGGAAATGCTGCGCAGCCAGCCGACCACGCTCACCGCCATGGCCCAGGTCAGCGGAGTCGGCGCGCGCAAGCTGGAGCGCTACGGCCAGGCCTTCCTCGACGTGCTCACCGAGTCCGAGGCGGCGCCCGCCACGCCGACGCCGGTGGTCGACCTCAGCCACGAACTGGTCAGCCTGGCCCGCGCCGGCATGACCCCGGCGCAGATCGCCCGCCAGCTCGATTGCAGCGAGAAGAACGTCTACAACCTGCTGGCCGAGGCCATCGCCGCGCAGCAGCTGAGCCTGGAACAGGCCCTGGACCTGCCCGAGGAGCTGCTGGCCGAAGTGCAGGACGCCTTCCTCGAAGAGGACGGCGAGCTGCCGCCGGTAGCGGCCCTGGCCGAGCGCTTCGAGGGCCGCGTGCCACAGGGCGTGCTGCATTGCGTGCGCGCCGCGCTGCAGGCCGAGCTGGAAGTCTGAGACCGGCGCCGGCCATGCTGGCGCTCTGATGGCTGACAGAAAAGTGGCGTTTCCAGGCGACAAACTTGTGACGCGCTTCGCAACGGGCTAAGGTGTGCCCAAGACCTCCACCAGAAGAGGCGGACGTGCCACACCATGCCTGGCTCGACGACGTGCGCGCCAACCCTTACGCCGAACAGCTCGCCCGCGGTTTCCGCCGCCTGCGCTTCGACGCGCCCGTGGAAGGCGAGTACCGCGCCTACCTGCTGGAAGACAACTTCGCCCTCAAGTGCAGCGCCCTCGGCTTCGCCGTGCTGGCCTGGCTGGCGCTGGCGGCCATCGACCTGCTGCTGATCCCGGGGCCGGAGCACTGGAGCATGCTCGCCGTGCGCGCCGCGGTGCTGGTGCTGCTGGTGGTCTGCGGCGGGCTGATCCTGCAACGGCGCTTCGTGCACCTGGTGGTGCCGCTGAGCCTCGCCTGCATCCTCGCCGTGGGCATCGGCGCCGCCGTGGTGGTGGGCATCGCCCACCGCGTCGATCCCGGCTATCCCTACGAGGGCCTGCTGCTGGTCAGCATGGCCGCCTACTTCCTGGTCGGCCTGCGCTTCTCCGAGGCGCTGGGCTCGGCCTCGCTGATCCTCCTGGCCTACCTGGGCTGCGAGCTCTACGCCGGCCTGGCGCCGGCCAAGCTGCTGAACAACCTGGTGTTCCTGCTGCTGGGCAACCTGGTCGGCGCGGTGGGCTGCTACCTGCTGGAGTACAAGTCCCGCGAGCACTTCCTGGTCAGCCGGCTGATGCGCCAGATGGCCGACCACGACGCCCTCACCGGCCTGCACAACCGGCGCAGCTTCGACCGCCAGCTGGAGCGCCTGTGGCGCCAGGCCCAGCGCGACGGCACGCCGCTGTCGCTGCTGCTCTGCGACGTCGACCACTTCAAGGCCTACAACGACCGCTATGGCCACCAGGCCGGCGACGAGGTGCTGCGCAGCATAGGCAGGGCCCTGGCGGCCAGCGCGCGGCGGCCGCTGGACATGGCCGTGCGCCTGGGCGGCGAGGAGTTCGCCGTGCTGCTCTACGGCACCGACCTGGACGAGGCCCGGCAGCGCGCCGAGGTGCTGCGCCAGGCGGTGCAGAGCCTGGGCATCAGCCACGAGGGTTCGAGCACCGCCGCGGAGGTGACGCTGTCCATCGGCGTTTCCTGCCTGCAACCCGGCGCCGCCTCGGCCCTGCAGGCGATCTACGCCCATGCCGACCGCGCCCTCTACGAGGCCAAGGCCTTCGGCCGCAACCAGGTGGTGGCCTGACCCATTCGGTCCCCCGTCCTGGCGCCGCCGGTGACTGCGCCCGCTGGTACGCCGGTGCTAGGATGCCGCCGACCCCGCAGCCGAGCGCCCGCCATGCAGCGACTGATCCAGGCCAACGGCCAGCCCCACTACGGGGTGTTCGCCGAGACCCCGCAGGACGTCAACCACCGCGACTTCGACTACCGCTCGCCCATGGGGCGCAAGCTGGGCGCGCTGAGCAAGTGGCGCAATTTCCACCAGTTCCAGTACTTCGGCCTGATCAGCCCGCAGCTGATCGGCGGCTGCGCCCTGGCCGAGCTGAGCCTGGTGGCCGTCGGCTTCGTCTACCTCTACGAGCCGTGCAGCGGGCGCATGCTCGAGCGCCGCTTCAAGTGCCCGCTGGGGATGGGCACGCGCTTCTCGCAGCGCCCGGACGACGGTGCCTGCGAACTGCGCCAGGGGCGCAACCGGTTGCGCCTGGAGAACTCTGCCGGGCCGCTGCGCAAGCGCCTGCTGGTGGAACTGGACGACGGCACGCGCATCGACGCCTGTTTCGACGAGGTGGAACCGGCCTTCCAGCCCATGAGCCTGTGCACGCCCGCGGCGGTGAACGGCTGGGTATACGCGCGCAAGGTCGCCGGGGTGCGCTGCGAGGGCCAGGTGCGCAGCGCCCTGGGCGACTTCGACCTGCGCGCCATCGACGCCTTCGCCCACCACGACTGGTCGGCCGGCTACATGCGCCGCGAGACCTTCTGGAACTGGGCCTGCCTGTCCGGCGAAGCGCAGGGGAGGCGGGTGGGGCTGAACCTGTCGTGCGGGGTCAACGAGACCAGCTTCACCGAGAACTGCTTCTGGCTCGACGGCGAGCTGTGCAAGGTCGACAGCGTGCGTTTCGAGTTCGACCGCGACTGGGAGCTGGGCCCCTGGCGCATCCGCTCCTTCGACGGCCAGGTGGACCTCACCTTCGAGGCCCGCGGCCTGCACCGCGAGCGCCTGAACCTGGGCCTGCTGGCGAGCAACTTCAAGCAGATCTTCGGGCGCTTCCGCGGCGAGCTGCGCCCCCATGGCCGCGCGTCGCTGGTCATCGACGACCTGTGGGGCTTCGTCGAGGACCAGTACGCCAAATGGTGAACGGGTAAAGCCCTGCGACAAAATGTCATTGTACGGGCTTGATTAGCCGACTAATAATTAGCCAAATCAATTAGCCTGAAACTGCTGCAGCACAATGACAGATAAAGACAAGCACTACTTCGGCACCCAACTGGCCCAGGCCTCGCGTGCATGGCGCGCCGAACTCGACCGCCGCCTCAGCCACCTGGGGCTTTCCCAGGCCCGTTGGCTGGTGCTGTTGCACCTGGCGCGCAATTCCGGCATCCCCACCCAGCGCGAGCTCGCGCAATCGGTCGGCGTCGAAGGCCCGACCCTCGCGCGCCTGCTCGACGGCCTCGAATCCCAGGGCCTGGTGCGCCGCCAGGCGGTGGCCGAGGACCGCCGCGCCAAGCGCATCTGCCTGACGCCCAAGGCCGACGTGCTGATCGCCGACATCGAGAACATCGCCGCCAGCGTACGCAATGACGTATTGGCCGGCATCGATGAGTCGGACATAGCAATCTGTCAGAAAATCCTCTCCCGCATCCTCTCCAACCTGGAAAAGAACTGAGCGATTCTTCACACTTTTTCGAGTAGAATTGCCAAACTTCTGACGGCTCCTACGGGGGCCGTCATCCGTTCGGAGTGGTACCCAGACCTTTCGCCGGGTTTCCGACGAATTGTCTTGACCTAGACGGGGCCTGCGCCTAATCGTGATGGCAATGAGCCTTTATGGCGTTGCCGGGCCAACCCACGTCCCGGATGGGCGTCTATATTGCATGGACAGCACGACCGATCGCACAGCGAGGTCAAGGATGGCCTGCAGACCTGGACACAACTGGGATGGGACCTATGGCTCGACTCACTCGCTTGCCGCTGGCAATGGCCGTACTCTCGGCACTCATGACTTCCCAGGCCCATGCTCTGGGGCTCGGCGACATCACCGTGCGCTCGGCGCTGAACCAGCCGCTGGATGCGGAGATCGAACTGCTGCAGCCCGGCGACCTGAGCAGTGACGAACTCATCGCCCGCCTGGCCGACATGGCCACCTTCGAGCGCATGGGCGTGGACCGCACCGCCTTCCTGCAGAACCTGCGCTTCACCCCGGTGATCCGTAACGGTCGCGGTTACATCCGTGTGGTTTCCACCCAGCCGGTGCATGAGCCCTACCTGAATTTCCTCCTCGAACTGGAGCGTCCTAACGGCCGCCTGCTGCGCGAGTACACACTGCTGATCGACCCGCCGGGCTATGCCGATGGCAGCTATGCCCAGAGCGCTCCCACGCGCGGCGCCGACAGCGGATCGGCAGCCAGCCGCCCGGCCAAGCGCAGTACGGCAGCGCGCCCGGCACCCGTTCCAAGCGTGCCCATCGCCGCGGGCGAGGGGCGCTACACCACTGCCGCGGGCGACACCCTGTGGAGCATCTCCGGCCGCCTGGGCGCCAAGGGCGCCGCCCGCCAGGAGTTGATGACTCAACTGCAGCAGCTCAACCCGCAGGCGTTCATCGGCGGCAACCCGCACCGCCTGCGCCTCGGCTACCAGTTGGTGCTGCCCGCCGGCCAGGCTGCGCCTGCGGCTGCCACGAACACCGCTGCTGCCGCCGCGCCGACCAGCGCCGCGCTTGCCGCGCCGGCGCCGAGCGAGGCGACTGTGGCCCAGGCTCAGGGGCAACTGGCCGACCTGACCGCCGAGCGCGAGCGCCTGAACCAGCGCATGGACACCCTGCAACAGCAGCTCGATACCCTGCAGAAGGCCCTGGAAAGCCGCGACCAGCAGGTGCAGAGCCTGCAGGCCGAACTGGCCCGGCGCCAGGCCGAGCAAGCGGCCGCGCCGGCCAGCGCTCAGGTGCCTGAAGCCGCGCCTGCTGCACCTGTGGCTGCACCGGCTGCTGCGCCTGCGCCGACGGCGGAAGCCGCCAAGCCGGCGCCCCAGGCGCCCGCCGCGCAGGATGAAGAAAACGCGTCCCTGAGTCGCTACTGGCCGTGGGCCGCCCTGGCAGCCCTGGTGCTGGCCCTGGGCCTGGTCTACAAGCGCCGGCGCAAGCCCAGCGGCGACGAGCCGCCCCAGGCGCAGCCCGAGGCCGTCAGCCTGCCGCCGCTGGCGCCGGCCCGCCCGGCAGCACCGGCCAGGCCGGTGGTGGCTTCCGCCGTCGAGCCGCTGGCCAGCGTCAACGAAGCCTCCCTGGCACGGCTGCCGGCAGCCAGCAGCGACAGCCTGGAAGGGGCGAACATCTACATCGCCTACGGCCGCTTCGGCCAGGCCCGCGACATGCTGGTCAAGTCCGTCGCCGCCGAACCGCAGCGCCGCGACCTGCGTCTGAAACTGTTGCTGGTGCTCGCCGAGCTCGGCGACCGGGCCGCCTTCCGCGAGCAGGAGCGGGCGTTGCAGGCGATGGGCGGCGACCAGAAGCAGATCGACCAGCTCAAGGCCCGCTACCCCGCCATGCTCGAGCGTGAAGACGAGCAGGCCATCAGCGACGGCCTCGGCGAATGGGACGGGCTGGAGCTGGGCGACATCGGCGAGCACCCCGCGCCGGCACAGCCGCCGCTGAGCGACGCCGGCGACCTGAACCTGGGCGAGCTGTCCCTGGACCTGGACTGGAACAGCCTGGACGCCTTCGATTCGCCCAAGGGCTCGCCGGCCAAGGGCGGCAAGGACGACACCGACGATCTGCTGAAGGACTTCCGCAGCAACCTGCGCGAGCTGCCCGAGGTCACCGAGTTCGACCTGGACGACGAGCAGGCCGGCGCCTTCGGCCTGCCGAGCCGTTCCGGCGGCGAGCAGGACAAACTGCTGGCCAGCCTCGACCAGGCCCGCGCCTGCATCGACCGCGGCGACCTCGACGAGGCCTACCGGATCCTCGAACAAGTGCTGCAGAAGGGCGACAAGCAGGAACAGGAAGAGGCCCGCGAGCTGTTGGCGCGGATTGCCTGAAGCATCCTGAGTCATCCGGAGCCCGGCCTTGTGCCGGGCTTTTTGTTGCCTGAAGCCGGTGAGGCTCGGCGCTCGGGCTTTCCCCTCACCCCAGCCCTCTCCCGAAGGGAGAGGGGGCAGTATGTGCCGGCTGGGGGTGAGGTTTCAGCCGGAGAATCCTTACTCTCCGGCTAACTCCAATCTCCCCGAGTACGCCGAACAGTCCCCTCTCCCTCCGGGAGAGGGTTAGGGTGAGGGAGCCGCAGGCCTGCTCCCTCAATCCCGAGGGGAATGGCGCGGTAGGCGCAACTGTCTTGCAGGCCACGCCGGAGGGCTCTTAGTAGGAGCCATGGCGTACCCCTGTAGGAGCGGGCCCTGCCCGCGATATCGCGCGCAGGGCGCGCTCCTACACCACCACACACCCCGTAGGATGGGTTGAGCGAAGCGATACCCATCACTGTGGCCGCATGGGTTTCGCAGGCTCAACCCATCCTACGAAGAGCGCCCTGGCGCAGTCGGCAAGACAGTCGCTCCTACACCCGCGTCCGACCGTAGGGCGAATAACCGTTCGCGGTTATCCGCCGCCAGCCGGAACACCTGCGCCCGAGGACGGCAGGGCTCCCTCAGAAATTCCGCCCCAGGTTCAGGTACACCGCATGCTCGTCGGCATCGTTTAGCCCATAGCTGAACGACAGCGGCCCCAGCGGCGTCTCGAAGCCGAGCATGATGCTCATGGCGTTGATGTAGCCGGTGTCGTAGCTGTTGTCGTTGTTCCACACCCGTCCGCGTTCCAGGCTGCCGCCGAGGTAGAAGGGGAAGTCCAGGGGCAGGAACGAGCGTTCGGTCATGCGCCGGTAGTAGATCACCCGGCCGAGGCTGTAGTTCTGCCCGGCCAGGGCGTCCTGGCGGAAGCCGGAGAGCTCGCGCGCGCCGCCGAGCAGGAAGCTCGACACCACCACCTCGGCGTCGTCCAGGGTGCGCCCGTAGCCGCCGCCGAGCACCCAGGTGTTCGGCCCGCTGCTCAGCGCCTTGTCCAGGCGCAGTTCCCACTGGCGGTAGCGGTCGTCGTCGCCCAGCGACGGCGTGTGCTCGCGGTAGCCGGCCTGGATGTCCTCGCCCTCGCGGGGGAAGTCGACGTTGTCCATGGTGTCGAAGGAGTACTTCAGCTCGGCGTAGCCTTCGTTGAAGTGGAAGTCCGGCAGGTCCTGCTGGCCCACGCGCACGTCGGCCTTGCCGAAGGCCTGGGCCACGCCCAGGCGGATCTCGCCGTTGTTGGCGATCTGCCGGCCGAGGTTGAGGCCGTAGCCGTAGCGCTCCAGGCGGTATTCGGCGATGGGGTCGTCGTTGTCGGTGGCCTCGACGTTGCGCGCCTCGTTGAACAGGTAGGGCGCCACGAAGTAGCGCGAGCCGGCGTCCAGCGGCTGGTAGAACTCGCTGTAGAGTTCCTGCTGGTCGCCGATCTGCAGGCGCGTCAGCCATTCCGCGCCCAGGCGGTTGATGCCGTTGACGCGATAGCTGGCGCCGACGTTGAAGGTGCTGTCGCCGCGCAGGTCGTCCGACAGGTTCAGGCCCAGGCGCAGGTAGTCGGTGCCGCTGCGCTTGCCCAGGGCGTGGATGACCAAGGCGTTGCCGTCCTTCTCGCGGACCACGCGGTACTGCACCTGGTCGAAGTAGTCCAGGCCGTAGAGGGTGCTCATGTCGCTCTGCAGACGCTCCAGGTCCAGCGGCTGGCCCAGCGGCTGGCGGATGTAGTGGCGGATCACCTCGTCGCCGACCTTGGAGTCGTTCTCCACGCGGATGCTGCCGATCACCGGGGTGCGCTCGTCCGGCGTGCGCGCCTCGGCCAGGGCCACGGCCTCCTGGTCGCGGGGCTTGCGCAGGGCCGCCAGGCGCGTGGCGAGGATGCTGGTGGCGCGGTAGCCGGCGTCGATCAGTTGCGGCACGCGGCCGAAGTCGGTGGAGCTGTAGCCGCTGAGCGGCGGCTGGATGAGCACGTCGTCGGGCTTCAGGGTGGCCAGCTGCGCCTCGGAATTCTTGCGCGTCATCAGGGTGACCGACTGGTTGAGCATGTCGACCACCGTCGTCAGTTGCTTGCGCTCCAGCAGCGGGTTGCCGATGTCGACCACGATGACCACGTCGACGCCCATCCTGCGCGCCACGTCCACCGGGATGTTGTCGACCATGCCGCCGTCCACCAGCAGCTTGCCGTCGACCTCCACCGGGGCGAACACCGCCGGGATCGACATGCTGGCGCGGATCGCCTGGGGCAGGTGGCCGCGGTCGAATACCACCTTCTCGCCGGTGGCGATGTCGGTGGCCACGGCACGGAAGGGGATGGCCAGCTTGTCGAAGTCGCGGGTGCCGCTGGTGTGCACCAGCAGGCTCTCCAGGAGCATGGTCAGGTTCTGCCCCTGGATGGCGCCCAGGGGCAGGCCGAGGGAGCCGTCGTCGCGGAAGCTGAGCTTCTGCTTGACCAGGAAGTCGCGGTCGTCCTGCTTGCGCCGGAAGGGCACGTCCACCCGCGGCGGCGAGTCGGACAGCGCCTGCTGCCAGTCCAGGCCGAGGGCGATGCGCTCCAGCTCCTTGGGCGTGTAGCCGGCGGCGTAGAGCCCGCCGACCACCGCGCCCATGCTGGTCCCGGCGATGGCGTCGATGTGGATGCCCTGTTCGTCCAGGGCCTTGAGCACGCCGATGTGGGCCAGGCCGCGGGCGGCGCCGCCGGACAGCACCAGGCCGATCTTCGGCGGGTGCCCGGCGGCGAGGGTGGACAGCGGAAGGAACAGCAGCAGGGCGAACAGCAGGCGGCGCATGGGGCGGGGTCCGATCGGGCTTCCAGGCGGCTATTATAGGCATCCCAGAGCAGGAGCCCGGTCGCCATGAGCCAGCCCAGAGCGGAAATCGTCATCACCTATTGCACCCAGTGCCAGTGGCTGCTGCGCGCCGCCTGGCTGGCCCAGGAACTGCTCAGCACCTTCGCCGACGACCTCGCCCGGGTGAGCCTGGAGCCCGGCACCGGCGGGGTGTTCCGCATCACCTGCGACGGCGAGCAGATCTGGGAGCGCAAGGCCGACGGCGGCTTCCCCGAGGCCAAGGTGCTCAAGCAGCGGGTGCGCGACCGCATCGACCCGCAGCGCGACCTGGGGCACAACGACCGGCCGTGAGTCGGGCATTTCGTTAGTGAGCTATCTTTTCCTGCCTTATATCAAAGGCTGCCGGCGTCGCGCGCAATAGCCTGTGGGCAACTCATTCTCCCCAGGGGAGGGTTGCCACATGAGCATCATCGTCACCGGGGCGGCCGGCTTCATCGGCAGCAACCTCGTCAAGGCGCTGAACCGGCGTGGTGAAACCGACATCATCGCGGTCGACGACCTGACCGAGGGCGACAAGGTCCGCAACCTGGCCGACTGCGACATCGCCGACTACCTGGACAAGCGCGACTTCGTCGAACGCTACGCCCGCGGCGGCTTCGGCGTGGTCCGCGCGCTGTTCCACCAGGGCGCCTGCTCCAGCACCCTGGAAGGCGACGGCCGCTACCTGATGGACAACAATTACCGCTACAGCTGCGACCTGCTGGAAGCCAGCCTGAAGCTCGGCGTACCGTTCATCTACGCCTCCTCGGCGGCGGTGTATGGCGCCGGCCGCGACTTCCGCGAGCTGCGCGAGTACGAGCGGCCGTTGAACGCCTACGGCTACTCCAAGTTCCTCTTCGACCAGCGCGTGCGCCGCGCCCTGCCGCAGGCGCGCAGCCAGATCGTCGGGCTGCGCTACTTCAACGTCTACGGCCCGCGGGAGCAGCACAAGGGGCGCATGGCTTCGGTGGCCTTCCACTGCTTCGAGCAGTTCCGCGCCAGCGGCAAGGTGCAACTGTTCGGCGAATACGGCGACTACCCGGCCGGCGGCCACCTGCGCGACTTCGTCTACGTGGACGACGTGGCGCGGGTCAACCTGCACTTCCTCGACAACCCCGGCCGCAGCGGCATCTTCAACCTCGGCAGCGGCCGCGCCCAGCCGTTCAACGACGTGGCCCTGGCGGTGATCAACAGCCTGCGCGCGCAGCAGGACCAACCGCCGCTGGACCTGCAGCAGGCCATCGCCCAGGGCCTGCTGGAATACATCGAATTCCCCGACAGCCTGCGCGGCAAGTACCAGTGCTACACCTGCGCCGACATCGCCTTCCTCCGCGAGGCCGGCTACCGTGCGCCCATGCTGGGCGTGGAGGAGGGGGTGGAGCGTTATTGCCGGTGGTTGCTGGAACAGGAAGCGGCCTGAGCAGCCGAGCTCTTCGCATGAGAGCCTTCCATACGTGCGGATGTATCGGTTGTTTTACCCAGTCTTTACCAAGCGCTGACAACCGACAGGCCCCGGACGAGCGATGATAGGCACCATGAAAGGCGGGTGCTTGGGCGCCCGTGTCCGGAGGTGCAATCAAGATGTCGTCGCAAGCCGTGTTCAAGTCGATCGCCGCTGCCTTGGCCCTGAGCCTGTCGGCCGCCGCCGTGGCCGGACCGCCCGGTTATGGTCCCGGCCCGGGGCATGGCTGGGGGCCGGGCCCCGGGCATGGCCATGGCCTGCCGGATTATGCGCGGTCGCTGTGGATCGGCAGTGCGCTCTATTTCGTCGCTGCGGGCACCTACTACCTGTGGAACGCCGACCGTCGCGAATACGTGGTGGTGGAGCCGCCGCCGGCGGTGCAGCAGGCGCCGGCAGGCGTGAGCTACGACGTGATCGCCTACCCGGCGCGCGGGCAGACGCCCGACCAGCAGAGCCGCGACCGCTACGAGTGCCACACCTGGGCCGTTGGCCAGAGCGGCTTCGACCCGGCCGCGGCCAGCCAGGCGCCGGCACCGGGCGTGGCGGATACCTACCGGCGGGCGCTGGGCGCCTGTCTGAACGGGCGCGGCTACAGCATCAACTGAAACAACCGGCCCCGGGCCGGACCGAACAGGCCGCTTCGCAGGCAATCGTGCGGTGATTCCTTGGCAATCCCTCCCCAGGGCAAGGAGTCGGGTTACGCATGCTGCGGGGCGGCCTTCTTATTTTTCCCGACGCTATTGGAGCGGAATTATGCCCTCACCCCAGCCCTCTCCCGGAGGGAGAGGGGGCCGTTCGGAGCGGGACTGAGTCCGGAGCCATCCTGAAACGTCTACGGCGTATTCGCCGAATCGCGGACAGAGTCCTGCACCTTCCGGCAGTGCCCCGTAGGATGGCGTTGAGCGAAGCGATACCCATCGCCATGGTCCGATGGGTATCGCAGGCTCAACCCATCCTACGAAAGCGCCCCGGTGCGCTGGGCAAGACAGTTGCTCCTACAGCTCCAGGGAAGCACGGGCGTAGGACTCCGTCCGCGATTGGATTCACCGGCCACGCCGGACGTCCCGGCAGCACAGGCTAAGCGGCACTACGCGCACTGAGGAAGGTGGCAAAGATGATCAGCGCGCCACCGGCCAGCATCCGCAGGCTCGGCTGTTCGCCGAACAGCACGGCGGCGAAGGCGATGCCGTAGACCGGTTCCAGGGCGAAGATCACCGCCGCGGTGCGCGCCTTGATCAGTTGCAGGCTGGCGACGAACAGGCTGTGCGCCACGCCCGTGCACAGCACCCCCAGCAGCACCAGCCACAGCCAGTCCAGCGCGCGCACCCTGGGCAGTTCGAACAGGGCCAGCGGCGCCAGGCAGAGGACGATGGTGAGGTTCTGCGCGAAGGCCGAGAGGATCGGGTCCAGCCCGCGCACGCTGGCGCGGTTGGCCAGCGACAGCAGGGCGAACAGCAGGCCGGAGGCGATGCCCCAGAACAGCCCGGCGGTGGCGCCCTGGCTGAAGTCCAGGTTCGGCGTCACCAGCACCAGGCCCAGGCACACCAGCCCCACCACCAGGTACTCGGCGCGGCGGATGCGTTCGCGGAACAGCAGCCCTTCGAGCAGCACGGTGAAGGCCGGGAAGCTGGCGAAACCCAGGGTGGCCACGGCGACGTTGCCCACCTTCACCGCGAGGAAGAAGGTCAGCCAGTGCGCGCACAGCAGCAGCCCGCTGCCGGCCAGCGCGGCGGCCTGGCGCAGGCTTGGCCGCGGTTGCGCCGCCAGGTGTCCGGCGAAGGCGCCGCCCAGGGCCGCCAGGCCGAACAGCGCGCGGCCGAAGACGATCACCAGCGGGGCGGCGAGGATGAGTTTGCCGAAGATGCCGCTCAGGCCGAACATCAGGGCGCCTACATGCAGGCCGACCAGGGCCGAGCGGGGTGTCAGTCGGGGAACGCGCATTGCTTCTCTATCTATCGCGGGATCGCAGGTGCTGATGAGCCAGTCGCTTGGCGGTTGAAGGCCTCAGGCCAGGCGCGCGCCGTTGGGCAGCGGCTTGTCGAAGCCGGCCAGCACCACCTTGTCGTCGCTGTCGTAGACGCCGGTGACCAGCACTTCCGAGCGCACCCCGGCGATGGACTTGGGGGCGAAGTTGCAGACGCACAGGACCTGGCGGCCGAGCAGCTCGTCGAGGGAATAGTGCGCGGTGATCTGTGCGCTGGAGGTCTTCAGCCCCAGCGGGCCGAGGTCGACCTGCAGGATGTACGCCGGCTTGCGCGCCTTGCTGTTGGGTTCGGCGTGGACGATGGTGCCCACGCGCAGTTCGACGCGCTCGAAATCCTGCCACTCGATGGTCTCTGCCGACATCGCCGATCTCCTCAGCTCATCTTCTCAATGATGGGGCGGCAGTCTAGGGCGTGGCGGGGCGTTTGTCTGTCGCGCGGCTAGCGGGAATTGTCGCGCGCCTCGCGGCGGATCTGCCGCGGCGTGCTGCCGAACTGGCGGACCAGGGCGGCGGTGAAGGCGCTCTGCGAGGCATAGCCGACCCGCGCGGCGATCTCGCCCACCGCCAGGTGCGTGGCGCAGAGCAGCTCGCGGCCCAGCTGCAGGCGGCGCTGGCGCACGTAGTCCATGGGCGTCTGCCCGGTCTCGGCGAGGAAGCGGGCGTGGAAGCGCGCCGCCGACAGCCCGGCCAGCCGCGCCAGGTCGGCGACCTGCAGCGGGTGCCCGGCGTGGCGGTCGACGTAGGCGTCCAGGCTGGCCAGCGGCAGGCGCGACGGCTCCTCGGCGGCGTGCATGCCGGCCAGGCTGGCGAGCAGCAGCAGGGCGCCCTGGCGGGCGATCACCGGGTCCTGCAGGGGGCTGGCGGCCAGCCAGTGCACCAGTTGCCCCTGGGCCGGATTCAGGGCCAGGGCGGCGGGGCGTTCCAGCAGGCGGCGGATGCTCTGTGCGTGTTCGCCCAGGCCGCGCAGCAGCAGGTCCTCGTCCTCCAGGTCGAACACCAGGCACTGGCTGCCGCCGGGGGCGGCGCAGGCGTGGTGCGCGCCGCGCGGGACCACCGCGAAGTGCTGGCGGGTGACGCGGCTGCCCAGACCGCCGACCTCGAACTCCAGGTCGCCGGACAGCCCCAGGACCAGCTGCGCGTGGTCGTGGCTGTGGGCGAGGTGCTCGTGGCTGTAGCGGCGCAGGGAGAGGATCTGGCTCATGGCGGGCTCCGGGGGCAGGCCCACAGTCTAGCGCGGCGCAGGCTGTCACGGGACTGTCGCGCGGCTGTCACGCGCGGGTCACCGCCGGGCCGGAAAATCGACTAAACCCCGCCGGAGGCCGCCCATGACCAGCGCCCAACGCCTGATGCCGACCAAGAAACAACGGGTGCGCACCCTGTGGATATCCGACGTCCACCTGGGCACGCGCGACTGCCAGGCCGAGCACCTGGCGGGCTTCCTCAAGCGCTACCACGCCGAGCGCATCTACCTGGTGGGCGACATCATCGACGGCTGGAAGCTGCGCGGCGGCATCTACTGGCCGCAGGCCCACACCAACGTGATTCGCCGCCTGCTGACCATGAGCAAGCGCGGCACCGAGGTGATCTACGTCACCGGCAACCACGACGAGTTCCTGCGCCGCTACTCCACGCTGCTGCTGGGCAACATCCGCCTGGTCGACGAGATCGAGCACACCACCGCCGACGGCCGCCGCCTGCTGGTGATCCACGGCGACCAGTTCGACGTCATCACCCGCTACCACCGCTGGCTGGCGTTCCTCGGCGACTCGGCCTACGAGTTCACCCTGACCCTCAACCGCTGGCTGAACCACTGGCGCAGCCGCTACGGCTATGGCTACTGGTCGCTTTCGGCGTACCTGAAGCACAAGGTGAAGACCGCGGTGAACTTCATCAGCGACTTCGAGGAGGCGATCGCCCACGAAGTCCACAAGCGTGGGCTGAACGGCGTGGTCTGCGGGCATATCCACCACGCGGAGATCCGCCGGATCGGCGAGGTGGAGTACCTCAACTGCGGCGACTGGGTGGAGTCCTGCACGGCGCTGATCGAGCACTGGGACGGCAGCATCCAGCTCTACCGTCTGGCCGAGGAGCAGCTCCAGCACGCCAGCGAGGCCATCGTCGCCGAGCCGGCGGCATGAGGCTGCTGATCGTCAGCGACGCCTGGGTGCCGCAGGTGAACGGCGTGGTGACCAGCCTGCGTGCGCTGGTCGCTGAACTGGAAGCCATGGGGCACCAGGTGCGCCTGCTGTCGCCGGCCGAGTTCCGCAGCCGGCCCTGCCCGAGCTATCCGGAAATCCCCCTGGCCTGGGACCTGTGGAAGGTCGGCCCGGCCATCGAGGCCTTCGCCCCGGACTGCGTGCACCTTGCCACCGAGGGTCCGCTGGGCTGGGCCGCGCGGCGCTGGCTGTTGCGCCGCGGCCTGGCCTTCACCACGGCGATCCACACGCGCTTCCCGGAATACCTGAACAACCGCTGGCCCTGGCTGCCGCTGGCGTTCGGCTATGCCATGCTGCGCCGCTTCCACGCGCCCAGCGCGGCGGTGCTGGTGAGCAGCGAGCGTATGCGCGGCGCTTTCGCCGATTGGGGCGTGCAAGGTCTGGAGTTATGGCGCAAGGGCGTGGATACCACACAATTCCCGGCGGGACCGGGGCCTGTCGAGGGCCCGGTGTTCCTCTATGTCGGGCGCCTGGCGCCGGAGAAGAACCTGGAAGCCTTCCTCGACCTGGACCTGCCCGGGCTCAAGCGGGTGGTGGGCGACGGCCCGTCACGCGGCGAGCTGCAGGCGCGTTATCCCCAGGTGGAATTCCTCGGTTACCGCCATGGCGAGGCGCTGGCTGAGGCCTATCGCGCGGCCAGTGTGCTGGTGTTCCCTTCGCGCACCGACACCCTCGGCCTGGTGATGTACGAGGCCCTGGCCTGCGGCACGCCGGTGGCTGCCTTCCCGGTGCCGGGCCCGCTGGACGTGCTGGAGGAGGGCGTCACTGGCGCCATCGATAGCGACCTGCGCAAGGCCTGCCTGCGCGCCCTGGCGCTGGACCGCCAGGCCTGCGCCGAGTGGGCCGCCGGGCAGTCCTGGCGGCTCTCGGCGCAGCAGTTCCTGGCCCTGCAGCGGCCGCTCGGCGAGCCGGGTGGCATGACCGAGGCCGAGGCCCTGGCCGACTGAGGCCTAGTGGAACAGGTCGCGGTCGCTGTCCAGGCTCTGGTCCACCAGCCACTTGCCGTGGGCGATGGAGGCGTGCTGCGCGGCGTCCAGGTCGGCGAGGAAGGCCATCTTCGTCGGCAGCGGCTGGCGCCGCGTGCTGCGTCCGTCCGGGGCGATGATCTGGCAGCCGCCGGCATAGGGCGTGGGCAGCCCCGGGTGTTCGAAGACGCGGGCGATGATGGTGTAGTCGCGATGGGTGCATTGCAGGGTTTGCATGGCATGGACCTCGCTGTCGGGCCAGGGGCGCCGCCGGCGCCATTGCCGGCGCCAGGCGCCGCGCCGCTCTGGCGTGGCTGTCCCGCCGGTGGCGGGGCCTGTGCTTTCGCGTATCCCCACCTTAGAACAGCGGGCCGGCCGTGCAAGGACGGGGCGACGAAGGGCGCCGCGGCACTTTTCTTCTACCGCGCCCGGCGCCAGACTGTCGGCATGCCTATCCACAGACTTTCCCGCCTCGGCGACCTCGCGCCCGGCCAGTGGGACGCCCTGCTGCCGGACGCCCAGCCGTTCCTGCGCCACGCCTTCCTCGCCAGCCTGGAGGACAGCGGCAGCGTCACCGCGCGCACAGGCTGGCGCCCTGCTCACCATGTGTTGCTCGACGACGCCGGGCGGCTGTGCGCGGCACTGCCGGCCTATGTGAAGGCGCATTCCTATGGCGAATACGTGTTCGACTGGGGCTGGGCGGACGCCTGCCAGCGCGCCGGCATCCGCTACTACCCCAAGCTGCTGGTGGGCGTGCCCTTCTCGCCGGTGAGCGGTGCGCGCCTGCTGGGCTCGGACGAGGGCATCGCCGAGTTGCTGGGCGTGCTGGCCGAGGGCACCGCGGAAGGCGTGTGGTCCGGCGTGCACGTGAACTTCACCGACCCGCGCGCCGACGGGCTGATCGCCGCGCAGGGCGGCTGGCTGGAACGCCTGGGCTGCCAGTACCACTGGTTCAACCGTGGTTACCGGGATTTCCAGGACTTCCTCGACGCCCTGGCCTCGCGCAAGCGCAAGCAACTGCGCAAGGAGCGCGAGCAGGTGGCCGGGCAGGGCATGGAGTTCCGCTGGATGGAGGGGCCCGAGCTGGTTGAGGCCGACTGGGACTTCGTCTACGCCTGCTACGCCAGCACCTACGAGGTGCGCGGCCAGGCGCCGTACCTGACGCGGGAGTTCTTCAGCCTGCTGGCCGAGCGCATGGGCGAGGCGATCCGCGTGGTCTTCGCCCGCCGCAACGGACGGCCGGTGGCCATGGCCTTCAGCCTGGTGGATGGCGACACCCTCTACGGGCGCTACTGGGGCTGCCTGGCGGAGTACGACCGCCTGCACTTCGAGACCTGCTTCTACCAGGGCCTGGACTACGCCCTGGCCGCCGGGCTGCGCCGTTTCGACGCCGGCGCCCAGGGCGAGCACAAGCTGATCCGCGGCTTCGAGCCGGTGCTCACGCGCTCCTGGCACCAGTTGGGGCACCCGGGCCTGCGCGCCGCGGTGGACGACTTCCTCGCCCAGGAACGCGCCGGCATCCGCGCCTACGCCGAGGAGGCGCGGGCGGCGCTGCCTTACCGGCAGGCGGAGTAGGGGGAAGTCGGGTAGAAGGTCGGCCCCCGGCCGCTACGACAGGCTCGCGGGGTGGCCAAGTCGGCCAGGGACCGAGACCGGGTGGGGCTCAGACGTGGCTCGCCTGGCCGCCCCATTCGAGGAAGCGCACGCGGTGCGTGGTGCCCTCGTGGTCCTGGTACACGAGGTAGGCGGGGACCATGCCCACCTTGTGCGAGTTGTCGGTACGGTGCAGCACCTTGTCGATGTCCAGCGGCATGCCGTAGTGGTATTCGACCGTCGGAAGGTCGGCGCCCGGCTCCTTGATCGCGTCCTGGGCGAAGACCATGGGAGCGAGGCTGGAAAGCACCGCCGATACGACAGAAGCAATCTTCATTCTGGTGGTCCTCATAGCGAAGGGGATGAAGCCCCGCCCTGGAGCACTGGCATCCGATGTCTGGCCGCGGGTCCGGGGGCGGGCAGGGGGCGATGCGTCAGGCGTCCACCGCGTGGCGGGGCGTGGAACAGATATGACCACCGAACCACCCCACGCGAGAAATTGATGTGCTTGCTAATGATCATCGACCGGGGTGATGCGGCGACTTGTCGCAGGGTTCGGGATGGAGGCTTAAGGCTTCATTAACGGACTGGGCGATATGCCGCAGGAATCCTGTAGAAGCGGGCCCTGCCCGCGATTCGCGCGCAGGGCGCGCTCCTACAAGGTGCGGTGCTTTGCGAATGGGCAGGGCAGGAGATTCGGCGTCAACCTGTAAGCGGGCCCTGCCCGCGATTCGCGTGCAGGGCGTGCTCCTACAAGGTGTGGTGCTTTGCGAATGGGCTGGGCAGGAGATTCGGCGTCAACCTGTAGGAGCGGGCCCTGCCCGCGATTTCGCGCGCAGGGCGCGCTCCTACAGCCAGACCGCGTTCCAGAAGGGGTAGTCGCCAACCTTGGCCACCAGGCCGGCACGTAGGGGATTGGCGACGACGTAGCGTGCGGCGGCACGCAGGTCCTCGTCTCGGCGCAGTGCGCGATCATGATACGCCCGTGCCCATAGTGTTCCGGACCTGCCCAGGCACTGGTTCACGTGCCGGGCACTGCATGATTTCAGACGGTTCACAAGACTGTTCAAGCTCGCCCCAGAACCGATCTGGAGCAGCCAGTGGGCATGGTCGGGCATCAGTACCCAAGCCAGCATATGGCAGTCGTCGAGGAGCCTCGGGTCGCCGAAGCAGCGCGCTGCCGCACAGGCGGCAGGAAAGCAGCGAAAAATGGGTGTGCGGTCGTATGTGGTGGTCGTAACCAGGTAGGTCGTATGAGGCTGGGAAAACCGACCTTTGCGCAGCGCCGAATGGCCTGGGGATTGCTCGTCCATATTCAGTCCTCAGGGGAAAGGACTGAATATCGCTTCCAATCCCTGAGGAAAGAGCGCTGGCCGCTACCGAATGCGCTGCCTGCCCTGTAGGAGCGGGCCCTGCCCGCGAAATCGCGCGCAGGGCGCGCTCCTACAGGGGGGGATTGCGGGTTAATCCACCCCCACGAACCCGCCGGTCTGGTGGCGCCACAGGCGGGCGGAGAGGGCGCC
>NZ_JWMC01000054.1:0-15383 GCF_000812405.1 Pseudomonas sp. PI1
TACTAATTGCCCGTGAGGCTTGACCATATAACACCCAAACAATTTGTGTGTTAGACGGTGAAGTCGACGAACCGAAAGTTCGTGTGAACCGCAAAGAAAATACCTGTCACATACCCGAATCGGGATGAGCGTGTGCGCAAGCCACGAGCATCCGAAAGAATTGCTTGACGACCATAGAGCGTTGGAACCACCTGATCCCATCCCGAACTCAGCAGTGAAACGACGCATCGCCGATGGTAGTGTGGGGTCTCCCCATGTGAGAGTAGGTCATCGTCAAGCACCTATCCCAAAACCCCCGATCAGCCTGGCTGGTCGGGGGTTTTGCTTTGGGGCGCGGAAAGCCGGGGTGATCCCATCCACGCCATTGCATTCCCCTTGTAGGAGCGCGCCCTGCGCGCGAATCGCGGGCAGGGCCCGCTCCTACACGTGAGGCATGGCCATGGCGATGGGTATCGCTTCGCTCAACGCCATCCTACGAGGGTACGTCCTGCACCCGTAGGAGCGGACCTTGTCCGCGATAGCCGGCGGTCCCGGCGCGATTCGCGGATGAGATCCGCTCCTACGCCGCCCCACCTGCGCCATTCCCCTGTAGGAGCGCGCCCTGCGCGCGAAATCGCGGGCAGGGCCCGCTCCTACATGGATCCTCTCCATGGCGATGGGTATCGCTGCGCTCAACGCCATCCTACGGGGCTGCATCCCGTAGGAGCGGATTCATCCGCGATCCGGCCGGCAGGCCGGTGGCCTCAGTTCAGCTCCACCTTCTCTCCCTTCGCACTCAACTGCTCGAACGCCTGGTCCAGGCGCTGGCGGAGTTGTTCCGCATCGGGCGTGCGGCGGGAGACGATGAGCTTGAGCGGCAGACGGTAGAGGGTGTCGTAGGCCAGCGGCGGCAGGCCGGCGGCGTTGCGGGCTTCTTCCACCGGGGCCTGGTAGTCCAGCAGGTAGTCGCCGCGCTCGCGCAGCAGCATCTGCAGCGCCGCGCTGTGGGTGCTGGTGCGGTGGACCTCCAGGTTGAGCCGCGGGTCGTCCAGCAGCTGCGTGGCGGGCCGCCAGTAGCTGTAGCCGCTGATCAGGATCACCCGGCTGCCGGCCAGGCCCTGGGGCAGGCGCGGGGCGGGATGGGACGCCAGGCGATAGAGGTTGAGGGTGACCTGGCCGAGCACGTGCTCGCACTCCAGGGTGCTTTCGGCCAGCTCGGGCTTGCCGGGCGCCCCGGCCCACAGTTGCACGCTGCCATCGCGCAGGCCCTGGTAAAGGCGGGCACTGGGTAAGGCGCGGAGTTCGGCGCGGTAGCCTGCCTGGCGCAGCAGCTTGCGGATCAGCTCGGCACCTTCGCCCTGGGTGCTGCCGTCATCGTCGGTATAGATGTACGGCGGGAACTCGTAATAGCCGACCGCCAGCGACTGGGGACCACCGGCCGGGCCTGGCAGGGCATGGGCCAGCGACGCCGGAAGCAGCGACGAGGCCAATGGGAACAGGAGTTTCTTGAGCATTGCTGCGCCGCACCTTTATCGTTCTTGTGTTGGTGTCTGCATTGAGCATGAGTCGCCAACCGGGGCTTGTCCAGTCCGCGGCCGGCAAAGCGGCGGCGACATTCAAGAGCTGCGACCGGCGGCACATGAGGCTGCCGGGGCGTGACCGCCGCGGGGCTATGCTTGAGGGGCAGCCGGCCCCACTCGCACCTGGCCGAGGGCTCCGCACATGCCACGCAAGGTCTTCTCCAGCAAGGTCTACCTGCACAAGACGGTCCTGGTGACCGGCGGCTGCTCGGGCATCGGCCGTGCGCTGGTCTTGCGCTTCGCCCAGGCGGGCGCCAGGCCGGTGATCCTCGACCTGGACCAGGCCGCGCTCGACAGCCTGGTGCAGCACCTGCAGCAGCACCTCAACGTCGAGGCCCTGGGGCTGCGCTGCGACATCACCGAACCCGCCGCGGTGGAGCAGGCCGTGGCCGTCGCCATCGAACGCTTCGGCGGCATCGACGTGCTGATCAACAACGCCGGCATCACCCACCGCAGCCTGTTCGCCGAGACCGACCTGAAGGTGTTCCAGCGGGTGATGGCGGTGAACTTCTACGGCGCCCTGCATTGCACCCGGGCGGCCTTGCCCAGCCTGATCGCCCGCCAGGGGCAGATAGTCGTGCTCAGTTCGCTGACCGGCTTCGCCCCCTTGCTCTATCGCAGCGCCTACAACGCCAGCAAGCATGCCCTGCATGGCCTGTTCGACACCCTGCGCATGGAGCTGGAGGGCACCGGCGTCTCGGTGACCCTCGCCTGCCCCGGCTTCACCGCCACCGACCTGCGCAAGAACGCCTTGGTCGGCGACGGCTCGGTTATCCGCCAGCCGGCCGTGGTGCTGGGCAGCGAAGTGGCTTCCCCGCGCGACGTGGCCGAGGCGATCTACCAGGGCGCCCTGCAGCGCAAGCGCCTGCTGGTGCTGTCCAACGTCAACTGGCGCGCGCGCATCCTGGCCCGTTACTGCCCCTGGTTGTTCGAGCGCCTGCTGGTGCCGCGCATGTCCGGGCTGAAGCCGAGCCGGCGCTGAGCGCTCCTGCGCTGCGCGGAGCAGACCTCAGGCTTCCTCGCGCTCCGGGCCGAGGATGTAGATGCGGTAGGCGGCGACGGTCAGCAGTAGCTGGAAGAAGCCGCTGAGGGCGCTGAGCGCCAGGCTGTAGCCGAGGGCGTTCTCGCTCAGTTGCTCGATCCAGCCCTGCAGGGCCCAGGTGGGGGCGAGGATCACCAGCACGGTGCTGAGCAGCAGGAAGAAGTGCCCGCCGGTGAGGCGGAAGCTCTCGCGCATGGCATCGATCGGGCGCAGGCCGCGCTTGACCAGCAGCACCTCGGCGAAGGCCAGCTTGATCATCACGTAGATACCCGGCAGCACCATCAGCGACAGGCCGATGACGATCAGCAGCGAACTCAGCGCCGAGAGCAGCGCGAAGGCCGGCCACAGGCGCAGCGCCGCGCGCCACAGCTCGCCGACGCCGCGCTGGCGGCCCTCGCCGAAGTCGACCAGGTACAGCAGCAGGCTGGCGGTGTAGATGGGGTAGAAGATCAACCCGGCGGCCATGCCCCAGGGCGCGAACTGCTGGGAATTGGCGGCCATGCTCAGCTGTTGCTGGGTGAGCGTCTCCAGGACGATCCAGGGCAGGCAGAGCGGCAGCAGCGTGCCGATGTGGCGGCTGAAGAAGTACCAGGTATCGCGCAGGATGGAGATGGGATTCATCGGCTCGTCTAGGGGACCAGTTGGCAATCGACTCTAACCCATGCCTGGCGGCGCAGACCAGAGTCCCCGCCAGCGTGGATGAAGAAGTTTTCATCGACCGGAACTTGTTTTTTCGCCGGCCGATCCAATCTAGTGATGCGTTCCCTCCCCCGGTGCTCACTCGAGGCCCCAGATGAATTCCGAAGAGCAAACCCTGATCGATGGCCTGTTCACTCGCCTGCAGGAAGCCGAGCGGCAAACCGCGCCGCGCGACGCCCAGGCCGAGGCGCAGATCAACCAGCACCTCGTGCGCCAGCCGGCCGCGCCCTACTACATGGCGCAGGCGATGCTGATCCAGGAGGCGGCGATCAAGCGCCTGGACCAGCGCGTCAAGGAACTCGAAGCCCAGGTCGCCAGCCTGCAGCAGAACCGCCCCAGCAGCGGCGGCTTCCTCGCCGGCCTGTTCGGCGGCGGCCAGCGCGAAGCAGCGGCGCAACCCCAGCAAGCGCAACAGCGCCCGGACGGCTGGGGCCAGACGCGCTTCTCCCAGCCCGGCGCCAATGCCAGCTACGCCAGCAACCCCAACGACTTCCGCCCCGCCGCGGCGCCCCAGGCCGCGCCGGCCCAGGGCGGCGGCTTCCTGCGTGGCGCCCTGCAGACCGCCGCTGGCGTGGCCGGCGGCATGATGGTGGCGGACCTGCTGACCAACATGTTCCACCACTCGCAGCCGCAGGAAATCGTCGAGGTGATCCAGGAAGAAGTCCCGGCCGAGCATTTCGACCCGCAATCCTCCGGGCTGGACGACTCCAGCCAGTCCTCCCTCGACGGTGATCGCTACGCCGACAGCGGCTTCAGCGACACCGGCTACGACGATGGCGGCTTCGCCGACGACTCCAGCTTCTTCGACGACGACGGCGACATGTTCAGCTGATCGATGGCCCCGCGCCGACGACGCGGGGCTGGCGGCGCGGCGGTGGGCTGCGATAATGCGCGTCCACCGCCTGATCCGGAGCCGCCGTTGAAAACCCTCGCCCTGTTCGCCGATGTGCAGAACCTCTACTACACGGTTCGCCAGGCCTACGGCTGCCATTTCAACTACGCCGCCCTGTGGAGCGAGTTGAGCCGCGAAGGCCGCATAGTCGAAGCCTATGCCTACGCCATCGAGCGTGGCGACCCGCGCCAGCAGCAGTTCCAGCAGATCCTCCGCAACCTCGGCTTCGAGGTGAAGCTCAAACCCTACATCCAGCGCAGCGACGGCTCGGCCAAGGGCGACTGGGACGTGGGCATCACCATCGACGTGCTCGACGCCGTGGCGCGGGTGGACGAAATAGTGCTGTGCTCCGGCGATGGCGACTTCGACCTGCTGCTGCAACGCGTCCGCGCCCAGGGCAAGACGGCCGCCGCCTATGGCGTACCGGGCCTGACCGCGCAGGCGCTGATCCGCTCGGCGACGCGCTATGTGCCCATCGAGGGCGAGCTGCTGCTGCGCCACTAGCGGCTACAATGCCGCCCATTCCACCTTCCGTTGCGTGAGTGCTCCATGACCTTCGCCGCCCTCGGCCTGATCGAACCCCTGCTGCGCGCCCTCGACGGCCTCGGCTACCAGAACCCGACCCCGGTGCAGGCCCAGGCCATCCCCGCCGTGCTCAAGGGCCGAGACCTGCTGGCCGCGGCGCAGACCGGCACCGGCAAGACCGCCGGCTTCGCCCTGCCGCTGCTGCAGAAGCTGCTGCAGGAAGGCCCGCAGGTGGCCGCCAACTCGGTGCGCGCCCTGGTGCTGGTGCCCACCCGCGAGCTGGCCGAGCAGGTGCACGACAGCTTCCGCGCCTATGGCCAGCACGTGCCGCTGCGCACGGCGGTGGCCTACGGCGGGGTGAGCATCAACCCGCAGATGATGAAGCTGCGCAAGGGCGTCGACGTGCTGGTGGCCACCCCCGGGCGGCTGCTCGACCTGTACCGGCAGAACGCCCTGAAATTCACCCAGTTGCAGGTGCTGGTGCTGGACGAGGCCGACCGTATGCTCGACCTGGGCTTCGCCCGCGAGCTGGAGGAGGTGTTCGCCGCGCTGCCGAAGCGGCGCCAGACGTTGCTGTTCTCCGCCACCTTCTCCGAGGCGATCCGCCAGATGGCCGGCGGCCTGCTGCGCGACCCGCTGTCCATCGAGGTGGCGCCGCGCAACACCGCGGCGAAGACGGTGAAGCAGCAACTGATCACCGTGGACAAGAAGCGCAAGGCCGAGCTGTTCCTGCACCTGCTGCACAGTCGGCGCTGGCGCCAGGCCCTGGTGTTCGCCAAGACGCGCAAGGGCGTCGACGAACTGGTCGGCGTGCTCCAGGCCGAAGGCATCGCCGCCGATTCCATCCACGGCGACAAGCCGCAGCCGGCGCGCCTGCGCGCACTGCAGCGGTTCAAGGACGGCGAGGTGGACTTCCTGGTGGCCACCGACGTCGCCGCCCGCGGCCTGGACATCGAGCAGATGTCGCTGGTGGTCAACTTCGACCTGCCCATCGTCGCCGAGGACTATGTGCACCGCATCGGCCGCACCGGCCGCGCCGGCGCCAGCGGCCAGGCCCTGTCGCTGGTGTGCGCCGACGAGGTGCAGCAGCTGGCGGCCATCGAGACGCTGATCGGGCAACTGCTGCCGCGCTCCGAAGAAGACGGCTTCGAGGCCGAGCACAGGGTGCCGCAGACGACCCTGGGCGGCCAGGTGCTGAAGAAGCCGAAGAAACCCAAGCAGCCCAAGGTGCCGGCCAAGCCGGGCAATATCCACCTGGGCGAGCTGCTGGCCGACAAGCCGCAGGTGAAGGCGGTGCGCAAGGCGCCGGGCTTCGCCAAGGCGCCGGGCGGCAAGGGCAAGCCCAAGGGCCGCTGAGGGCGCGAGGGGGTACGAAAGGCCGTGCCCCCGCTCAATCGAGGTTGTGGCCGATACGCCACAACACCCCGCTCGGATCATGCAGCGTGAAGTCCCGCATCCGCCAAGCCCGATCCTCCGGCTCCCCCAACTGCACCCCATGGCGCCCGGCGATGTCGATCTCGCGCAGGCGCTGCCACCAGGCATCGGCGTCCTCCACCAGCAGGTGCAGCATCAGGTTCTCGGCGAATTCCTTCACGTAGTAGTTCGGCAGCAGGAAGGCGCAGTGGTCGCCGTGATGGAGGTAGCTCAGCTCCTCCGAGCTCCACGGGTTGGCGAAGCCCAGGTCGCGGTAGAAGGCCTGGGACTGGGCGTAGTCGCGGGCCGGGACGAAGACTTTCAGTTCGACGCTGTTCAGCTTGCTCATGGCGCTTCCTTGTCGTGGCACTGGCCTCTGCCGGGCGGCTGCCGCGCAGTCTAGCGCAGGCTCAGAGGGCGCGCTGCATGTAGCGGTGGCTGGCCACGCCCGGTAGGTTGGAGTGGCGCTCGGCCTGCACCGCGAAGCCCAGGCGCTCGTACAGCGCCTGGGCCCGCGGGTTGGTCACCGACACGTCGAGGGCGGCCATGGGCAGGCCGGCGCGGCGGCCGCGCTCGAGGAAGTGGGCGACCAGTTGGCTGCCCAGGCCTTCGCCGCGCAGTTCCGGCGCCACGCCGAGGTGGGCGAGGTACAGCGTCCGCTTCGGTGGCGGGCAGATGATCCGCTCCAGTTGCAGGCCATGGCGGATCACCGTCGCCGCGCCCAGGCCGAAGAAGCCGAATATCTGCCGGCTGGCGGCGAGCAGGTAGCCGAGGTTGGCCTCGCCGCCGAAGACCGTGCCCACCGCCACCACCCGCCCGTCCAGTTCGCCTACCGTGTGCTGGCGCCAGCCGAACTGGCCGCCGCCCTGGACGAAGGCGTGGCGCAGGAAGTCCTGGGCGCTGTTGCGGCCGGGGCGGGCGAAGGCGTAGTCGAAGGCATCGGGGCCGGAGCTGTAGATCAGCGGGACGGCGGCGTCGACGTCCTCGGGGCGGGCCGGGCGGAAGCTCAGGGGCATGGCGCGGACTCTGCTGGGGAGAATCCGCAATCTAGCACTATGGTTCCAGCTTCAGCCAGCGCAAGGCGCCCAGGCCGGCGGCGCGGCCGCTGGCGAAGCAGGCGGTGAGCAGGTAGCCGCCGGTGGGCGCTTCCCAGTCGAGCATCTCGCCGGCGCAGAACACGCCGGGCAGGGCGTTGAGCATCAGCTGCTTATCCACAGCCTCGAAGGTGACGCCGCCGGCGCTGCTGATGGCTTCGTCCAGCGGGCGCGGGCGCACTACCGTCAGCGGCAGGGCCTTGATCAGCGCGGCCAGGCGCTGCGGCTCGGCGTAGTCGGCGGCTGTGGACAACTCGCGCAGCAGGCCGGCGCGCACGCCGTCCAGGCCCAGGCGGCCGCGCAGGTGGTTGGCCATGGACTTGGAGCCGCGCGGCTGGGCCAGGGCTTTCGCCACCTGCTCGATGCTGCGGTTGGGCAGCAGGTCGAGCAATACGCTGGCCGAGCCGTCGCGGGCGATGCGCTCGCGGATGCCGGCGGACAGCGCATAGACCAGGCTGCCCTCGATGCCGCCGGCGGTGACCACGAATTCGCCCTGGCGCGGCGCCTCGCCCTCCAGGCCCATGGCCACCGGCTTGACCGGCGCGCCGGCGAACTTGTCGCGGAAGAACTCGCTCCAGCCCGCCACCTCGAAGCCGCAGTTCGACGGCCGCAGGGGCGCGACCGCCACGCCGCGCGCCTGCAGCATCGGCACCCAGGCGCCGTCGGAGCCCAGGCGTTGCCAGCTGCCGCCGCCCAGGGCCAGCACGGTCACGTCGGCCTGCAGGGCCTGGCGCCCTTCGGGGCCGTCGATCAGCAGGCGGCCCTGTTCGTCCCAGCCCTGCCAGCGGCTGCGGGTGTGGATAACCACGCCGCTGTCGCGCAGGCGCTTGAGCCAGGCGCGCAACAGGGGCGCGGCCTTCATGTCGGTGGGGAAGACGCGGCCGGAAGTGCCGACGAAGGTATTTATCCCCAGGCCATGGATCCACTCGCGCAGGGCCTGGCTGTCGAAATCCGCGAGCAGCGCGCCGATTTCCGCGCGGCGCTCGCCGTAGCGGCCGACGAAGGCCGCCTGATCTTCGGAGTGGGTGATGTTCATGCCGCCCACACCGGCCAGCAGGAACTTGCGCCCCACCGAGGGCATGGCGTCGTACAGCGCCACGCGCACGCCGGCGCCGGCCAGCACTTCGGCGGCCATCAGGCCGGCGGGGCCGCCGCCGATGACGATGGCGCTGAGGGAGGGCAGGGAGCTGTGCTCGGTCATGGGCTGGGCATGGTCGGTGGAAAGGGCGCGCATTCTAGCCTAGCCGCTGGCGGCCGGGGCTGGTCAATTCGCCGGCGGCCGCTCGGGGGGCCCGGCGCGTGGGCTAATCACAGGTTTGTACCCAGGATATCCACAGGCGGCTCCACAGCTTTCGGGGACAACGTTGCCCCACGTAGGATGGGTGGAGCGTAGCGATACCCATCGAATGCAGCATGGGTTTCGCAAGCTCAACCCATCCTACGGGTGTGCTGGTCATATTTTGTTCGTTGGGCTGGAGGCCCCGTGAATACTGGGCTGCAGCGAATGCCCCGCAGTTTTTCCACAGGAGGTTCCACAGCATCCGTGGAAAAGTCGCACCTTTTCCTCCGAACGCTGTCTGGTCATCTTTCGTACATCCGGCTGCGGCCCAGGCCCGGCGTGGGCCAGGGCAGACTCCCCGCAGGTTTTCCACAGGTTGCTCCACAGTTGCCGTGGACAACTCAGCCCAGGCCCAGGCGCTGCCAGACCCGCTGCGCGCTGTGGTGGAGAATGCCGTGGCGCCGGGCCAGGGCCGTGCGGTCCTTGTCGTAGCCGCCGCCGATCACCCCCAGCACCGGGATGTCGCGGGCCAGGCAGCGTTCGATCACGCGCTCGTCGCGGGCGGCCAGGCCGGCGTCGGTGAGGTTCAGGTAGCCCAGGGCGTCGTCCTTGTGCACGTCCACCCCGGCGTCGTAGAGCACCAGGTCCGGCTGGTACAGCGGCAGCAGGTAGTCCAGCGCCTCGTCCACCACCCGCAGGTAGTCGGCGTCGCCCATGTGCAGCGGCAGGGGGATGTCCCAGTCGCTGTGCGCCTTGCGCGCGGGGAAGTTCTTCTCGCAGTGCAGCGATACGGTGATGGCGTCCGGCACCTGCTCCAGGATGCGCGCGGTGCCGTCGCCCTGGTGCACGTCGCAGTCGAAGATCAGCACGCACCCGGCGCGGCCGCTTGCCAGCAGGTGCAGGGCGATCACCGCCAGGTCGTTGAAGATGCAGAAGCCCGAGGCGTGGTCGTGGTGCGCATGGTGGGTGCCGCCGGCCAGGTGGCAGGCCAGGCCGTGCCTTAGCGCCAGCTCCGCGCCCAGCAGCGAGCCGCCGACCGCGCGCACGGTGCGCCGGGCCAGGGCCTCGCTCCAGGGCAGGCCGAGGCGGCGCAGTTCCTCGCGGCTCATGTCGCCGCTGCAATAGCGCTCGATGTAGCCGCGGTCGTGGGCCAGGGCGAGGATGTCCGCCGGGCAGGGCTCTGGGCGCAGCAACGCCGCGTCGCTGGTCAGGCCGCTGTCCACCAGGTGTTCCTTGAGCAGGCGGAACTTCTCCATGGGGAAGCGGTGGCCGGCGGGAAAGGGCGGGCTGTAGTCGTCGTGGTAGACCAGGGGCAACGGCATGGGGCAGGGCTCGGGCGGTTCAGCAGCAAGGGTAAGCCGGCCCCGCGGCCGGGCGCCAGGGCCGCGCATGGGGCACAATAGGCAGCTGACGAATCTTGCCGAGGCGAACCATGCACCTGCCCAGCCTGAGCACTCCGCGCCTGCTGCTGCGCCCCTGGCGCGATGGCGACCTGGAGGCCTTCGCCGCCCTCAACGCCGACCCCGAGGTGATGCGCCACTTCCCCGCCTGCATGGGCCGCGAGGACAGCGACGCCCTGGCCGCGCGCATCCACGCGCACTTCGCCGAGCACGGCTTCGGCCAGTGGATAGTCGAGCGTCGCGACGACGGCGCCTTCCTCGGCGTGCTGGGCGTACAGCACGTGGGCTTCGAAGCCGCCTTCACCCCGGCGGTGGAGATCGGCTGGCGGCTGAACCGGGCGTTCTGGCGCCAGGGCTATGCGCTGGAGGCGGCGCGGGCAGTGCTGGAATACGCCTTCGCGCACCTGCGCCTGACCGAGGTGGTGGCCTTCACCGTGCCGGCCAACCTGCCGTCCCAGGGCCTGATGCAACGCCTGGGCATGCGGCGTGATGCGGCCGCCGACTTCGAGCACCCGCGCCTGTCCCAGGGCCACGCGCTGCGCCCGCACGTGCTGTTCCGCATCAGCCGCGAGCAATGGCTGGAGGCGCAGACATGAATGCCGCCGACGCCGTGCGCGCTTACCACGCGCTGAGCTGCCATGCCCCGGAGCGCTTCGCCCCTGGGCCCGGCCAACTGGACTGGGCGACCCAGCCGGCGCCCTTCCGCCGCTACGCCGGGGCGCGGCCGATCGAATTGCTGCACCGCCCGCAGGAGGAATCGCCGGGCTACGACGGCGTGTTCGCCGGCCCCCTCGGCGAGCCCGCGCCGCTGGGCCTGGAAAGCGTCTCGCAACTGCTCTACGACAGCCTGGCGATCTCCGCCTGGAAGCAAGCCGGCGGCAGCCGCTGGGCGCTGCGCGTCAACCCCTCCAGCGGCAACCTGCACCCCACCGAGGCCTACCTGCTGTTGCCGGCCGGGGCTGTGGACAAGTCCGCCGTGCTGGCTCACTACACCGCCGACGAACACCTGCTGGAAGTGCGCGCCGAGCTGCCGTCCGAGCTGGCGCAGCAACTGCCCAGCGACGGCCTGCTGCTGGCGCTGGCCAGCATTCCCTGGCGCGAGGCCTGGAAGTACGGCGAGCGCGCCTACCGCTACTGCCAGCACGACTTCGGCCACGCGCTGGCGGCCCTGGCCATCGCCGCGGCCATCCAGGGCTGGGAAGTACGGCTGCTGCGCGCGGTGGACGAGCGCAGTCTGGATGCCGCGTTCGGCCTCGACCGCGAAGGTTTCCACGAGCGCGAAGCGGTGGATGCGTTGCTGTGGATAGGTCCGCCCCGGGACGGCGAGCCCCGTGTGCCCGAGGCGCTGCTGGGGGGACTGGCGGCGCTGGAACTGCAAGGCGCTCCGAATCGCCTCTCGCGCAGCTACCGGCACTGGCCGGAGCTGGAGCGCGTCCACGCGCTGTGCCGTGCGCCGGCGCTGGCTCCTGCCGATTGGCGCCTGCCGCGTGCCGAGACGACCACGGACAACCCCGGCCTGCCATTGCGCCCGATCCTCCACCGGCGGCGCAGCGCGCAGAGCCTGGACGGCCGCAGCGGCATCCACGCCGAACTGCTGCTGGCCTGGCTGAGCCGGCTGTTGCCGGAGAACTCGCCGGTGCCCTTCGCCTGCTCGGTCGAGCCGCCGCGCCTCGACCTGCTGCTGTTCGTCCACCGCGTCCAGGGCCTGGCGCCGGGGCTCTACTGGCTGGGCCGCAGCGGCCGCGCGCTGGGCGGGTTGCGCGGGGACTTCCAGTGGCAACGCACCGCCGACGACCTGCCTCTGTACCGCCTGCTGGAAGGCGACGCCCGCCAGCTCTCGGCCTTCCTCTCCTGCGGCCAGGACATCGCCAGCGACGGCTGCGTGGCCTTCGCCATGCTCGCCGACCTGGACGCCGCCCTGGCCGAAGGCCCCTGGACCTACCCGCGGCTGTACTGGGAGGCCGGGCAGATCGGCCAGTTGCTCTACCTGGAGGCCGAGGCCGCCGGGCTCTCGGGCACCGGCATCGGCTGCTACTTCGACGAGGCGCTGCGGGAATTGCTCGGCGAAGGACCGGACCGCCCGGTCAGCCTCTATCATTTCACCATCGGCCGCGCGGTATGGGACACTCGCCTGAGCAGTTCGCCCGCGTACCCCCAGCCGCGCCGCCCGCATCCCATTCGCAGTACCGATTCCGAGGAAACGTCATGACCCAGATCCTGGACAACCTGGTGGCTTTGCTGAGCCTGGAACCCATCGAGGAAAACCTGTTCCGGGGCATCAGCCAGGACCTCGGCTTCCGCCAGCTGTACGGCGGCCAGGTGCTCGGCCAGGCGCTGTCGGCGGCCAGCCAGACGGTGGAGCCGGCGCGCCACGTGCACTCCATGCACGGCTACTTCCTGCGCCCGGGCGACGCCAGCATGCCGGTGGTCTACCAGGTCGACCGCGTGCGCGATGGCGGCACCTTCAGTACCCGCCGCGTCACGGCGATCCAGAAGGGCCAGCCGATCTTCGCCCTGAGCACCTCCTTCCAGTACGACGAGGAGGGCTTCCAGCACCAGATCCCGATGCCCGACGTGGTCGGCCCGGAGAACCTGCCCACCGACCTGGAGCTCAAGCAGCGCAGCATCGCCCAGTTCCCCGAGCGTATCCGCGACAAGCTGCTGTACCCCAAGCCCATCGAGATCCGCCCGGTCACCCAGAACGACCCCTACGACCCGCAGGTCGGCGAGCCGATCAAGTACCTCTGGCTGCGCGCCGACGGCAAGCTGCCGGACGTGCCGGCGCTGCACAAGTACATCCTCGCCTACGCCTCGGACTTCGGCTTCCTCACCACTTCGCTGCTGCCCCACGGCCGCTCGGTGTGGCAGAAGGACATGCAGGTGGCCACCATCGACCACTCCGTGTGGTTCCACCGCGACCTGCGCGCGGACGAGTGGCTGCTGTACGCCATCGACAGCCCCTGGGCCGGCAACGGCCGCGGCTTCGTGCGCGGCAGCATCTTCAACCGCGACGGCCAGCTGGTGGCCTCGTCGACCCAGGAAGGCCTGATCCGCCGCCGCGAGGACTGGGCATGAAACCGGGCCTGATCCGCCACTGGGTGTTCGACATGGACGGCACCCTGACCCTGGCGGTGCACGACTTCCCGGCGATCAAGCGGGCCCTGGGCATTCCCCTGGAAGACGACATCCTCACCCACCTGGCGGCGCTGCCCGCGGCCGAGGCGGCGGCCAAGCACGCCTGGCTGCTGGAGCACGAACGCGAGCTGGCGCTGGCCTCCACCGCCGCGCCCGGCGCGGTGGACCTGGTGCGCGCGCTGCACGAGGCCGGCTACCGCCTCGGCATCCTCACCCGCAACGCCCACGAGCTGGCGCTGGTGACCCTGCAGGCCATCGGCCTGGGCGACTGCTTCGCCACCGAGGACATCCTCGGCCGCGGCGAAGCCCGGCCCAAGCCCAACCCCGACGGCCTGCTGCACCTGGCCGAGCGCTGGGGCGTGCAGCCCAGGGAGATGCTGATGGTCGGCGACTACCGCTTCGACCTGGAATGCGGCCGCGCGGCGGGCAGCTACACGGCGCTGGTCAACCTGGCGGAAAACCCCTGGCCGGAACTGAGCGACTGGCACGCCGTGGATTGCGCAGCCCTGGGACGCCTGGCCGGGGTGTTGGCGTAGGGCGAATAACGCTCCGCGTTATCCGCCGCTTAACGGCGATCCCCAGCGGCGCCGAGGTTGGCCTGGGCGCCGTCCGCCCTGCCGGCGGAATCGCGGATGAATCCGCTCCTACGGGGGAGAATGCCATGCCTCACGGCAACCTGTAGGAGCGGGCCCTGCCCGCGAAATCGCGCGCAGGGCGCGCTCCTACATTGGAATGGCGCCGGTGGTTCCGGCTATCGCGGACAAGGTCCGTTCGAAGTGCGGAGAAACGCCGTCGTAGGATGGGTTGAGCGAAGCGATACCCATCACCACGGCAGCATGGGTTTCGCAGGCTCAACCCATCCTACGAAGAGCGCCTCGGCGCGGTCAGCAAGACAGTTGCCCCTACTGGGCCGTGACGAGGTGCTCTTCGTAGGAGCGGGCCCTGCCCGCGATGGCTACAACTCCGGCGTCCAGGTCAGCGCCAGCAGCGCGGTGCGGCCGGCTTCCTTGTAGTGCAGGGTTTCGCTGGGGAAGCCCATGGGATCGGTCGGGCGCTGGTAGCTGGCGCGGGCGTAGTCGCGGTCCAGCAGGTTCTGCAGCTTCAGGTCCCAGCGCAGGGTTTCGCTGAACTGCCAACTGCCGCGCACATCGAGCACGCCGTAGCCGCCCAGGCGGTCCTGGTTGGCCGCGTCGGCGTAGCTGTTGCTCAGCGCGCGCCAGGTGCCGCCGACGCCGAAGGCGCCGAACTGGCGGTCCAGGTCCAGGCTCAGGGTGCGCCGGGCGCGGCGCGGCAGGGTATGGCCGGTGTCGCGGTCGCGCGGGTCGATGATGCTCAGGCCGAGGTTGGCCTGCCAGCCGAGGACCTCGCGGGCCAGGCTGGCCTCGAAGCCGTCGATGCGCGCCTTGGCGATGTTCTGCGGCATGTTGCTGGCGCTGTCCCAGGCGATCAGGTCGTCCACCTCGGTGCGGTACAGCGCGGCCTCCAGGTGCGTGCCGGCGAAGTCGCCGCGCCATTGCAGCTCGTAGGTCTTCGAGGTCTCGGCCTTCAGGTCCGGGTTGCTGGCGCCGGGGTAGTAGAGGTCGCTGAAGGTCGGCGCGCGGAAGCCCTCGCCGTAGCTGGCGATCCAGCTCTGGCTGGCGCCCACCGGCAGGGTGACGGCGGCGTTCCAGCTGTTCTGCGAACCGTAGCGCTCGTTGTCGTCGTGGCGCAGGCCCAGCTCGGTGGAGAAGGCCTCGCCCTTGAAGCTGTGCTGGGCGAAGAAGGCGTGGTTGGTGCGGCTGTCCTCGGCGAAGGCGGTGCTGCCCTCGACCTTGTCCTCGTACCAGTCCGCGCCCAGGGCGAGCTGGTTGCGCGCGTCCAGCTGCAGGCGGTTGAGCCAGCTGGCCGAATGCCGGGTGGTTTCCAGGGTGCCGTTGTTCCACACCTCGGCGGCGCCGACGGCCTTGTTGCGGTCGAAGCTGCGGCCCAGTTCCAGGCGGCTGTTCCACATCGAGGTCAGTTGGCCTTCGAGATAGCCGCTGTAGCTGCTGACGCGGAACTCGTCGTGGGGTTCGGCGGGGGCGTAGCTGTAGGCGTCGTCGTATTCGCTGTCGCCGCGCTGGTCGTTGAGGCTGAAGCCGGCCTTCCAGTCGTCGTTCAGGCGGTGGTCCAGGTTCAGGTGTACGGCCTTGTTGCGCTGGCCGTCGTGGTCGCTGTCGGCGCCGACGTTGTCGCGGGTGTAGTCGTAGCCGCGGCTCTCGTCGAGGCTGGCGCCGAGGTCGAAGCGGGTGCGCTCGTCGCCGCCGGCGAGGGAGGCGCTGCGCTGGAAGGGGCCGTTGCTGCCGGCGGCCAGGCGCACTTGCGGG